>JAYGDO010000312.1:0-19427 GCA_046582885.1 Pirellulales bacterium | reverse complement strand
GGACGATATCTGGCGGCAGGGACGCGGCGAGTGGAATTTCAGCGGGGGCCATCTCGCTCAAACGCTCGTCGATGAACCGCGCGACTGTTATTTAGAGGCCATAGACAAACCGCCTGCAAATTTCACGCTTCGCCTGCGTCTTCGCATCACCGGCGGAACGCGGCGACTGGTCGGCGTGATGTTCAATCGGTCGGAAAACGGCGGCCGTGGTGAGGCGGTCATGCTTTCCGCGAACGAGGAAAAAACCGGACTGCGTTTCTTTTTTGAATATGGCGATGAGCGGCATTTCCACGACAAGCACGCGCGCGAACTGCCGATCAAGCTCGACGAAGAATTTGTACTGCGGATCGACGTCCACAGCGGCCTGGTCAACATTTATGTCAACAACTTGCTGCAGCAGGCGTACAAAGTGAGTTCCGATCCGGGCACACTGCGATTGCTGACGATCGACGCGGCGGCGGAATTTCACCATCTGCGGATCGACCCGCTGGCCGACGAGGCGGCGATGGTTCCCGAAGGATCAATTCCGCTTTATGCGACGTTTGCCCGGCTCGACAAATCGCATCCGTCGCACCTGTCGCTGGCGGAAGCGGTCATCGAACATTCGCGACTGCAGGCCCAAGTCAACAAAGCCGAACTTACCTCGTATCGCGCAACCTGGGAGGCGGATTCCTGGAGGCTGCTCAACCCGCCGCCGAAAGGCGACGAAGCCGCGGCCGAATTACACAAAAAGCGGCACGACGAACTTGCCGTCGCCGCCCAAGCAGTTCAGCGCCGGTTGGCGCTGGCAACGGCGAAAGAAGCTCGTTTCACAGCCGAGCACGAATTGAAAGGCGCGATCGAGCTGGCGGCGGCCGGCGAAAAAGACGACGAAAAACTGGCCAAGTCGGTTGAGGGCGCCGAGAAGAAACAGGAAACGGCAACCAAACAGGTCGAAGCGGCCGAGAAGAATTTGACCGAGCCGGCGATGCCCAAGTATCAAGGTTTGTCGGGCAGCTACGGTTCTTCGTCCGGTCGCCGCTTGTCCCTGGCCCGCTGGATTGCCGGTCCAAAAAATCCGCTAACCGCACGCGTCGCGGTCAATCACATTTGGCTGCGCCACTTTGGCCGCACGTTCGTGCCCACGGTGTTCGACTTCGGGCTCAATGGCGTCGGGCCGACCCATCCGGAACTACTCGACTGGCTGGCCTCAGAATTACAACGGCCGTCGCTGGTTCTTTCCGAAAAGGATGGATGGATTCATGGGGAACCGCAGGCAGAACCGTGGTCGATGAAACATCTGCACCGACTGATTGTCACGTCGCGTACTTACCGTTCCGCTTCAACGCCCGACACGAGTAATCTCGCCGTCGATCCGGACAACCGCTGGTTGTGGCGGATGCCGGCGCAGCGGATGGACGCCGAAACGGTCCGCGACAGTTTGCTGTTCGTAGCCGGCGGTCTCGACACGACTCTCGGCGGACCCGATCTGCCGTGCAGCGACGGCATGTCTTCACCGCGGCGAAGCCTCTATTTCCACCAATCGCCGGAGAAGCAAATGGATTTTTTGAAGCTATTCGACGGTGCCGACACGACCGAATGTTATCAGCGGCACGTCAGCATCGTGCCCCATCAGGCACTGGCGCTGTTCAACAGCAAATTGTCGCTCGTGCAATCACGCCGGCTCGCCCGCCGCCTGTCGAAAGATTTTGCCGACGATGACTCCTTCGTTAAAGCGGCGTTCGAACAAGTGCTGACACGCGCGGCTGGTGAGAACGAAGCGACGCTTTGTCGCGAATTTCTCGCCACGCGCGAAAAAGCGTACCGGGCTAACGGCGAGTCGTCGGCAAATGCTCAGGATTCCAACGACGGAGACCGTCCGTCAGGGGACCCGCGCCTGCACGCCCGCGAAAACCTCGTTCATTCCCTTTTCAATCACCATGATTTCGTGACGATCAAATGAATGAACAACAAAAAACTCGCCGCACATTTCTCGCGGATACCGGCATGGGCTTCACCGGACTTGCCCTCGGCGCATTGCTGCACGAAGACGGATATACCGCAGATCCGGAAGCACCGCCGGAGGGGCACAAACAGCAGGCCACGGCGAAAGCGACTTCCGTAATCTGGATTTTTTTGGCGGGTGGCGTCAGCCATATGGAAAGTTTCGATATCAAGCCGGCGTTGAATAAATACGCGGGCAAGACGTTCGATGAAACACCATTCAAAGACTTTCTCGACAAGGAACGAATCGAAAAGAACTTGAGTGGGCAGGGGATGAGCATTCCGCCCCACAAGGAGATCATGCCGCTCAACACCGGCTATCAAAAATACGGCGAGTGCGGCCTCGAGGTGGGCGATTGGTTTTCGCATATCGGTGAGTGCGCTGATGACCTGGCGGTCGTGCGTTCACTTTGGACCGTGCATCCCAATCATGGCATGCAACTGACTTGGCACACGGGAATGCATGTCCGCGACGGTGCGCAGCCCACGATGGGTGCCTGGGTTTCTTACGGGCTAGGTTCGCAAAACCAGCAGCTGCCGAAGTTCATTGTGATGGGCGATTCGATCGGCGGTTGTTGCGGCGGAGAGTTTGGACATGGAGCTAGCTATCTTGGTCCTCAGCACGCCGGCGTCAAGCTGTCAATCAATCGCGACAACCCGCTGCAGTTCGTCCGGCCCCACGGAGCCGGCGTCACCGCCGAAGAGCAAGCCGCGCAACTAAAACTGATCGGCCAACTCAATCGTGCCGCAGGCATTGAATATCCGGACGACCCCGATCTACTCGCTCGCATCCGGTCGTACGAGTTGGCGGCCGGCATGCAGACTTCCGTACCGGAACTGATGCAACTCGATCAGGAAACCGAACAGACACAGAAGATGTATGGGCTCGATGAAGAGCACTCGCGCGAATTCGGTACACAATGTCTCGTCGCCCGGCGAATGGTCGAACAGGGCGTGCGATTCATCCAGTTGTATCACGGCACCGGCAGCGCGGGCACGTGGGATGCCCACAGCGACATCAAGCGGAAGTACGACATCGAAACACCCAAGGTCGACAAGCCGATCGCGGGGTTGTTAAAAGACCTCAAACAACGCGGGTTGCTCGATTCGACGCTCGTAGTTTTTGGCACCGAATTCGGCCGCACACCGGGCGCTCAACAAGGCGGCGGAACGACACCCCCCGGTCGCGACCATCACCCTCAGGGCTTCACCTGCTGGCTGGCCGGCGGCGGCATTAAGGGCGGCGTAACGCACGGTGTGACTGATGAACTTGGTTTTTACGCAACCGAGAATCCACATTACGTCACCGACATCCACGCCACGATCCTGCACCAACTTGGGCTCGATTCACACCAACTCGAAGTCCCCGGCCGGAAGCGGATCGACATCCATCGCGGCCTGCCTATCAAAGAAATCATCGCGTAACGGAATCGGACCGCAACTCTCAACGGCTTGCTCTGCGGAGAGAACGTACGAATCAACCGGACAATGCTTGACCCGCCGCCGAGCAAATCGCAGGTAGCACACTTGTTCGGCTAGTTGCCAACACCCCGAACAACGTGGTCTGCAAGAAACCGGCCCAGCGCATCCGCCGCTGCGCCACCGAAATGAACGTTCTTTTCAGCCCACCATTCTTTATAGATGTCGCCTTCGTGATCCTTGACGAATTGCCACTGGTCGCGGACCGATATCTTCGGATGCCGCTCGATTACTTCGAGCGCCCACGGATTGAGATACTTTTTCATCACGCCTGAAGTTCGACGCGGCGCTTTGCCCCGCTGGGTAAGTTCGCCCGCGGGTGGAAAGCCTCTCGGTACGGGGCAAGTCGTCACCCAAATCAGTTCGGCCCCCGTCTTTTTCAGTTCTTTGATTACGGCTTCGAGGTTGGATTGATACGTCGTCTTGTCGTTACCGGCGTCCCAATGTCCGAAGTTGAAACTGATTACATCCCAATGCCGGCTCGATTGTTTGTAGCCCCCCAGCCAATTCACGATTTCGTTCTTTCCTTTTCCAGAAGGCCCGCAATTGGTCGGCGGATGGTGGATGTTGAACTTTCCATTCAGCGCATCGCGCAACCCCTTCCCATAGTTGCCCGAAATCGAATCGCCGATGAACAGGTAACGCGGCAGTTTGGGATCGTCGCTGGCGGTCTGGTCGCCAATCGGCACGATATGAATCTCGGTGGCAACGATCGCGTCACCCATTTTTCGCCCGATCACCCGCGCACGGTTCACGAACGGTTTGCAGTCCTCGGTGGTGATGACATTGAACAGCAGCGAGCTGGTTTGGCCTCCCCTCTTCAACGAAACCTCATACTTCGTTCCATCGATGAGCAGCGTCCGCAGCTTGGTGGTTGGATCCCATAAACCGACGAACCGGGGATCTGATTCGGTGGGCAATTGTTCCTTTGGCTTTTCGCCGAGCCGCAGTTCAATGCCAAACTCGGGGATCCAGTTTTCCTCGCCCGCCAGTTTCAGCGCACCTGCAACCCGACCGGCACCGCGGAGTTTGACGATTCCGGTGATCGGTCCCGCCGGCAGCGGAAAATCGATGATCTGGTTCGACGAATGCACTTTGTAATGCAGCACTTCGGGCTTCAGTCCACCGAATAACCGCGTGTTGACTTCCAGCGCGACCTTAGTTCGATCCGTCCACTGAATTTCAAACTGGCCATCCGGGTTGCGGACGTACATACCGTGATTGTCGCGAGGAACGATCAGTCCGGCGACGGTTACCACCTCTTCACTGATTGCCTGCTGCGCGCAGACGAGTATCGTTGCGGGAAAACAAAACGCGGCAAGTGCGAAAGCGGCCGAGAATCGACTCATGTTGTTATTCCGCGGTTGACTATTTGGCAGATGGCTCGTTTTCGCAGCGGGCCTGTCTTCCGCTTCGGCTAAAGCGGTGGCCCCTGCAAGACATTTGAACGATGCGCAAACGCAGCATTTTATTTGGGCGAAATGCCTGAGGAACGGGGGAACGATCGCCAACGAGAGAGCGGTGCCGGTGAACGGTGCGGGCCATAGCCCTATTCATCTTCCGCGATCTTGTAAGGCCACGGTTTTACTTTTGCGCGGACTGCCCACGCTTCCCATCTGCCGGCGAGTTGCTGGACTTTTTCGGGATGCTGCTTGGCGAGATCATGCAGCTCCGCGCGATCATTGCTCATGTTGTACAGCTCCCAAGCAAACAATTTGGAGTTTCTTCCGGTTTGTCCTTTGCGCACTAACTTCCAATCGCCATCGCGAATCGCGCAGTTGAGATGATGCTCAAAATAAATCGCATCGTCGCGCTGCAGGCTCTTGCTGGAGAATGTCGGTTTCAAACTCACGCCCTCCAGGGGGATAATTTCGGTCTCGGCAAATTTGTTCGGAAATTTGACGCCGCCCACATCGGTACAAGTTGCCATGATGTCGATGACGTGCCCCGGTTGTCGTTCAAGCTCTCCGCGGCGCTGCTTAGCGACGCCCGCCGGCCAATGCACAATCAGCGGAGTCGAAACCCCGCCTTCGTGTGCGAAGTGTTTGTACTCGCGGAAGGGCGTGTTGGACACATTCGCCCAGCCGCGGCCCACACCGGTGAACGTATCCTCCGGCCCGGCCATGGCATCGGGACCGTTTTTCACGGGCCGGCCATCGCGCGTCTGCATCGGAGGCCAGATTTTAGTTTGGAATCCGTCGCGGCCGAGCGGTTTGTAATCGGTGCGATAGGATCGCTTGGGTTTGTAACGGCCAAAGCCCTCGGCGCAGCCGCCATTGTCCTGCAGAAACATGATTAATGTGTTGTCAAACTTTTTCTGCCGCTCAATTTCCGCCACGATGCGGCCAATCCCTTGGTCCATGTTGTCAATCATGGCGGCGTAGACTTCCATGTTTCGGGTTTCCCATGGTTTATTTTCAACTTGCTCCCAGCTATCCGATTGCGGTGAAAGTTCGGTTGACGAATCAATAAGTCCAAGCTGCTTGAGCCGCTTGAACCTCTGCCCGCGAACCGCTGCATAACCGCTGTCGTATTTGCCCTTGTACTTTCTGATATCTTCCGGCAGGGCATGCATCGGCCAGTGCGCGGCCGTGTAAGAGACATACAAGAAGAATGGTTTTTCGGGAGACTCGCTGGCGTGCGCGGCCAGGTAAGTGACCGCGTTGTCGCTGATCGCATCGGTATAGTAGTAAGTCTCCGGCTGGTACTTTGGATCGTTGATCGGCGTGATAAACGTATTGTCCCGGCACAGAGTAGCGGGGTCGTAAAAACTGCCGGCACCGATGATCGTGCCGTAGAACTTCTCAAAGCCGCGCTGCAGCGGCCAGTTTTCTTTGGGGCCCTGCGGCCGCGTGTGCCGAGTCACATGCCACTTGCCACTCATGTAATTGCGATAACCGGCCAGGCCGAGCGCTTCGGCGATCGACAATACGTTGCGGCCTAATTCGCCCCGGTAACCGGGCAACCCCTGGTCGCCGGTCATCAAACCGATTCCCGCCTGATGCTGATACACGCCGGTCAGCAAAGCGGCCCGCGTCGGACAACACCGCGCCGTATTGTAAAACTGCGTGAACCGCAGTCCGTTTTCAGCGAGGCGGTCCAGGTTGGGCGTGTTGATCTCGCTGCCGTAACAGCCGATATCCGAAAAACCCATGTCGTCCGACATGATCAACACGATGTTGGGTCGCGGCTCATCGTCGGCTGTAACGTAGCCATTAAAAGTTAAAAAGGCGATCGGCAATAAAACCTGTAAAGATCGGTGTACCGTTTTCATTTTTGTTTCTCGCAGTGTGACGAGGCGGTTGGTCTGGTGGATTATTTGTCCGGAATTTCTGATTGCGGCCCTCGTGCCGGAACTAAATTGCCTCGCTGGAACGCCAGCTTATCGCGGCAGAGTCGGCCAGGAATTCTACAACAGAGTATGGTTTAGCTCGCTATACAGAGGGCTTCATGAAACTTCTTTTCATCTGCAGCAGTCAGTCCTGCGGCGCGCTTCCCCACCAGCTCTTGTTCGGCCGGTAATTCGCACCGAGAAATGCCGCATGACGTTTTTCGAGACTCGCTTTGCCTGCGGTCCCGAGCGATTCCCAGAGTCTCGCGCGGCTGGCAGAATCGAATTGTGCGTCTGCCTGCGGGAATAGCGCCCCGGTAGCCTTCAGCCAAGCGTCGAGCTTACTGCGGAGGGCCTCGGCCCGTTGCGGCTCAACACGGGTGAGATCCTTCTGTTCGCCCGGATCATTCGTGAGATGGTACAACTCGTCGCGACCATCTTCATGATAGTAGATCAGTTTCCAATCGCCCCGAGTAATGATCGACGACGGCTCGCCCCCTTGGTTGCCGTAGTGAGGGTAGTGCCAAAACAGTGACCGATCGGCAATCGCTTTTCCCTTCAACAGAGGCACCAGGCTAACACCATCGATATCTTGTTCGTTCGGTACCCGCACGCCGGTTAATTCCAACAGGGTTGGATACCAATCGATGCCGCTGACGGGAATTTCGCTGGTCGCACCAGCCTTGGTGACGCCGGATGCTTTGATGTAAAAAGGCTCGCGGATACCGCCTTCCCACTGCCGCCCCTTACCGCCTCGCAGTGGGAGGTTGCTCGTTGAAAAGGCATCACCCGACGACACGCCTCCATTGTCCGAGGTGAAACAAACGATCGTGTTTTTGGCGATGCCAAGTTCGTCGAGTTTGTCGACAACAATGCCGACCGCGTCGTCCATCGACTCGATCATCCCGGCGTAGATAGGGCAGTCCTGCACCTGTCTCACGCAGAGTCGTCGGTCGAAGAGGAAGCGTTCTTTGGAATCCCCCATACCTACAGCCTTCCGACGGTACTTATTCCACAACTCGGCCGTGGTCTGGATTGGACCGTGTACGGAATAGAAGGATAGGTACGCCAAGAACGGCTTGTCCTTGTTAGCCTCGATAAACGCGGCGGTCTCGCGACCCAGCCGAATCGGCAACGACTCGCCGGCCGGTCCGGACTCAAGATTTGGGTTTTGCCACGGTGAAAAAAATCCACCACGGGGACTGCCGACATCCCAACCGCCTTTGTTTATTTCAAAGCCGTGATCGGTGGGCCAGGAACCCTTGCTGCCGAGATGCCATTTACCGGCAAAGAACGTTTTGTAACCCGCGCCGCGCAGGACTTCGGCAAGTGTAATTTCCGAAGCGGGTAAGTTACGCTCGTAGTCGGCTGGCAAGTGGCTATCACGGCGGTTGCGCGACCGCCAAGCGGTACCCGATGCGTCACCGATCCAAGTCGTAACGCCGTGCTTCGTCGGATATTTCCCGGTGAGGATACTGGCCCGCGAAGGGCTGCAAACCTGGCACGTAGCATAGCCTCGGGTGAACCTCATCCCTTGGCGGGCAATTCGATCAATGTTTGGGCTTTCATAATAGGTTGACCCCTCATAACTCAAATCGCGCCAACCGAGATCGTCCGCCAGAATGAACACGATATTGGGCCGTTGAGAACTTTCCTCAGCCTGAGATTGCGCCACCGGAAAAAGTACGAAGGCAAGTACCGCGTAAGGCAAAACCGTTAATTTCATGAGGCGATTTCTTTTTCTGATTTTCAGTCAGAGCGGGCCACCGAGCTTCGTCGTTATAACAGAAAGTGCGTTGCGAGTGCCCCTATTGCACTTGCAACTGCTTGATAATCCCAAAAAGTTCTACTTTGCGCGACGACGAGAAAATCCGCAGTTGGGGAATCGTAACGACTGCAAAAAGAGATGATGGAGTCCGCAACGTCGAGAACAGATGGCCGCTCGACGCGACGGCTTGGCCACTACGGGCGAACGCGGTGGTAGGGATTCGCGCTCGGATGCGGCGCGGCTTGACCCGCGGCCTGCGATGGTGTGGCGAAGGGTGGCTGCCAAGTCCAGGGGCTGGTTGAACTGGACGTCGGCGATACAAAGACCGAACTGCGATCGGCCATCCGCGTCGTCACGTCGCGAGCTGCCCTGGGCTGACTTCCACGGAGGCCAGTTGCCTGCGAGCGGTCTGGTTGACCCGCCGATGCTTCGGTTGCGGCCGAAGTAAATTTAATTTTTGCCTCCGGCGGTCGTGTCGGCCGCATCGAGGCTGTTGGAGCCGCTACCGGCTTCGACTGCCGAAGCTGAAGGTCTGCGGCCGGCGGTTGTTGGAGGCCTGAATTCGAATTGGAGCGGGCAATCACGTTGCGGTTTTCTTCGAGGCTCAATCGCATACTCGCCGCGCCCACGCGGGCCGCCGGAGCAATTACACCACGAAAGGGCACGGCGGCCTGTGTCTGCGCGGCCGGCGGTGGCGTGGCCTGTCGAGCGGGGCCAATTGAAGTTGGCTGACGAAGTAGCAACCCGTTTTGCGGAACCGCGGTATTGCCGCGCGGCAACGGGCCAACAGATCGCGGAGCACTCGTGGGCGCCGCAATCACTTTGGCCAGTGCGGGCGACTGCGGGGCCGTCGCGCCGCCCAGTTTATCTTGCGGCCCCGGTACTGGTTGCGGTTGCCCGTGCAACTCAGCCAGCGGTTTCCGGGGCCGTGCGGGGTCGTTCTCCGCTTGACGAATGTCGACCGGCAGACGTTGATTGTTACCCGCCGCGGCCGCGAGTCCACGATTTGTCTCGGTATTCGATGTTTGACGTTCGATGTCCGAAGTTCCAATCGCCTCAGGTAGTCGACCCCTTGCAGTCATGCTGGCCATGGGCGGTTGGCCGCTGGGCATTCCAGCGACAGCTGACGGTTGGTGATATCTGACGGCGGCAACCTCGGCGGGCGGCGGTTGCCGCCGTTTCGGCCGACTCGCCAGTTGCAGTAGGGCTTCGGCTGCATTTCGTAAGTCGCCATCAATCGCCAGGGCGCGGTGGTATTCTTGCTCGGCCAAGTCCAACTCGCCATTGAGCGAATAAACATAAGCCAAATTCGCATGCGCTGCCGCCGTTTCTCCGGCCATTTGAAACTGGGCAAAACTCTCCTGGAACCGACCCTGCTCTCCCAGCACCAGCCCAAGGTTGTTGCGCGCCGCCTTGTTGGTCGGATCTTTCGTGATCGCTTGACGCAACATTTCTTCAGCATCGTTGGGGCGGTGCTGCAAATACAGCAGGTATCCGTAATCGCTCAGCAATTCGGGGTTGGGCTCGCCGCAACCGAGTGCTTGTTGAAAATGATAATCGGCCAAGTTCATCTGACGTTCGTTGGCGGCAACCACGGCAAGTCGCTGATGTGCCAAAGCATTCTTGTCGTCCTTGGTGAGCACCGCCTCGTAAATGCTCTTCGCTTGCTGGATATTGCCGTGGCGCTCACTGAGCCGCGCCAAACTCAAGTGCGCCTCAAAGTCCCGGGTCGGGTTGCCGGCATCGCCGCTCAACCCGTCCAAGCTATTCGATTTCTTCCACGGCTTTAGCGCGCAGCCGGAGATTGCCACCAGCGTGACTGCAAGAACAAGGGCGATTCGTGATGTAGATTTGTGCATGGCTCTAAAACAATCGGACTCAAAGTTTCCACTACCGCGCCGAAGCAGTGTTTCGGCGGCAATTTTTTCAGTTTTCTTTCTGTCTTCGCTCGTCGTTCGTCCCTTAGAATCCCGCCGCGCCAAAGCTCGATCTGGAAAGGGATGAAACGCCGCCCCTGTATGCTCGTTCCGCTTCGCGCGACGTGTACGGTTGGGCAAAAGCCGGGGCAATCACGACACGTTGATCGGCATCGGGAATGCCCATCTGCGCGAGCACCCGAACGACGACTTCACGGCGTTTGAAGTCGAGTCGTGGATTGTAGTGCACCGCATAACCAAATTTTGTCGCCGGCCACGCGCTGGTGTTGCTGCGCTCGATCACAACCGGGAACGGAACGCCGCGACGCAGGTTGTGCGCAATACGACTTACGTGTTCTTCCCCCGCTTTATTCAGACGAACGCCTCCGAGGTTTTCGCCGTTGGCGTAGTCGTTCAATTCGAACTCATGCATGTAGACGACGTATTTGGAGGCCTCGGCATTGGCTTCTTGACGCTCGTTAATAATGTCGTTCTTTGTTCCCAACACTTCCGGCGGGGGGGGTGGATCGTAATACAGCGCCGCATCGCGCCGTGCGCAACCGGCCAGTGCGGCCGTACCGGCAAACACCAGGATAGCGATTTTTGTCAGCGGTTGGGTCATAGGTAAAGTCCCTGATTCAAATTCCATTTTGCGATTGCCTAATCCCATGCAAATCTCAACTACACAGCGTGATTGGCGGCGGGGATTGATCGCGTTTTTTGAGTTTGGTCCTTATGGTTGGTATGCCGGCTGCAATTAGAAATTTGAATCTTGTCAGTGTGAAAACCCATGAGGGCCGTAAACGTACCGCTTCTGGTGTTTGTTAAACGATGGTTTGCCCTTGGCCGCGTGCTTCGCGTCGCGAATCGCCTGGACACGGGCAATGGAAATTTCGCGGCTATAGACCGGAAACACCGTACTGCGATGGTGAACGTCGGGACGACCTTCGATGCGATGCCCCCAGTAGAACGCCCCATTGGTAGGTTCGGTGACATCCATTCCGGGCAGAATCAATGGAACTTGCTCGGCTTCCAGCGGATGTACCAGTTCCGGACTTACGAGCACGATCAGTTCGGTTTCTTCCCGCTTGACGTTGTGGTTGCCAAAGATCGCGCCGATGACGGGAACCGCGCCAAGGTAAGGAACCTTGCCGCGACTGCCGGCTTGTTGGTCTTGAATTAGGCCGGCAACCGCCAACCACTGTCCTTCGCGCAGATCGACCGTTGTTGCTACCGCGCGGGTGTCCAAGCCCGGAATTCCATTAACCGAGTTTGCCGAATTGATCGTGCTAAAGGACGGCGTCATGTGCAGCCGAATGCGATCTTTGTCGATCACCGTCGGCGTGAACGACAACTGCGTCCCAAATCCGCGGAAGGAGGTTGTCGCCGCAGAAACACCATCTACGCCAACAGCCGTCGGCACTGCAAATTCGCCACCTGAAATGAAGCTGGCGGTGTGACCGCTTAGCGTCACCAAGGTCGGCTCGGCCAGTATTTTTCCGTAACCGTTGCTGCTGAATGCCTTGACGAAAAGATTGTAATCGCCCGCGTCAAAGATGGCCGAAATATTCGAGCCGCCGCCGTTGCCAAGATTAAAGGCGAAGCGGCCCTCGACAAAATCGAAGTTTGAGCCCAACTCACGCAAAGCCGAACGGGTCAACTCGGCAATGCGAACTTTTAACATAACCTGTTGTTCGCCGGGAACCGACAGTAGATTGATAATACCCACAGCCGGCAAATCTGTGGCTCCGGGCAGACGAGCGACGGCGCCTCCGGAAACGGGGTTGTCGGAAAAGCCACCGCGATTTTCGCCGACGGAACGCCCGCGGATAACCGTCATGATTTGAGTCGCTTCTCCAGAGTCTCGAGCCTGGCCGCGCACAATCAATTTGTCCGCCAGTGAAATCAGCTGGATCTGGCTGTTGGGAAACATCTCGTTGATGCGGTCTTGAAGTCGACCGTATTCCACTTCCGCGCGGCGGACTTCCGACTCGTCGGTGCCGACACGGACAAGGTATCGGATGATCGACTCCCTACCATCCGGGTTCTGAAACCACATGGTTAGGGTGGTTTCACCGCTGCGGCGGCCAATGAACTCGAAGTCGACCGGGCTGAGTTGGCTGACGTCCAACACATCCGGGTGGGTTATCGCGAGCCGGTGGATTGGCAGCTTTGTGCGCATGACCTTCGAACGCGTCGGATCGATTGCCAGCACCAGTTCCGGATCCAGGATTTGCTCGATCAAAACCGATTCTTTTGCGCGGACACTTGGAGGCGCCGCAACCAGCAACGGATCCTGGTTGTTCCGGCCCGGGCCCGGCTGGTTTGTGCCGGCAGCTTGAGGCAATGGCTTGGCGGCATCTTGCGGTAACGCCTCGGTCGCTCCGCAACACCAAACACTACACGCCAACAACAACGCCGCAATAGACCGTAGCCGCCGGCTCGTGGGCTGGACGTAATATGACGCTAGTATCGCGAGCATAATGATGCGTTCGTTACCGCGCTCCCTGGTTGCGAAATCGTCCTGCCGAAAAAGGCCGACTCTGGAGAGGCGGAAAAACGCCGCACAAACTGCGCAACGCCAATAGACGTTCCCCCTCCTGTGAACCTGAGTAATACAGGTCTACAGACTGTTTCGGGTTCTGCGGGTTGTACGGTTTAATCCGATTTGGCCGCTTGTCGCGGTTTTTCCACGGCTTTTGCCAAGGTTAACGGTTCGGCATGTGGCAATTCGAATAGGAATAACGGCTATGTCGCTTTTTCGGATCGTCCACATCCCTGACGAAAACAGCGACCCTTACCGATCAATACAATCCGAGATACGTCTCAAACCTCACACGGGAGAGCGTCATGTATTCCAGCCTTGCTATCGCCGCCGTCATGCTGCTTGCCGCCGACGATCCCAATGCGCCGCAAACCGGTCGGGTGGAATTCGTGGCATCGCAGACGACCGAAATGGCGAAGATCGGCGCCGGGAACAAAACATTCACAGTTTCGCGCCGCGCGGTTCCGGTTGCATTTCGCAGGGAGGCCGATAGTAAACAGCCGGCGATCAAATTCGCCAGACCGCTCAGCGGCAGAGAGTCACAGCGGGTGGCGACCGGGAGCAAAGCGGCGCGTATTTTTTCCATTTCTCGAGAGAATTTCTCCATTTCTCAAGAAAATACGGGGCTACAGACAACCTCCGCACCAGTCGTTGAAGTTGTGCCGGTAACCGAAGTCCCTGCGGCGGACGAAAACAGCGCAGCGAACGACGCGAGCCAGTCCGAAGAAATCCCCACGGGTGAAATCGTGGTCGACGGCATCGATATATCCGGCGTCGGCCCAACTTACGCCGACGAAACAACTATCTACGAAGAGGGCTATTTCGACCTCAGTGGCCCCGTCGCCGAGCCAAAATTCCGCCTCGTCATGCCAGTCCGCTCGCCGGGCGATATGCCCATACACATTCCGCATCTACACAAATTCTCCGAATACTATTACCCTCGGCCTTACAACTGGTTCCACATCCAAGAACATCAGGAAGAGGCGCTGAACCACGGAGGCGATGCCCGGCATCCCTATACGAACCGTGTCTTCGCCGACGTTTATAAACAGCTTGGTATCAGCCCTCATCCCACCGCGCTGCCGATCATGGCGGATCCAAAAAATGCCAAACCCAAGGCGGATTCCGCTGCGCAACCTAAGTCCGGCGACAATTCTCAATACGGGGTCAAAGATGCATCGACAGCGGCGGTGCGATTTTAGTCGCGGGCCGGTGTCTCAAATTTTCTTTCTCAAGCGTCGTAATCGGTCCCGTCGATGTAATCGGAAGCGGGGCCGGTTAGTCGACAACTGACCACCGGTCGCACTGCAGTCTTGTTTGCCGCGGGGCTGCAAGCACAAGAAGTGGCTTTGTACATTTCGCCACCTGAACGACCCCTGACGACCATGGCTCGACCCAAGCAATTCCAGTCCGTTCCATCATCGTGCCGCACGGCGGGTTTGATCCTAGCCGTGGTATTTCTGGCCAGTTCCATACTCGGCGACGAACCAACGTTTAGAAGGGCCGAAATCTGGTACGGAACTAAGCGAGTTTATCCACCGGCAACGACGCAACCTTCGGCTGGTTTCTCAGAGATATACATCGACGGAAAAAAAGTTCGCGGCAGCGAACCCGTTACGGTAACGAATCAGCCTTCGGCTATCCCAGATTCGTTGGACGCAAGGCCCGCGCCGCCGGCTCGACGAGGGCCACTTGTTTTGGAGTTCCCGTTACCCCGGAAACCGGTCCAACCGAGGACGTCCGCCGCCGATATCCACAGGCCGGTGACCGGCGAAATGCCGACCGGCGTCAATCGGGGAACTCCGATACCTACGGATTTGAGTAATCTGCCGGTATCACGGGATTCGTCACAAACGGTTGCTCCCGCTGCAGTGTTGCCGGCCAGTAATCACGAAGTTCTCCCCGTCTTGTTGACCCTGGAAAAAAACAAGGCCGATTCGACGAGCGTCAACGGGCGGCCCGCTGGTTTGACCGAGTCTCAGCAGTCCAAAATATCAAAAGCGCGTTCGTTCTTGCCGGCACCGGCGAGGCTGATTTTCTCGGTCGCCGATCCGCCACAGCCCCAGTTGTCCGCACACGTGTTCTTCTGGCCGCTGGTACTTGGACTGCTGTTCTTGTTCTTCGTGCGGCGAGAATCCATCAAACGCCGCAGCAGGCAGGCTGATTAACGGGACTCTCCAACCGCAGGTCCTCTACGTTGCAGCCTCATCAAACTCTTCTTCAAACTCGGTGAACAGCCGGTCCACGATCTCCTCTTCTTCGTCGTTGGACGGGTGTGTGCCAACGGTAAGTTCAAGATCCACGACGGGCTGCTGAGGAAGTCGTACCGTCGCCAGCCGGTCGTTATCCGCAAGTTGCCGATTCACTGGCGGCCACTCCGAACCGTAGTTTGCGTAGCCTTCGTCGCTCACTCCCCATGCACCGTCCGGTTTCGCAAACAGCAAATCGTTCGCAGCAATCGCTAGAGGATTGGCGTCCGCAGTGGCGGCTGCGCCGGCTGCAAATCGTGTTATACCGCCCGGTAGCCGGCCGACCATAACGTGGTCCGCGTATGGCCCGGTGTCCAAATCCGACAACCCAAGCAGGTGACCAAACTCGTGCGTTACAACGGTCAGTAGATCCACCGCTTCTGAATTTCGATCTGCGTATTGCCGCTTTGTTTGCCAGCCGTAGCCCGCTGCATCACGATCCAGCCAGATTGTACGGGTCGCCTCGGACGCCAAACCAAGAATCGATCCGGACAAATCCGCCACGCGAATTTCAACGATGTCGAAAGCAGCCGCCACGCCCGGATCGACCTGTTTCCAATCGGCAATTGCTTGTCCCGCAACCTCGCCGATCAGTTGTCCGGTCAACTCGTATTCTACCGGCACCGGTTTGTTGGCAGCCCCGTTGTCCGCCCGCAACGGGTTAAGCAATTCGATTCGTATGGCGTCGGCAATCACAAACTCGTCTGCGCCCACATCGGTCAGCGACACCGTCAGGCTTGTGCCGGCAACCGTTTGACTCAAACACAGATCCTGAAAGTTCACGCCGCCCTGCGCGTAATCGGGCAACGGCTCCAATTCCTGGTTGACCAAAATCGGTTCGCCGCCATCAATCGAAAACGGCGCATTGGTCGCGCGATTAGGATGCGCAGTCCAGGTCGCCGAAACCCGGTAGTCGCCAGGCGTCAAACCGTTGAATGTCCAGGTTGCCGTGCTTCCCGAGCCGGCTGCGCTGAACTCCACGTCATTCTGATAGCCCTGTCCCGCCGCTGCAGAAAACCCAACCGCGTTGTAGCCTGGTTCCCCGTCGTCGATTACCTGCACGTCGCCGGTGACAGTCGCGGTCACTTCAATCAGGAACGGGTTCTCGTCGGCATCGTTGTTACCAAACGAAACCATGCCGGAGAATTCACCTGGTACCAAGGCGTCGAACTGCAGTTGGAATTGCGCCGATTGGCCGGGCGGAACGGTCGTTTTGTCGAAACTGGAAAGTACGCTGTAGCCGCTGGGCACGGAAATCGGCTCAAACAGAGTCAGGTCCGACGTTCCCGAATTGCTAACGACGAACGTCTCGACCAAGGCTTCGCCGACGCCCGCTTCACCAAAGCTCACCGCTGTTCCAATGCCGACCTCCTCCAATTGCTCGATGCGAATCGCGTCCGCGATCACCGCTTGGGAAACCTCCGAATCGTTCGTCAACTCGACGATTAATTTTGTTCCCGTGATGGCAACGTTGGCCAGGTCTTCCCAGCCGGCATTCAGGTCCGCGAAGTCATCGGGCACAAGTTCTTGATTAACATCGACGGTGATAATTGGCGTCGTGTTGTTCCTGATGGTGAACGGCGCGTCCTGGGCGCGGTTTTCCTGCGGCGACCACGTCGCCGACACACGGTAGGTTCCCGGGTTCAATCCGGAAAAAGTCCAAGTCGCCCGCGAATTGGTGGCGCCGCCGCCATATGCGAAATGCACGTCATTCTGGAAGCCCTGGCCGCCGAACGGCTCCCAGCCCTCGGTCTGCGTGAATCCAGATCCCTGTAAACCATCATCGTCATCGATGACGTTGACCGCCCCGCTGCCGCCCGATGCAATCCGGACGACTTCAATTTCGGGGTTTATTTCGATTACGGTACCTGTGACTTCAATGTCATAAGGATTTTCGTCGACATCGTTGTTACCAAACGACGCAGTGCCGTTAACGGCGCCCGTCGTGACGGCATCGAGCTGCAGTTGGAAACTCGTGGTCTCGCCGGGCGCCAGATTCGTCGAGCCAAAACTCGAAGCGCTGAATCCTAGCGGAACGAAAATCGGTTCGTCCAACGTCAAGTTGGCGTTGCCGGTATTGGCGACCAGCAGGCTCTCAGTGACCGCCGAGCCCAGCGGCGTCGAACCAAAGTCAATGCTGCTGCCATCGAGAATTTCCGTCATAGCTTCGATCCGTACCGCGTCGGCAATCACAAACTCGTCCGCATCATCCGAAACTTCCACGACCAGCGACGGGCCCATGATCGTAAAGAACCCTAAATCTTCCCAAACCGTGCCGACCTCTGTGAAATCGTCGGGCGGCAGTTCCTGGTTGACTTCGATCGTAGCAAGCGACACAGCTCCGTCGTGAATGGTGAACGGCGAATTGGTCGCGCGGTTTTCGTGCTCGGTCCAGGTGGTCGAAATGCGATACGTTCCCGGCAGCAAGCCGTCGAAACTCCAACTGGCGACAAGCGATCCACTGCCAGGCGCGGCGAAATGGGTATCGCTCTGAAACCCTCCTCCACTAAACGACGTGAATCCAACCGCAACAAAATCGGGATCGCCATCGTCAATAATCTGCCCGACACCGGAGGCCGCAAGCAGCTGGATTTCCGGTGCCGCAATATTTACGAACCCCTGAACGGTAAATTCAAACGGGTTTTCGTCGACGTCGTTGTTCGCAAATGACACCGTGCCGGCCAACATGCCGCTGATGTTCCCATCGAGTTGTAACTCAAACGTGGTCGATTCGCCGGGATTTAAAGATGTCGAACCAAAGCTATTCGTGACGCTGAAACCCAGCGGCACAGAAATTGGCTCGACGAGATTGAGAGGGTCATCGCCTTCGTTGAGGACTGTGAAAACCTGGCTGACCGGCGAACCTTCGTCGGTTATGCCAAAATCGATCATACCCATGCCGTCAGCGATGTCGGCAAACGCTTCGATGCGTACCGCGTCAGCGATGACAAATCCGTTCGCGTCGTCCGTCAATTGGACGCTGAGCGTATTGCCGCTGATCGTCACCGCTGAGAGGCTCTCCCAGTCCGCGCCCAGATCGTTGAAGTCGTCCGGTGCGATCTGTTGATCGACATCGATCGTCGCAATGAGGTTCGCAGGATCGACGAAGCCATCATAAATGCTGTACGGCGCATCAATCGCTCGGTTCGTATATTCAACCCAGGTCGCGGCAACCGCATAGACGCCCGGCGTAAGATTCGTGAACGTCCAAGTCGCCGTATCGCTGCCCGTTCCGGACGCGCTGAACGTGAGATCGCCTTGAAATCCCCCCATTGCAAACGGCGACCACTCGCCGACCGTGTCAAATTCAACATCGCCATCATCAGCGACCTGAACCCCAGACGAAGTGGCCACTCGGATTTCCGGATTTTCAACCAAGTTGCCGAACATCAGTGCAGTACCGACATTAACTTCAATTCGTGGATCGCCGGGCGGCAACATTGCCGCCCCGTCGCGCCAAACCAGTTCCTGACGACTCAACAAATCCGTACCGTAGCTGGTAGGTGTGGTCGGCGTGTGGTCCGCGGGCACCATCGCAGTCACCGCGTACTGGCCCGCGAGCAATCCTTCGATCCAGAACTCACCGTCAGCGTTTGTTGGATCGGTCACTAACTCGACCTGCTGACCCTGCCCCGTGATACCGTTCACTTGAAACTGGATGCCGGCCAGCGGTGAGTCGATCACTAGGTCGTATTGACCGTTAGCATTACGGTCTTCGAACATAAATCCATGAATCGAACCGGGCAACGTATTGCCGAAGTCCACACCGTCCACGTCGCTGCCGCTGACCGCCGCGATCGTCGACGGCGAGGCCGTCGTCTGCGTCCAGCCCGCCTGCTGCACTTCGCGAACCGTGTAGCTGCCGGGGCCCAACTCGGCGAACGTGTACCCGCCGCCGCCGTCGGTCGTCGTGAAGGCTTCCTCCACGCCGAGCTGGTTGTTGCCGTCCGCGTCCAGGTAGACCGTCCAACCGGCCAGGCCCGGTTCGGACCCGCTACGCTGACCGTCGCCGTTAAGATCGTCGAACTTCGTGCCGCCGATCGTGATGAACGCGAAATTGCCGAAGTCCACACCGTCCACGTCGCTGCCGCTGACCGCCGCGATCGTCGACGGCGAGGCCGTCGTCTGCGTCCAGCCCGCCTGCTGCACTTCGCGA
>JAYGDO010000272.1:0-9172 GCA_046582885.1 Pirellulales bacterium | reverse complement strand
GAGCACTTCGAGGCTGTTCTTGATCCGAACATTGCCGAAATCAACCTCGAATGCCTTTTCGAGTTGTGCGCGGGCCTCTTTTTCTTCGCCGAGCCGCATCTGAACCATACCGAGATTTCCATATGCGGCGGTCAACTTGGGCATGACGCGAATCGCTTCACGGTAGTAATATGCCGCTTGTGGATAACGCCGCAACGCGTCGAGGCTGTCGGCAAGCGCTTCATAAAAACCGCCCGCGTGCGGGTTGCGACCGGTTACGTCATCGATCAAGGCACCGATCCGCGAGCCTGGAACGGGTCTGTCCAGTCCGTCCACGCAACCGCGTACGGCGGCTAGTCGGCCGAGCGTCGTCTCGGCGACTGGATTCAATTTCAACGCGGCTGTCAGGGTTTTTTCTGCTTTCGCCGGCTGAAAATTGGCTAGCTCGACGTCGGCTTCAAGCTGCCGCGCGGCCAGTAGATGCGGATTAATTTTCTGCGCCCGCCCGATTGCCGCGCGGACCTTCTCCAACTCGTATTTTTGCAGCGCCAACTCGGCGATTGCGGCGTGAACTTCGGCCGCCTGTGGGTTGATCTTCAACGCGGCCTGGAATTCCTTCTCGGCGGCGGCCTGATTGTGCTTTTCTAGAAACAACCGCCCCGCTTCGAGGTGCGCCCGCCAGTAGTTTTTTTCCTGACTCAAAATGTCCGGGTACAGTTCGTTGACCAGAAAGTCAAACTGATCGTGGACGCGGTTCCAACGCGCGAACTGGGCGGCGGCCGCGCCGATCCGTTGCAGTTCATCCGGATCGGCCGGTTCGTCCGTGGCATTGTAAAAGTCGATAAACCATTTATACGCGTTCTCGGCCTCCTCGATGCGGCCGGAGAGTCGGTGCATTTCGGCCTTGACCCATCGCGCGGCCATTTGGTTTTCGTCGATCTCCAGCGCCGCGTCGGCCCACTTCTTCGCGGCATCATAATCACCACGGCTCAGCGCGAGATCGGCCAATATGCCCGCAGCGGTGGCGCTGACCTTTTCTTTGGCCACCAGTTTTCGAAGCCGTTCGATGGCCTCCTTGTATTTGCCGGTGGCGATGTCGCAGCGGGCGATGCCAAGCTCAGCGTCGAACGAGCCTTTTTGGGCCGTATAAACTTCCCTTGCCTCGGCGTATTTTCCGGTTAAGAATAGCTGTCTGGCCTGGCCTGGTTTCGCGGCCTGGCCACGCGCGGCCGCAGGCCCGGCGCACAGTAGTGCAACGAACAACTTTATCAGAATACTCTGTGACCGCGGCTTGGCCATGTTTCCGCAGACTCGCGATCCCCGTTGGATGGCGGTTAAAGAAAACCACTCATTTTCAATTTACGGTATCGCAACTGTGGTTAGGAATCAAGCCGAACCGACCGCGCGGTTTGAACCACGCGCGTCACTCGGTGTCGGCCATCTTCGACAGTTGTACTATCGAACGATTCTGTTCTTTTTCAAGAAACGTGCGGCCGTACTTCACGTTAACATGATCCCACGGTAGGCGATCATTCAATTCGTAGGGCTCGTGGATCGTCCGCTCGACGTTGATCCCGGCATCGGCCAGCGCTTGCCACCAGCGGTCGGCGTCGAAACATTCTGACCAACTGTCCATCCGCGCACCGCGGCGCCACGCCAATTCGATCGCATCGGCCATACGCCGGTCGCCGCGACTGAGTGCGGCTTCCAGCAGGCTCGTTTCCACGTCGTGACACTTGACCTGCACAGCCCGGATACGGCACTTGCTACGCAAATGCTTGTGCGCCCAGCGGAGATACTCCCGTCGCTGCATGCCGTTCCATTGATAAGGCGTGTGCGCTTTGGGTACGAAGTTCGATACGCTGGCTGTGACTTTGGGAAACCGCCCTAGTTCGTCTTTTCCGATCCTGGCGATCGTTTCCGCCATTTCGCTGATACCGTCTAAATCGACTTCACGCTCGCCGGGCAGGCCGCACATGAAATAGAGTTTCACGCTCTGGTAACCGTTCCGGAACGCGACGCGGCAGCCATCATAGAGATCCTGATTTGTGATCTTCTTGCGAATCTGTTCGCGCATGTCATCGCGGGCGACCTCGGGCGCCAATGTCAGGCTGCTGCGGCGGCCGGTGTGGATCAGTTTCGCCACGCTCTTGAGTTGTTCGTTCACGCGCAGGCTCGGCACGGCGATGTTGACCCCCAGTGGGCGAAAAACTTCCTGCATGCGGCGGACGAGTTTCTCGAACTGCGGGTAGTCGCTGGTTGACAGCGAAAGCAAAGAAATCTCGTTGTATCCCGTATTGCGATACGACTCCAATGCTGCCTGGACAATAGTTTCGACCTCCCGAACTCTCAACGGCCGCTTGATCACGGTACTTTGACAGAAACGGCATTGCCAAGGACAGCCGCGCATAATTTCGATGGCGATGCGATCGTGGATACACTCGGTAAACGGCACGATAGGTCTGGTTGGCAAAGGGATCGAATCCAAATCGCTGATGACCGACGGCTCGATTGTCTCGGGCACGTCCGAACGTGTACGGTTAAGCGTCGCGTAGCGGTCCGTTTCGAAATATTCCGGCTCGTAAAATCGCGGTGCGTAGGCGAACGGTAAATTTGCGGCCAGACGAGCCAGCATTTCTTCGCGTTGGCGACGCCCCGTGCTACCGGTCGGAAAGCTTCCGTCCGGTTGTCGGCAGCCGTCACGCAGTGCGAGCCACTGATCGCAAATCAGAGGCAGCGAGGGCTCGCCGTCTCCGGTGACGGCCAAATCGACAAACGGTGCGACCGGCTCGGGGTTTTGTGTGCAGGGGCCTCCGGTAACGATCAGCGGATCGGCCATCGTCCGTTCGGTCGCGCGCAACGGGATTCCACCCAAGTCCAACACGGTCAGCATATTGGTATAGCAGACCTCATATTGCAGCGTGATGCCGATCACATCGAAATCACAGAGTGGTGTGAATGATTCGAGGCTATATAGCGGCAGTTCGCTGCGCCGCAACTCCTCCTCCATATCCGTCCACGGAGCAAATGCGCGCTCACACACCCAATCGTGGCGGGCGTTCATCAGGCTATAGAGTATCTGCAGCCCATGATGGCTCATACCGATGGTGTAGGCGTCGGGAAAGACCAGGCACAGCTTGCCGTGGACCTGCGCATGGTCCTTGCGCACGATATTCAACTCGCCCCCCAGGTACTGAGCGGGCATTTGCACCCGCGGCAGAATACGAAGGACGCGATCTTTCAAAGAGTCGTGTTTGAGAGGCGGTCTGCGATCCATGTTTAGGATTATGACAAATTCACAGCAGTTGAAGTAGCGAAAACACGGAGGCGACCTTTATTCGAGCTTCGGATCGCCCTAGAATACGCGATTTCAAAGGCAGCAAGGCTAGATTTGTCATGTCCGAATTTCTGACAGTGGCCAAAGTTGGCGATATCAAAGACGGCCAGGCAGCGACATTCCCGGTCGGCGACCGCATGGTGGCGGTATTTCTGAATAACGGCCAGTATACGGCGATCGATGATGTTTGCCCTCATATGGGTGCGTCGCTCGGCGCGGGGTTCGTCGAAGACGGAATCGTCACCTGCCCTTGGCATGCGTGGCGTTTTAAAGTTTGTGACGGGACATGGGTCGATAACCCAAAGTTGAAAGTTGATTGCTTCGAAGTCCGGGTTGAAGGTGAAGAGATTCAAGTGGGGGCTAAGACGAGCCCGCCGCCCGAGCAGTCCGATGATTCTGCGTAAGCGGCGGCGATTGTTATCCCTCGTCGCTTGGTCTCTCACAACGAAAAACTGCCGCCAGGCGCTAGCACCACCGGTTCGGCGTCGGTTTCGGCTCTTACCTTCTCTGCCCACGCATCCACATCCTGCTCGATCGGCGGCCACGTGTTGTAATGAAAGGGCAGGACGCGCTTGGGTTGCAACATCTTTACCGCTTCGATGGCGTCGTCGGGGCCCATGGTGAAGTGGTCGCCAATCGGCAGTACGGCCAAATCCAATCCCGCCCGACCGATCAGTTGCATGTCCAGAAACAATGCCGTGTCGCCCGAGAAATAGACGTTGCCGTCTGCCAATGTAATCAAGAACCCGCCGGGATTGCCGCCGTACGAGCCGTCGGGAAGTTGCGAACTGTGGATTGCCGGCGTCATCTTTGTTCGGCCGAATGGCAAATCAACGCCTCCGCCGAGATTCATGCCGACCGCATTTTCCACGCCGTGGTTCTTTTGAAACCATTCAGTGATCTCGAAACAGCCGACGATTGTGGCCTTGGTTCGATTCGCAATCGCGGCCACGTCGCCGACGTGGTCGAAATGGCCGTGCGAGATCAAAATGAAATCGGCATGGATGTCGTCAGCGTTGGCGGATGCGGACGGATTGTCAGTTAGAAACGGATCAAGCAGGATCGTATGATCCCCAGTCTTAATTTGAAAGCTGGCATGTCCAAGAAAGCTGATTTCAGTTGCCATGGTGAAACTCCTTCAGAAAGTGGCTGCGAGTGAGTTATCCCCCTTCGCTCGGGAGGGGCAATTTTTGGACTCCGAGAGTATCAGGCGACGGCCTTTATCCTTCCGCAGCCGTTCCCACCGAGGGCAGTCGGCGTGAAGGCACGCCGCAATTTTGCGAGACGTCATTGCTCTGTAAAGCGGTCCCTTAAAGTCTTCTCCATGTTTTGCTTGTACGCTTCAACGCCCGGTTGACCGTAGGGATTGACGCCGATCATGCGGCCTTCGACGACAGTGGCCAACATCATCATTTGGAAGAACTGGCCCATCGAGTATTCGTCGAGCGCCGGCAACTCGATTGTCGCCGTGGGCCGGTCGGCGTCCTCGTATGCTGCGTTTGTACCGTCGATAGCAGCGTCCAATATGTCGCGGACGGTCGCTTCTTTTAACCAATCAAGTTCATCGTGGTTCCCGTATTGCGTCTCCCCAACTTCAATCGACTTTTCGGAGTTCAAATTTTTGACGATGACGTTGGTAATCAGCTTGTCCCGCCGCCCCTGCTGGTGTTGTTGGCCGCGTGAATGCAGGTCGCGCGTGGTAACGGCGGTGATGGGCGTCGCGCCGGCCGTTTCATTTTTTCCAAGACTTTCCGACAGCAGTTGGTCGTACCAGAAACCGCTCGCTTCCAGCCGCTGGCTCCAAACGGAAAGCACCCGAATCGTTGCTCCCCGTGTTTCCAGCAAGTGCGAGACACCCGCGTAGGCGAGCACCGGGTTATCTTCGACGGCAATCTCTTTGTCGAAGAATCGGGCTGTCATGTCTCGGGCGCCTTCGAGCAACTTTTCAATGTCGAGCCCCATCAATGCAGCGGGCAGCAAGCCCACGGGCGATAGCACCGAGAATCGCCCTCCCACGCCTAGGGGTACCTCGAACATAAACGAGTCTGCGTTGCAGCCGATGCCCTCGGTGGCCAATTTGAATAGTTTGCTTGCAGGCTCTGTGATTGCGGCAACCCGCCGGGCCGCATGGTCACCGCCAACTTGACGTAGAAAAACTCGTAACGCGACCGCCGTCTCACGGGTTGCTCCGCTCTTGCTGATCACGACGATGCCGCACCGCCCCGCCCTGCCCTGTTGCGATGTCCGCGATTCGAGCAAGTCGATCAAGCCCTGCATCGTGTCGCTATCGAGATTGTTGCCCTCAAAATATATCCGCGGAGGTTCTTCGACGGTGTTGGCGTTTCCGCGGTTCAGATATTGCCGCTCGTCGGCCGATAATTCGTTGTGATAAGGATGGCAACAAGCTTCGAACAACGCTCGCGCTCCCATGTGCGAACCGCCGATGCCGATCACAATGACTTGATCGACTTGCTCCGCAAGCTCACGGGCGGTTTTATGGATTGCGTCTATTGTATGCCGCTCATCGCCGAGCAGTCGGTCGGGTAAATCGACGAACGCGGTGTCCAGCGGTTCCTGTTCTCTCGAAATCTGGTTCCGGTGATGCCACCAAAGGTCGAGGTCTGTTTCAATTTCGCTGCGGGCGCGGTTAAGTTCGACCTCGGGCAGGATGCTCGATCGATTCTGATCGGACAATCCCTTCACCGCGGCGTCAAAATTGTAGTTGATAGATGTCATGCTCCACCCGCTGATCGACGACGAAGGAACTCCCAAATCTAATCGACGCACGGCCAAAAACAACCTGCCCCTCAATTTGCAGCCGTGCGCCCCGTTGACAGAATGTGGCACTCTGTCATCCTGACCGCAAGCCGCCCGTTTTTCGTATCTCCAAGGGATCATGACCATGACCGACAGCAAAGTGGAAGGCCGCTATCGATGGACATACACGACCTGACCCGCCAACTCCAACAGGACAACGGCTCGAAGATATTGATGCTGGTTGCCGACGGATTGGGCGGGTTGCCGCAGCAGCCTGGCGGATTGACCGAAGTGGAGACGGCCAATACCCCGAACTTGGACGAACTGGCCCGCAAGGGGATCAACGGCGGAAGCATTCCTGTCAAACCCGGCATCAGCCCCGGCAGCGGGCCGGGGCATTTAGGGTTGTTCGGATACGACCCGGTGAAATACCTGATCGGCCGCGGCGCCCTGGAGGCGACGGGCATCGGTTTTGAGTTGACGGCCAACGATGTCGCAGTGCGTTGCAACTTTTGCACGCTGGACGCGGACGGTAATATCACCGACCGTCGCGCACAGCGTATTTCCAGCGAAGAAAGCACGCCGTTGACGGCAAAATTGCGCGACGTCTCAATTGCTGGTGTGGAAGTGTTTGTCGAACCTGTAAAAGAGCATCGCTTCGTTGTCATATTTCGCGGCGACGGTCTCGGTGGCAACATTTCTGATACCGATCCGCAAGAAACCGGTGTACTGCCGCTAGACCCGATCGCAATCGACGAGCCCAGTCAGCGCACTGCGCACGCAGCGGTAGAATTTGTGGCGCAGGCAGGCGCGATTCTCGCCGGTGAGGCCAAGGCCAACGGCCTGACCCTGCGCGGCTTCGCGCCAAAACCGGCCCTGCCCTCTTACGAAGAAGTCTACGGCCTGCGGGCGGCCGCCGTCGCGGTTTATCCGATGTACAAAGGTCTCGCGCGGCTGGTGGGAATGCAGATCGTCGGCGAGGCCCAGACGCTGGAGGAACAGGCGGCGGTTGTTGAGCAATATTGGGACGACTTCGACTTTTTCTTTGTCCACTACAAGTACACCGACAGCGCGGGCGAGGATGGAAATTTCGACGCCAAAGTTCAAAAGACGGAGCACTTTGATCGCGTCATTCCAGAGTTTACGAAGTTGAACCCGACGGTCACCATTGTGACCGGCGATCACAGTACGCCCAGTTTTCTCAGTTCACACAGTTGGCATCCCGTGCCCACGGTCATTGTCGCCCCCGCCTGCCGTACCGACGCCTGTCAAAAGTTCGGCGAGCAGGAATCGCTGCTCGGCGGATTGGGAATGTTCGAAGCCAAGTACCTGATGTCGCTCGCCTTGGCCAACGCCGGACGACTGGCGAAGTACGGTGCTTAAAAGCGGAGGCGGGAAACAGCGGTAAAGGTGCAAGCAGCACGGGGAGAAACGAGGGACGGAAAAGCAATGGAACAGAGGCGAGGGGCAAAGAAAGCAGGAAACCCGCTTCAGCTGGAATTTTCTGCCATCCTTTGCGTCGTCACTGTTCGGCCCCCCCCATTTCAATGTCCTTCAACCCCGCCATAAATGCTCGCCTGCTGATTCTGCTTGCCGCGCTGATGTGGAGTACCGGCGGATTGTTTGCCAAGGCACCGGTTTTTGGAAATTGGAATGAATCGGGTCGGGGCATTTTGTTGGCGTTCTGGCGAGCGTTATTTGCATCGCTGTTCCTGCTGCCGTTTGTGAGACGTCCGCGGCTGCGGTGGGCCATGTTGCCGATGACGTTTTGTTTTGTGGCCATGAACGTCAGCTACATGAGCGCCATGGTCTACACGACTGGCGCGAATGCGATCTGGATGCAGAATACTTCGCCGGTCTGGATTTTCCTGGCCAGCGCCTTTGTGTTTCATGAGAGTGTGAACCGCCGCGACTGGTTGATGTTTGGGTTTGTGGCAGTCGGCGTGCTGATCATCGTCGTCTTCGAATCTTGCAACGCGTTGCCGCTCGGCGTCATCTGCGGCCTGTTGGCGGGCGTGTTTTAT
Source organism: Pirellulales bacterium (assembly GCA_046582885.1). Taxonomy (GTDB): domain Bacteria; phylum Planctomycetota; class Planctomycetia; order Pirellulales; family UBA7805; genus JAYZEI01. The sequence continues at coordinate 1,075 of JAYGDO010000272.1, read as the reverse complement.
TCGGGGGTGCTACTCTCGCTGCGTTACATGCGGGACGAAGATGCCGCTTGGCTGGTCGCTTTGAACCACATCGTGGCGGCTGCCCTTCTCGCGCCGTTCGCATTTATTTTGGGTTCGTGGCCGTCAAGTGAGCAGTTTGGATATTTGGTCGTTTTCGGCATGCTGCAAATGGGTTTGCCCTATATGCTATGCGCGAGGGGCCTGCGATCGGTTGCCGGGCACGAGGCGTCTGGGATTCTGCTATTGGAACCGATCCTGTTGCCGCTGTGGGTGTGGCTGGCTTGGAACACGCACGCGGAGTATGAGCCGCCGATGTGGTGGACCTATTTGGGTGGCGGTCTAATCTTGATCGGTTTGATGTTGCGATATCTTGCGTTCACGCGAACGCCGGAATTCGCTCAACCGCCGCCCGCAGGATGATCGCGGTCTGTTTAAACGCCCGGCCCCATCGAATCGCAGTTAGCGCAGTTTATGGAATCAGCCGCGCGTCGAGCAGCACCGCGTGATCCTGTTTGTCTCCATGATCGGCCATATCGACGATGAGACTGAGCCTTGTCGCGCCGCGAATATCGATCGAGACCGGCACAGCTGTTTCGCCACCACGGATCACGCCACTTTTAAATTTCTCGATCGATTTTTTATCACCGTCGTCAGCGTACACGGCGATGACGACGCTGCCGCGGCCCTTGGTGCCATCATCGATTCCAAGCGACGTGTCGAACCGCTTGTAGGCTCGATCAAGCTGATAGGTTACCACCGCCGCGCTGTGAATTCCGACGCCTTTTTCGAACCGCCGACCGCCACACCGCAACCGCCCATCCAACGTGCTACGATCCGCCCGGTACGGCCACGACAGCGATAGATACGGACGAGGTCGGTACCGCGCCGGCTTTAAATCGGAAAGATATGTGACGTGCGAACCAAAAGTTTGAATCGCGGCGATGTCGTCCGCTTTTTTTTGGACGGAAAGGCCGCAGGGAGTCGTTAGTTTCACCGTACCATCTGATTTGGTCCAGGTTTGCGCGACGATGCGGCTACCGTCATTGAACGACACGATGGTCCTCGCGGCCGGCAA
>JAYGDO010000243.1:0-7016 GCA_046582885.1 Pirellulales bacterium | reverse complement strand
GCTCGGCGTGCACATTGCCGACGTTTCGCACTTTGTCCGCGAAAAAACGGCGCTGGACCGCGAAGCCCGCGACCGCGCGACCAGCGTCTATTTGCCCGATCGTGTGATTCCGATGCTGCCGGAGTTAATTTCGAACAACCTGGCCAGTTTGCAGCCCGATCGTGTCCGCTATACCAAGACGGCGCTGATCGAGTTTACGCCCGACGGGGCCCGCGTGGCGGTCGATACCTGCTCCGCGGCGATCTGCAGCAAGCGGCGATTTACCTACGAAGAAGTTGACGACTATCTGGCCGGCCCGAAGCGATGGAAAGAAAAGCTGACGCCCGAGGTCTATTCGTTGCTGGGCCGGATGCACCGATTGGCGATGATCCTACGCCGGCGGCGTTTTGATCGTGGCGCGTTGGAGTTGTCGATGCCGGAAGTGAAAATTGACTTGAACAAAAATGGCCAGGTATCCGGTGCGCACCTGGCGGAAAACACGGAGAGCCACCAGATTATTGAAGAGTTTATGCTGGCCGCGAACGAAGCGGTCGCGACGCAACTTCATGAGGCCGAATACCTTTTTTTGCGGCGCGTTCACGGCGATCCGGACCCGCGAAAATTGAAACAGCTGAGCGAATTCGTCCGTGAATTGGGTTTCGATGTGGACAGTTTGGAAAGCCGCTTCGAACTGCAATCGCTGCTCAATCGAGTTGCCGGCCAGCCGGAGCAGCACGCGGTCAATTACGCACTGCTGCGGAGTATGCAGAAGGCAATCTACAGCCCCGTCGAAGAGGGGCATTACGCGTTGGCGAGCGACTGTTATTGCCACTTCACATCGCCGATCCGCCGCTATCCCGACTTGGTCGTGCACCGGCTACTGGAGCGGCTTTGGCGTCAGAAGCCGCCAAGAGCGCAATTCGACGAACTGGCATCGCTGGGCGAACATTGTTCGGACCGCGAACAGCGCGCGGAAAAGGCCGAACGCGAATTGACCAAGGTTAAGTTGCTCAATTATCTCAGTACACGGATCGGCGATGAGATGGACGGCGTGATCACCGGCGTGATGGAATTCGGTTTTTTTGTCGAAGGCAGTAAACTACCGGCAGAAGGGCTCGTCCACGTTAGTGCGTTGCAGGACGACTATTATCACTTCGACCGCGCCAGTCACTCGCTCGCCGGAAACCGGGCGGGCAACACCTGGCGATTAGGTGATTACGTCCGCGTTGCCGTGGCGCGAGTGGATGTCGATCAGCGCGAATTGGACTTCCGGCTCATTCGACGTCTGCGGCAGCGGTCGGGCGGTCCACGACAATCGAAATCGACTTCGAAGAAAAAGAGTGCTAAATCCAGAGTGACCAAGCCAAAATCCAAACGGCGCCGCCCGGCCAAGGCCCGGGCCAGACGGAAGAAATAACCGGTGGTTTGCCGTGTTGGGCGAGCGAGGATCCTGCGGAGTCAGGGCAATCGCCGCCGGTGGTTTAGCGGGGACTCTGCCCGTTGCTGGATCAACGAACGCCGCCTGCAGACGGGTTGGTCGGCGTGGCGGTCGCACTTCGGTTGCATTTCGATCGGACGTCGGCAGCGGGATTGGAATGTGTAGGGCCAGGACTCCGGAATTTTCTGCCGGTTGAGGCTTTTGGGATTTGGGCGGAGGGTGCAGGCCGCCGGGAAGGGCTCGGTGCATTTTGCGAGGCGGTCAAAGGCAGTAGCTCACCGTCGTTTGCCTTGCGTGGGCTGGTGAAACCGCTTTGCCCCGTTAGAATACCGGCAGAATGGACTTCTTTTGCCGAGGATGACACGGATGACGACCGCGCTGGCCCAAACACCACTTCACGAGTGGCACGTCGCCCAGGGGGGCCGCATGGTCGAGTTTGGCGGCTGGTCGATGCCAATCCAGTACGGTTCGATTGTCGATGAACACCGAGCCACGCGCCGCGCGGTCGGGTTGTTCGATATCTCGCACATGGGGCGGCTGCGGTTTAATGGCGATAATGCCGGTCAATTTCTCGACACGCTTGTCACCCGGCGTGTTGACAATCTGATGCCGGGGCGGATTCGGTATGGTGTTGTCTGCAACGACGACGGTGGCTGTCTGGACGACGTGCTGGTCTATCGGCTGGACGGCCATCGCGGACCCTATCACTTAATGGTCGTAAACGCTTCGAATCGGGAAAAAATTGTCCGCTGGATCGACCGCCATATCGACGGATTTGGCGACGTGCAGTTTGAGGATGCAACATCCGAGTGGGCGATGATTGCCGTACAAGGTCCGCAGGCGTTGGGGTTGGTCAAGCCACTGCTCGACTTCGATCCCGCGGAATTGAAATACTACACAGGTCGCGAGTCAAAAATCGGTTCGGCGGGCGTTATCGTCAGCCGCACGGGATACACGGGCGAGGATGGCTGCGAGTTGATCGTACCTGCCGAGTTCGCCACGGAGTTATGGCAATCGCTGCTGGACGCGGGCTCGGCGGTCGGAGCCACCCCGGTCGGATTGGCCGCTCGCGACACGTTGCGGTTGGAGGCGGCCATGCCGCTTTATGGGCACGAGCTGTCCGAAGAGATTACGCCCGTACAGGCCGGGTTGGACTTCGCGATCGATATGGAGGGTCGAGAATTTCACGGCCGCGACGCGCTGATCCGTGTACAGAGTGATCCTGGTTTGCCGCGGCGGGTGGGACTGGAATGTCCGGGCCGTCGCGTACCGCGCGAGCAGTACCTGATTCTGTCCGAGGACCGTGAGGTCGGCTATGTCACTAGCGGCACGTTTTCACCGACGTTCGAAAAACCAATCGCGATGGGATATGTGGCGGTCGAAGCCTCGCATCCAGGGACGGAGCTTTCGATTCAGGTCCGCGGTCGCGGCGAACCTGCCCGCGTCGTCGAGTTGCCGTTCTACAAGCGGAAATAATGGCACCTTCGCAACGGCCGCACGGGCCATAAAATTAGAGATGCAGTACGAGAGGACAAAGAAGTGAAACCAGAAGAGTTGTTTTATTCGCAGACGCATGAGTGGGTCGCGCTGCAAGAGCAGGACGGGATCAAAATTGCGACCGTCGGCATTTCAGCGTTCGCTGTCGAAGCGCTGACCGATCTTGTGTTTTTGGAGTTGCCACAAGTCGGTGCTCAGGTCGTGGCGAGCGAAGCTTTCGGCGAAATCGAGTCGGTCAAGGCGGTCAGCGATCTTTACAGTCCGGTGACGGGCGAGGTGATCGAAGTCAACGAAAAGCTGCCGGATAATTTGGAAGTGCTCAGCGAGAACCCGTACCAGCCCGGTTGGATCGCAAAGATCAGGATCACAGACGAATCAAGCCTGGCCGAACTTATCGACCATGACGCCTACCAAAAAATGTGCGCCGAAGAAGAAGTGTAGTGGAAATCTAAAGCCCTCAAATAATAATCCGCAACCTCAAGTTGGCTATTGAAACCGTGCCTTACACCTACAACACATCTGACGACCAGCAAGCGATGCTCGAGGCGATCGGCATCGAATCGATCGACGAGTTGTTTGCATCCATTCCGGATGCGTTGCGGTTTGAGGGACAGCTGGACCTGCCGCCGGCGATGGGCGAACTGGAATTGACCGCGCACGTTCAGGCGCTGGCGGCGAAGAACGGATCGCCGTCCAGCCAGATTTCGTTTCTGGGCGGCGGCAGCTATGACCATTTTGTGCCCGCGGTCGTCGATTATGTCGGTTCGCGAGGCGAGTTTTATACGTCGTATACGCCTTATCAACCGGAGGTCAGCCAGGGCAATCTGCAGGCGATGTTCGAATATCAGACGATGATTTGTCAGCTCACCGGCATGGACGTTTCGAACCAGAGCCTTTACGACGGTGGTAGCGCCGCGGCCGAAGCGGTGCTGATGAGCATGGCGGCGGTGCGGCGGCACGGTCGTGTGGTGATGGCGTCGAGCGTGCATCCAGAGTATCGCGGGGTCATCGAGACGTATTTCAAAAACCTGGAAACGCAAGTCGTTACGGTCGAAGCGGCCGACGGTACGATTGCCGTGGAAAAAATCGAGGAAGCGGTTGATGACGAAACGGCTTGCGTGTTGATCCAGCATCCCAACTTTTTCGGTGCGCTGGAAGAAGTCGAGGAACTGGCCGAGGTCGCCCACCGGGCCGGCGCGCTGTTGATTGTGATCGCTGATCCGATCAGTCTCGGATTGCTCAAGTCACCGGGCGCTTGCGGCGCGGATATCGCAGTGGCCGAGGGCCAGTCGCTGGGAACGCCGCAGCAGTTTGGCGGGCCGTATTTAGGAATCATGGCCTGCCGCGAGCAATTCGTCCGTAGATTGCCGGGACGCATTGCCGGACAAACAACCGATCGCCGTGACAAGCGGTGCTGGGTGCTGACATTGCAAACGCGCGAACAACACATTCGGCGCGAAAAGGCGACGAGCAATATCTGTACGAATCAAGGATTGTTTGCACTGCGGGCCAGCGTATATATGGCGGCGATGGGGCCGAACGGGATGCGGCAGGCGGCGGATTTGTGCCTGCAAAAATCGCACTATGCGGTCGATCAATTGACCGCCTCGGGCCGTTTGCAGTTGGCGTTCGACGCCCCGTTCTTCAAAGAATTTGTGTTGCGTGATACGCAGAAAGACATTCAGGGACTGTTGCACGACGCGCTTCAGGCCGGGGTGTTTGCCGGAGTGCCGCTTGCCGCCTGGTATCCCGAGTTGGACGACTGTTTGCTAGTCGCGGTGACTGAAAAGCGAACCAAGCCCGAAATCGACCTGCTGGTAAAACAACTGGCAGGCAGTGAAACACCCGAGACCGCCGTTAATGCGTAATCCACTCGCCACGCAGTTGCTGTTCGAACTTTCCCGGCCCGGCCGCCAGGGGGTTGCACTGCCCGATTGCGATGTGCCGCGACGCGACATTTCCGATTTGCTGCCGGACCGGTTTATTGCCCACGAAGGGCTCCCCCTACCGCAGTTGAGCGAACCTGAGCTGGTGAGACACTACGCTAATCTTTCGACGTTGAACATGTCGGTCGATACGCATTTTTACCCGCTCGGTTCGTGCACGATGAAGTACAACTCAAAGCGCAACGAGCGGCTCGCCAATCTACCGGGGATTGTAGATCTTCATCCGTATCAGCCGGAGTCGACTTTGCAGGGCCTGCTGCAGTTGCTTCACGGGTTGCAGGAGGCGCTGGCAGAAATCGCCGGCTTGGATGCTGTCAGTTTGCAGCCGGCTGCCGGCGCTCATGGTGAAATGACCGCACTGATGGTCGCCGCCGCGTATTTCCGTGACCTCGACGAAAAGCGAACCAAGGTGCTGGTTCCCGACACGGCACACGGAACTAATCCGGCGAGCGCCGCGATGTGCGGCCTTGATACGGTGTCGATCAAGAGTACTCCGTCGGGGTTGGTCGATTTGGAGGACCTGCGCGCCAAGCTCGATGAACCGGTTGCCGTCTTTATGATTACCAATCCGAACACGCTGGGCTTGTTCGACGTTAATGTGCGGACGATCGCAGAACTCGTACACGAAGTTGGCGGTCTGATATACCTCGATGGTGCGAATATGAACGCCATCCTCGGCGTGGCGCGTCCGGGCGACTTTGGCGTGGACATGATGCATTATAATCCCCACAAAACCTTCAGCGGCCCGCACGGTGGTGGCGGACCGGGCGCGGGTCCGATCGCGGTGACCGGCAGGCTCGCGGCGTATCTTCCCGCGCCGGTCGTCGAAAAGTCCGCTAGCAACGGCGACGCGGTGTACCGACTGTCATACGATCGTCCGAAAACAATCGGCCGCGTACGGAGTTTCTTCGGCAACACCGGTGTACTCGTCCGCGCGTACTGTTATATCCGCACGCATGGGCCTGACGGTTTGCGGCGTGTTGCGGAAAATGCGGTTTTGAATGCAAATTATTTGCTCAGCCGTGTCAAGCACATCCTGCCTGTGCCGCACGGTGACCGCTGCATGCACGAATTCGTCGCCACGGCGTCCAAGTTAAAAAGTGACCGTGGCGTCAGCGCCATGGACATCGCCAAGCGTCTGCTCGATTATGGCTTTCACGCACCGACTGTTTATTTTCCGTTGACCGTCAAGGAAGCGATGATGGTCGAGCCGACTGAAACGGAGAGTAAAGAGACGTTGGACGCATTTGCGGAAACCTTGTTTCGCATCACCGAAGAACCGGCCGACCTGCTGCACGACGCGCCGCACACCACCATCGTCAGTCGGCCTGACGAAGTGTCGGCCGCGCGGCGGCCCGTTTTAAAGTGGGACAATTAAGCACGCGGGGGCAGGTCAGGTTGTGCTGCCGCCAAATCCAATCATCTGCCGACTGATCGTCGACCCGCCTGCTCCCGGTATGTGGAATATGGCGGTTGATGAAGCTCTGTTTGAACAGGCGGCCAAATTTGGGACACCGACACTGAGATTTTATCAGTGGTCCGAGCCAACACTCTCATTGGGATACTTTCAGAATTATGGTGATCGACGATCGCATGCGGCCAGCCTTGAGACCGCTGCGGTCCGCCGGACAACCGGCGGAGGCGCGATTCTTCACGATCATGAGTTGACCTACAGTCTGGTATGGCCGGCCGGCCAAGCAATTCGAGCCGGCCGGCGCCCGGATTTCACATGGCTGTATAACAGGGTCCACACCGCCATGCAGCAAGTGCTGACAGGGTACAACATTGGCTCCGAGCTTTTTCGCTCCGCTTCCCCTCCTCGCCCGGTCGGTGAACCGTTTCTTTGCTTTCAGAGACGGTCGACCGGCGACTTGTTAATTGGAGAGGAAAAAATTCTGGGAAGTGCCCAGCGGCGGCGGCGGGAGACGGTTTTGCAGCACGGTAGCCTTGTTTTATCGACATCGGAACAGGCGCCCGAAATTCAGGGCATCCTCCAACTTGTGGGGGGGGAAATATCGACAGATCGACTGGCGGACGACTGGTCGGGCCGGCTACAAACGGACTTGGTTTTGGAGTTGGAATCGGGGGTCCTGAACGACGACGAAAACCGGCGTGCCGAGGAGATTGCTCGCAGTAAGTTTGGGCAGTCGGCATGG
>JAYGDO010000231.1:0-4489 GCA_046582885.1 Pirellulales bacterium | reverse complement strand
ATTGCCCGACCGCAGCGAGCAATCGGTGACTGCGACCGGTTTTTTGCGTCTGGGAACCTGGAACGACGAGCCGAACGACGCGAACGAATACAAATACGAACGTCTGGAGGATATGGTCCACGCCACCGCAACGGCCTTTTTGGCCCTGACCGTCAAATGCGCCCGTTGTCACGACCACAAGTTCGATCCGATCCCCCAGACCGATTACTACCGCCTGGCGGCGGCATTCTGGGCCGGCCCGATCGAACCGCGTTCGGGACGGGGACTACTGGGAGGTCCGAACGAACAGGAACTCGGTGCCAAGGAAGTCTTGGGCTGGACCGATCTCAGCGCGACGCCAAAGCCGCTGCACCTTTTAAAAAAGGGCAGCCCCGCACATCCCGGCCCCGTCATTTCACCCGGGCATCTAACGATGCTGACGAGCATGCAGCGTCCGTTCGCCGCACCGCCGAGCGGGGCGAAAACTTCGCACCGGCGACTGCAAATCGCCCGGTGGATCGCGGATCCAAAAAATCCGCTGACGCCCCGCGTGCTGGTTAATCGCCTGTGGCTGCATCTCTTTGGCAAGGCGCTCGTACGCACACCGAACAACTTCGGTTTCAAGGGCGACCGGCCAACCCACCCGATGCTGCTCGATTGGCTGGCCGACGAGTTTGTCCGCGGTGCCTGGCGGATCAAACGGATGCACAAGCTGATGCTGATGTCGGCTACTTATCGCCAATCGTCGCTGCATCCTCAACAGGACGAGTATGCCGAGCGCGATTACGAAAACCACCTTTGGTGGCGTGCCGAGCGCCGGCGGCTGGATGCCGAAGCGCTGCGCGACACCCTGTTGTCGGCTAGTGGCCAGATCGATCTGCGGGTCGGTGGTCCAAGTTTTAAACCGACAATCAGCCCCGAAGCTCTCGAGGGTCTCTCCCGTAAGGCGAAAGCCTGGCAGGCATCGCCTGAGGCCCAACAGCGCCGCCGCAGTCTCTACATCTTCACCCAACGCAGCTTGCTGCCGCCGCTGTTGACGACATTCGACTTCTCCGACACCACCCTGCCCTGCGGCCAGCGCAACGTTACCACTGTGGCGCCGCAAGCGCTGGCGATGCTGAACAACGATTTCGTCCACCGGCAGAGTACGGCGCTCGCCCAGCGTATTTTAGATGTCGCGGACAATACCCCCGATCGACAGGTGCGGTTGGCATGGCAAATGGCACTTGGCCGGAATCCCCGTAAAGCCGAAGCGCAACTGGCCCTCAAACACCTCACCACACAACGCGAGCGTTTCGCGGAACCGAACCCCGCATCCCGGCAAGAGGCTTGGCAAAAAACGACCAAATTGTCGGCCAAAAACGGCCTGACGTTACATCTCCGCGCCGACCTAGGCGTCGTGACCGATGACGATGGGCGTGTTGCACTGTGGAAAGATCAGTCCGGCACCCATCATGCACAGGCAGCCGCAACGGGCCAGCGACCGCTGGTCGTGGCGCATGGAATCGGCAATCGACCGGCCTTGCGGTTCGACGGCAAACGGCGTTTTTTGCAAGTTGACGGACAACTGCTCAGTTCGCAACCTTGTACGATTTTTGTGGTTGCCACCGATATCGCGACCACGAATAACCATCGGTCGCTGATTTCGACCTGGGACGGCGCGGCGGGCAACGCGACCACGTCTCTGTTTTTAGGATTGACCGGAAAAAACAGTGTGCGGTTTAGTGACAACTTTGCGGCGGCCGGTCAGGTCGCCTCGCCGCAGCAGCCGTTTGTCTTGACGGCGGTGAACGGCGTCGGCGGTGCGGCCGTTTATCAAAACAGCACCGAATTGGCCAACCGCGGCGCTTCGCTCGCCCAACGCAACTTGAAGACAAACTGGGTCGTTGGCCAGCAAGGCAATATTAACGGCGAATACTGGCACGGCGACATTGCCGAAATTCTCGTTTATGACCGAGAGTTAACGAAAGTCGAACGACCGTTGGTATGGGGCTACTTGATGAACCGATACGGCATCCAAAGTCCCGCTCCGATCACACCCGATCTGGATCTGTTCGCGTTGGCCTCGCTGTGTCACGTCCTTCTTAATTCAAACGAGTTCCTATACATCGACTGATACAACCGCGGCGGAAGCTATTGACATGCAAAACAAATTTCCTTGCGGCGTGACGCGTCGAGAATTTGTTTGGGAAATGGGCGGCGGCTTCGCTGGATTGGCGCTGGCGAATCTTCTGGCGGAAGACGGGTTCTTCGGCCGCACCGCACAGGCTGCGCCGGCCGGCCGCGCGGCCAATCCGCTGGCGGCCAAAGAACCGCATTTCAAAAGCCCCGTGCGGAGCGTTATCTTTCTGATGATGAACGGCGCGCCGAGCCAGGTCGATACGTTTGACTACAAACCCGAGCTGAAAAAATACGGCGGCAAACCGCTACCGCCCGACAAGAAGTACATTAACTCGGGCGGACGCCGGGTCGGTTTTTTGACGCCGAATTGGCGCGCGTTCAAACCGGGCGGCGAAAGCGGTTTGATGATTTCGGATTACTTTCCAAACGTTCGCCAACACGCCGACAAACTCGCTGTCCTCAATTCCTGCCACACCGACAGCCACGCCCACGGATCGGCGCTGGTGGCGATGAACACGGGCAAGACTTTCATTGGCCGTCCGTCACTCGGCAGTTGGGCGGTCTACGGACTCGGCACGAGGAATCAGAATCTGCCCGGTTATGTCGTGATCTTTGACAAGCGCGGTGGCCCGATCAGCGGCCAACCCAACTACTCCGCGGGCTTCATGCCGTCGGTCTACCAGGGGACGCTCTTCCGGCCGGTCGGCGACCCGATCCTGGATCTGCGCGGCCCTGCGCACATCAGTCGCCGGGCGCAGCGGGCGCAGCTTGATCTGCTTGCCAAACTCAATCAGCAACATCTCGCCGACCGCCGAGACGGTCACGAACTGGCGGCCCGCATCAACTCGTACGAACTCGCGTATCGCATGCAGGCCGAGGCACCCGAGGCCGTCGATCTGGCGGAGGAAACGCAAACGACACTCGACCAATATGGCGTCGGTAAAAAGCCGACGGACGAATTCGGCCGCAACTGCCTGGTCGCTCGCCGGCTCGTCGAACGCGGCGTCCGGTTTGTACAGCTGTACTCCGGCGGCGGGCATTTGGAAGATACCTGGGATGCGCACGAGAGCATTGAAAAGAATCACGGCAAACACGGCGCCGAAGTCGATCGGCCCATTGCCGCACTGCTGGCCGATCTCGCCCAGCGCGGTTTACTGGAAAACACCCTGATCGTCTGGGGCGGCGAATTTGGACGCATGCCGTTCAGCGAAGGCAAGAACGCGCCCGGACGAAATCACAACCCCTACGGATTCTCGATGTGGCTTGCCGGCGGCGGCGTCAAAGGGGGCATGAAATACGGCGCAACGGACGAGTTTGGCTTCGAAGCCGTCGAAAACCGGGTGCATTTGCATGACATTCATGCCACGATCCTGCACCTGATGGGCCTCGATCACGAACTGCTGACGTACTTCCACCAAGGCCGCAAAGAAAGCCTAACGGACGTCGGCGGCAAGGTGATTCGCGGCGTTCTCGCATAATCAAGTGGCAAGAACGAAAGTTCACCGACGAACGAGGTTACAGTTGATCTTCTCCTTCGGCAAACAGTTCGGCGAATAGTTCGTCGGCAACCGCTTCGTCATCGCGGCGTGAATCCAACAATTCCAACTCGTCCTCCGCCTCAAGGGCGATTTCAGCTTCGATCACATCCCTCACGGCCAGTTCGGTCGAACGAATGTTCCGCTCGTCGAGCGAAATGATCCGATCCACCCCGGTTCGGCTATGCGGTGCGAACGTGTTTTGTCCGAAATCTCCAAAGAACAAATCGGTCAGTTCCGACCGGCCGCGCTCATCAACTGCGGATCGGGTAAGCAGATTTACATCGTCCGCAGTCAGCAATCGGCGAGCCCCGACCGGCAGACTTCCGGTCATCACCTCGAGTGAATCCGCGCCGTGTTCCAGATCTGAAAGACCGAGAACATGCCCCAATTCATGCGACATCACCGTCAGTAAGTCAACACGATTTCCCGTAGCGTGCTGGGTAAAGAATTCTTTCTGCGTTTCGGGGGCCGCATCGACGTACCAGCCCTGGCCGGCCGCGCTGATGTCGATCCAGATGTTGCCGCTGACCGGCGAAGCCAGACCCAGCACGTCGCCCGGCAGATCGCTGAGGTGGACGCCGACATTCTCCAGGCGGGCCGCCGCCGAAGGATCGGCAACCGTCCAGTGGGACACGGCCGCGTCGAACAGCTGCTCGACGTCCGCGTCGCTCAGCGATGCGGTGTCGGTTTCGGTCCGCGCCGCGCCCTCCGCGTGCAGCGGTGACAGACGCTCGACCAGGACCGCGTCGGCGATCGCGTAGTCGTCCAGGGCCGTACCCATCCTCACCGTCACCTCGCCGCTGCTGACGGCCACCGCCGAGGCGATCGCCCGCCACTGCACGCCGTCGGCA
>JAYGDO010000216.1:0-5172 GCA_046582885.1 Pirellulales bacterium | reverse complement strand
GGCTTGTGTGCCAACTTCGAGCACGGCGGTTGCCGGACCGTGCGGCTTCTGATGAGTATGTTTGTCCTCATGCACGTCGTGAACGGTGTCCGAGTCGCGGCCATCCGGCGCCACGGTTATCAGCGCGACGTTCAGCAGCGTTTGGCGGTTGCGTGCAAAGACGAGTTTGCCCGACACGCGTATCGAGTGAATCACGTCGTCGCTAGCGGCGTCGTAGTCGATTTCCGTACCCGAACTGACGACAACTTTGTCGCCGTCGCCGGGGACCTGCGCGGGCTGCCAGACTTTCGGGTCGGACCAGCGGCCGTTCTTAATTGACTTCAGATCGGCGGCGAATGTTGCCGCAGACAAATTGCCCAAAAAGACGATCAACGCAACAGTCAGCTTGACGCGATGGCGCAACATTCGACAACTCCTCAAAGGCGAGTTGGACGCAAGGTGGGATCGTCTGCGGCCAGACGATTTTGATTATCGCAGGTTAAAGCCCGCTTTGCAGCGCTTCTAAGTGCTTGGCAAAGTGTTCCGCCAGCACTTCCGTGTACGTGTCGGTGTGCGAATCAAGGACCCCGCGGACGGCGGCGCCGAGTTTGGGGTCGGTCAGCACGGAACCGAACGTGCAGTGTAATATCTGCCGACCTGGCTTTGTAAAGCCGGTTCCGGCGGGGACTTCGGACCAGATCTCCAAGTATTCGCGTTCGAGTTGGCGTATGTCGTTTACCGAGTCGGTTGGCGGCGCGGAATCGAGAGTGGCGGAAACGTGATAGGTCGCCTTGTCGGTTTCATATCGCCCGCGGGCAAAGTCAATAATATGGCGAAACAGCATTTCGTCGTGCCGCGCCACGACGCGGAGCGCTTCGAGGTAGGAAGTGCCCGCGGTCTTCACGTGAAAACGGCCTCGCGTTGCCCGCGCGAGCGCCGCGTACATAGAAAGCTTGTCGGAGCCCGAATGAAGGCTGAGTTTATAGGGCCCCAGCAACTCCGCAATTGCCGCGTGGTCTGCCAGCGACTTTTCCAGAATTGCGGGATCGCCCTTGTAGTCGACCCCTTTTTCGAAGTCGCCAATGAAGTGTGGCGCGAGGCTGACCAGTTTCATGCCGCGGGCCAGGCATTGGTCGGCAATGATGTAGTGTTCGGCCAGTGTCGTTGGTTGTTCGGTTTCATCGACGCTCAGCTCGATTTCGTGATCCTGGCCGGCCTCCACGTTAACCGTGCGGATGTGATCGGCCAGTTCGATTGCCCGGTTGATCGCCACTCCGTATTTCACGGCCGCCCGCATGCAGGCCTGTTCGGTCAAGGCGACCGTGGTGCCGTTGGCCAGTTCGATTGCGCGACCTTTGTACGAACCGAACCACGGTGCCGAGTCGGCTGCGGCCGCAAACTTGTCGCGGAGTGTCTGTTCGTCGTAGTCGTCGGCGTGAGCATCGACGTGATCGGACGGATCGATCGTGAAAAATGTAAATCCGACGGCCGCCGTGCAATCGACGTCGGCGGGCGTTTTCAAATGGTCGGCGTCCGCACCGGTTTCGGATTCCCAGCCGGCCTCCAGCATGCCCCGCAACGCATCGTCCATGACCTGACCGGGTGTGCGATTGGTTCTCGTCATTTCACGAATGGACTGTTGTGGAAAAATCGGCGCGATGCCGGCTCCATCGCGGCGCATCGATTTGACGTGACCGGGGGTCGCCGAGCCGATGCGATCGCCGAATCCGAAACTTGGTGACAGGCCGAGGCAGACCGGTCGGGCGATTTTGTTTTCCGGGGACATGTATAACTCGCTGCTAGCTGTCGTTGGCAAACCGTCTATAATGGCGGGCTTCCAGAGTTGGGAGAAGGGGCCTGCGGCGGTCGCCGGTAATCTCCGCCCACCCGTGACAACTGTCGGCTTTCGCTAAACATGCAGTACCGTCAACTCGGCAAGACCGATCTCAAACTTTCGGCGCTCAGCTTTGGCGCATCGTCCCTCGGCCAAGAGTTTCGTAAGATCGACATCCAACAGTCTCTCCGCTGCGTCCACGTCGCGCTCGATCGGGGCATGAACTTTATTGACACTTCTCCGTTCTACGGACGAGGGATGAGCGAGGTACTGCTCGGCCAGGTGCTACCACAGATTCCTCGCGACTCGTACTTTTTGGGCACGAAACTCGGACGCTATTCGGGAACGCATTTCGATTTTTCCGCGCGGCGGGTAGTGGAAAGTGTGGACATCAGCCTGGAACGGATGGGCGTCGACTATCTCGACATTATTCTTTGTCACGATCTTGAATTCGTCGAAATGTCGCAGATCGTCAACGAGACGCTGCCGCAACTAGTTAAGATTCGAGAGCAAGGCAAAGTCCGCTACATCGGTGTGTCCGGTTACCCGATGAAAATGTTCAACTACGTGATCGACAGTCACGACTTGGACGTCATCCTTTCTTATAACCACTACACGCTCCAAAACAGGATGCTGTTGGACCTCGTGCCCAAGTGCCTGGAGCGAGACATCGGCATCATGAACGCCGCGCCATTTAGTGCTCGGCTGTTGAGCAACGCGCCGTTGCCGCCGTGGCACAAAGCGACCGATTATGTGCGGGACGTTGCGCAGAAGGCCGCGAAACATTGTGAGTCGCAAGGCGTCGATATCGCCCAACTGGCGGTGCAGTTTTCGATTGCGAATGAGGATTTCGCCACCTGTGTGACGGGATCGGCGAATCCGGAACGTGTATCGCAATGGGTCGACTGGGCCGAACAGCCAATGGACGAGAAACTGGTCGCAGAGGTTTTGGAGATTCTGGAACCGATTCACAATTGGTTCTATATCGACGGGCGATCGGAGAACAATGACCCACTTCCTGTGAACTACGCGACGTCCCAATTTCAAAAACAAGTTCCCCAGTCCTGACGAGCCCGGAGAAAACGGCCGGCCGGCGTTAGCGGGTACGCTTCAGCAATCGAGTCACCTCTCTAAATCTCTCGCCGCCGAAGGCGGGGAAATAAAGCCATGAAAGCGATTCAACTCGAAGAACCAAGAAAGTTCCAAGTCATCGACATCGACGAACCCGGGCCACCGGGACCCGGTGAGGCGCTGGTTCGCACGCACTCGATGGGGATCTGCGGAACGGACATCAGCGGTTTCCTCGGCAAGATGCCGTTTTTTAAGTATCCCCGCATCCCGGGGCACGAGCTTGGTGTCGAAGTGCTCGAAGTTGGCGACGGCGTCGATAACGTAGCGTCGGGCGATTGTTGTAGCGTCGAGCCTTACATGAATTGCGGTGATTGCCACGCTTGCCGTAAGGGGGCGAGTAACTGCTGTGCAAAGCTGAACGTCATCGGCGTAATGATCGACGGTGGCTTGCGATCGCGGTTCACGTTGCCGGCCCGTAAACTGCATCGATCCGAAGAGCTGTCGTTTGAACAGCTCGCTCTGGTCGAGACCCTGGCCATTGGCTGTCATGCCACGGATCGCAGCGCCGCGACCGAAGGCGAAGACTGCCTCATCATCGGCGCGGGACCGATCGGACTTTCGGTGATTGAATTCGTCAAACTGACCGGCGCTCGAACGATTGTGTTGGACATGAACCAGCACCGCCTCAATTTCTGTGCCGATGTCATGAATGTTGATGAAACAATTTTACTTAGCGACAATCTCGAAGAAGATCTTCGCGATGTGACGAACGGTAATTTGCCGGATGTGGTATTCGACGCCACTGGCAGTAACAAATCGATGTCCAACGCATTCACATTGGTCGCGCCTACGGGGAGGCTTGTGTTCGTCGGCATCACAACCGATGAGGTGACGTTCCGGCATCCGATTTTTCACAAACCGGAGGGCACGCTGGTCTGCAGTCGCAACGCGTTGCCGCGCGACTTTACGCGGATTATCAAGCTGATCGAGGACGGGAAAATCAATACGACGCCGTGGATTACCCATCATTTGGAATTTGATGATGTCGTCGGTGAATTCGAGAAGTACACCCGGCCGGAGACGGGCGCGATTAAGGTGATTATCGATGTAAGTTGAAACTGCCACGGGGACACGGAGAAGAACGATGCCGACGATCATCGATGCACACCAGCATTTTTGGGACCGCAGTGATTCCCGCTTCGATTACGCTTGGCAGGAGAATCCCGGCATGGAGGCGATTTGCCGCACTTTTCTGCCGGGCGATTTGAAGCCGTTGATCGACGGCGCAGGGGTCGAAAAAACAGTCCTCGTCCAGACTCAGCACAGCGTCGAAGAGAACCGCTGGTCGCTTAGGTTGGCGGAGGCAAACGACTTCATTGCCGGTGTCGTTGGTTGGGTCGATCTGGCCAGCGATGCTTGTGAAGAGCAGTTGCTTGAATTTAGAGACCATCCCAATTTTGTCGGTATTCGGCACGTGACGCAGGACGAACCGGACGACGAGTTCATAGTTCGTGCCGACGTGCTGCGTGGTTTGAAGGTGTTAGAAAAACACGGCGTGCCGTTCGATTTACTGTTTTACGTTAAGCACCTGCGGCACGCCGCGGCGCTGTCTCAGCAATTGCCTGCTTTACCGATGGTGATAGATCATCTGGCAAAGCCGGAGATCAAAGGCCAGCGGACCGATAATTGGATTGACAACTTTAAGGCGGCGGCCAGCTGTGCGAATATCCACTGCAAGCTATCCGGTATGGTAACCGAGGCAGATTGGCACCATTGGAAGCCTGCGGATCTGCGGCCTTACGTCGAACCTGCCCTGGAACTGTTCGGCCCGGATCGACTCATGTTCGGTTCGGACTGGCCTGTTTGCGAGTTGGCCGCCAGCTACAGCCAGGTTCGCGATGCGCTAGTCGAAGTACTCGGTCCGATCAGTGAATCGGAACGCGAAAGCATCTTTGGCGGCACGGCAGCGAAGTTTTACGGACTTTCAGGTTGCGACTAGTGGCGGCGCTGAACATGGCCGGCACGGTGAAGAGCCGAACCCTACGCCGTGTGGCGAATGTGGCTCTTGCTCTTTTTCGACGTTGCCCAAGCGGAGGCCTCAAGCCTCTGTCACTAGCCTTTCTTGACGGGCAGTGCAAAGTCGCCGCGCATGTCGCGCCAAACACAGTGAATGTGATTGGCGGGGTTGCCGGCGGTATCCGGTTGCGTATTGACAAATTCGATCAAGAACGTCGGTCCCTGAACGCGGTAGTAATGACCGATGCCCTCTTTGAGCGGGCCCGCCCAGG
>JAYGDO010000191.1:0-2926 GCA_046582885.1 Pirellulales bacterium | reverse complement strand
GGAGAACACAATGCCGTTGGGCATCGCCAGTTTCTTGTAAACAACCTGCACCTTGCCGATCTTGGGATCAAGCTTGTAGACCCAGTGGCCGGGAATCTCATGCGGCGCGGTCAGCCCCCAGGGCGGATCGGTGAACCAAAGCGTGCCGTCGGCGCGGACGGCCACATCATTCGGAGAATTGAAACGCTTGCCCTCAAACTTGTCCGCCAACACTGTGGTACTCCCATTTTTCTCGATGCGGATGAGGTTCCGCGCCTTGTGCTGGCAGGAGATGATACGACCCTGTAAATCAAGGATGTTTCCGTTGGCCTGCTCGCTCGGGCGAAACTCCGAAAGTCCTCCCTCCGCACTCCATTGCATGAGTTTGCTGTTCGGGATGTCGGAAAAGACAACCTTCTTTTCGTTGGGCAGCCATACGGGGCCTTCCGTGAACTTCATTTCCCCGGCAAGTTTCTTGACCTTGGCGCCTTCCTGAACCAATGAGGCGGCGTGCAGGTCGGCCGCCAACAATGCGAGGGCGGCCGTCAGAAAAATACATCGATGTTTCATGTTCATGGTGATTCCAGGTTCTTCAGTAAACTGGCAGGATCATCTTCCTGTCGCGTGTTTGTTCCTCAACGGAATGGTGGCGATCCTCCGCAGGTTTACGTGCGAATTGAATCGACCGCGACCGCGTCCCGGTTGCCCGGTCCGATTCGCTCGCGAACATCAAAGGCGGCCAGCATGGAGTTGTAGACGTCGATGCCCTCGGCGCCGACGTCCATGATCCGCCCCGTTTTAAAGCGGTCTTGGGCGCCGCTGATAGCATGAAACACCCCGGAAAGCTCGCGTTTAACGTTGGAATGGCGGCCGTCGCCCGATTCGGTAGAAATGGTGATCAAGGCGTTCTCGAGGATCGTCTTTCCGTTCGCTTCGATCGCGGCTTCCTCGTCGAGGCGTTTCAAAAAGTATGCCACCTCCCGCATCTTCATGTGGGCGTGCGCGCGGAGCTGTTCATTTTGTTTCTTTTCGTTGAACTTGTGCCACCATTCATGGCTGCAGCCCTTGTCGCCCGACGCGTTATGCTGCGCGGCATCGTCAAACTTCCAGATTTCCTTTCCGTCGTATTTGTAATCGCCCGTCAGACGGATGCGTTCACCGGCCGCCAGAAATGTGATGGCGCCGAATCGAACCCGGTCGGTTTGTATCGCCAGCGCATAAAGATCGGCCATCAGCCGCCATTCTGTCGTCAGTTCCTCGAGCGTAATATCAATCCCCTGCCCGTTCGGGTCCGCCTTACCGCCGTGGGGAAGTTCCGAGCGCGGCGGCAGGTCCGCGGCCGGCCGCCCTTTCTGCTTCAGGGCAAACGCCCGCTGCTCATATTCGCGAATGCGATCCAGGTGTTCCGCCACACGGGCCCGGGAAGTCGCGCCCAACGGGGAGTTAGAGCCGGTGAAATATTTATATTGGTTAACCACCGAATCCAAAACACTGCGCTTCAGCCGCCTCCGCCGGGCGTTTTCACCATCGCCGACCACTTCAATGGCGCCGAATATTCGATCGAACAGATCTCGCGGCGTCTCCTGCATCGACGCGGCAACGGTGCCGTCGTGGCCGTAGCTGTGGACGTAGCGGCTTATCCGGCTGCGGCGAAAAAACGTGCCTGCATTAAGCGTCGGCACCATGCCCGCCGGCATGCCGTTTGGATAATGCTTCCTGCGAATAACTTGATCGATCGAAGGGCCGCCCGATTTGGCTTCACCATCGGGAGGCTCGGCGGTGAAGGCGCCGGAGGCTCCGTCAAAGTGCGCGTTAATGCCATTTTCGTCGCAACGTACCTGGGAAATATTGCGCATGATCAGCAGCTTTTTACCCAGCGGCTCAAGCGGCTGCAGCACGCCGTTGAATCCCTCCGCCTGCAGTGGCGCCGGAATGCCCAGGCCGAAAAATACGTTAAACGCGCGGACGGGCACGCCCCTATCGGCGTCGGCAACGGCATCGTTGACCAGCATCTCCTCGAGCAGGGGTAAGCCGATGCCAACCGCCGCGGTCTGTTTGAGGATTGTGCGGCGGCTGATGGGCTGATGTTTCATCACCTTGTCTCCGTGCGGGCTAACTGGACCAAATCGCTCGTGACGATAGCGGTCAGCAAGCTGGCATAGGTCCCGCCACCTTCTTGAGCCGACCGGTGTATTTTATCAACTATCGGCGCATCCGCCGAACCAAGCGGGCGGCCGGCCGCGAATTGAGCCAGCTTCCACGTTATTGTCATTCGCACCCGGTCACTGGCGGCCAATAAATCCATTAATTCGGCCGCGGACCGATACTTAACGGCGCTCGCGGAGCCGGGAAAGATAATTTCTCCATCCTCTCGCAGAGCGTTGCCGTGCTCGTCTTTTTCCCGACTGGTACCCAAACCGTCAAATTTTTCCAGACCGAACGCCAGCGGCTCAAATTTCGAATGGCAACTACCGCATTTTTTGTTGGCGATGCGGGCCTCGGCAATGCCGCGCTGCGTCAGCCCGGACTTGGTAGGCACCGTCGCCGTATCAACACAGGGTGGCGGATCTTTAACGGTACCGCGCAACAAGTCATGCAGGACAAACAACCCGCGGGATACCATCGAAGCCTCGTCGCCGCCAACGGTCAGTACGCTTCCCTGCGTCAGCAACCCACCCCGCCCTTTGACAGACGACAGGTCGTAGTGGGCCGTGCCCGCACCTTGCTGCGGGCGCGGCTTCAGTCCGTAATGTCGGGCCAACCGGGGTGATACAAAGGTGAACTGGGCATTGAACAGCTCTGAAAGTGGGCGATTCCGCTTCCAGACAATGTCCTTGAAAAAAGCAACCGTCTCTTCCCGCATGTCGGCGGCCAACGGGCCTTCCCACTGCGGGAAGCGGTTCGCATTTGGCCGCAGGTCTGCCAGCCGCGGCAGGTTGAGCCATTG
>JAYGDO010000139.1:0-2414 GCA_046582885.1 Pirellulales bacterium | reverse complement strand
AACCTTTCGTTGCCGGTGCCGACACGATGATTGACGCGGCCCTTGAAATGAAAGGAATCCAGAATGCCGATCGGGGCTTTCTGCTGATTTTCTCGGAGCACCCCTTCCCGTCCGCCGATATCGAGATCAACTGGGATCGGGAGGAATCGTCAGGAAACGTATACCACTGGCAGATTGAGAAAGACGGCGAGCGGACCCTCATCGAGGGCTGGCTGTGCCCGGCGCTGAATCTCTACTACCCGGTAGCGCCCCAGAAACTGCACGTGCAGTTGCGTGAAGCCGGGGAGTAGCCGGCCGCAAGATGGGCCAGCGGGATGGCCCCCGCGCCCCCTGCGGTGCGAACGGAGTAAAGTCGGGAGAGGGCTCCCAGCAGGAGGCCCGTTTTGGCACCTGTATCTTCTTCTCGAGCGTCTCCCGTTGTCTTTATTTCAGGATTTCACTGGTGTCTAATAGAGGCTCCCGCTGTGCTTGGGGTTTGTGGGCGGCGACTGCGGAGGTATTTTATAATGAAGTCAACGGGAGGCCCATAAAATATTGGGCCGATCGCTTCCCTGCGGAAACATCTGCGCCTGATCTCCAGGAGGTATCGCCGTGAAACGTTCGATTATCTGTTTATCACTGCTTGTCACGTTTCTCGGCGATTTGCCGGCGGAGGGTCCCGCCGCGGATCCCCTTCTTGGCAAGCTATTCCCGCCCGAATTTCTGATGCAGCACCGTGCGGAACTCGGCTTGACCGATCGGCAGATCGACCAGGTTCATGAATTAACTGCCGAAGCAGCGCCGCAGGCGGAGCGGCAGCACGTACGGCTGACCGCTGCGAAGAAAAGGCTCGCCGAGTTGCTCG
Organism: Pirellulales bacterium; assembly: GCA_046582885.1. GTDB lineage: Bacteria > Planctomycetota > Planctomycetia > Pirellulales > UBA7805 > JAYZEI01. The sequence goes on along the minus strand of JAYGDO010000139.1, from coordinate 1,570 downwards.
ATGCCGAAAAAGTCGATGAAGACGCCGCCCTTAAGCAACTTGACAACGTTCTCGCCCTGGAAAAGGAGGCAACGCGGTTACGTTTGCGGTTGATGATCCAACTCAGCAACGAATTGAATGCGGAGCAACGGCAGCTAGCCGCTAATCTCCAGCAAAGCCGGCAACGCAGCGACCAGCTTCAACAGCGGATGAAGGAAAAGATCGCGCGCATTAAACGGGAAGTCCAATCCCGAGTTCAAGCCGGCCAATCGTCGCTCGGCGTCCCCGAACTGATGCGAAAGTTCCCGGCACTCATGCAGAAGGGGCGGGCCAAAGAGGCCGAGGCGGTACTAGACCGGGCGCTGACGCTACTCGAACTTGACGACACCGACAGCGCAACCGATAAACGCAAGACGGCCGCTGCGCCCTCGTCCCGTCCGCAGCCCGCAATCGAGCGTGGCGAACCACTGTCGCCTAAAGCGGTACGATCCCAAGTCGACGGGCTGCATCGCCAGGAAGTCGCCTGGCGAAAAATCGCCTGGAAAACATGTCTACTCGACGGATTAAAGGCGTCTCGCGCGCAGAACAAACCGATCATGCTGTGGATCTTCATCGACCGCCCGATTGACGACGAACGCTGCTGAGTGTTCGCCGGCGCCGCCCGTGAGGTGGTTTTCTCAAATCCCGAAGTTGTTCGTCGCATTAACAAGCAGTTCATTCCCGTCGCGCTGAAGGCGGCGATGGTGAACAATCCACCCCCTGGCATCGAAGGCGACCTGTACGCGGAGATTGGCCGCTCGAAGGCTGTTCCCCAGGGAATCTGCACCCTCAATTCGAACGGCAAAGTACTCACCTGGGTACTTTCGTTCGACAACGCTGCGAGCATTCCGAAGTTTCTCGATCACGTTGTGTCGCGCTACGAGAAAGCAGCCGACCCGCAGCAGCCCGTGAAGGCCGAACGCTTCATGAAATTCCCCAGTCGCAAACTGGCCGATGTCGAGGATACCGGCAAACGCCTGGAGATACCCGGGCAACACGCCGAACACGATCGCTGCCCCGCGAGACCGGCATTGCAAAAAGGAACTCTCGTCGGCCGCATTATCGGCCGGCCCCTCGACGACAAGGGCGAACCGATCGCCAGAACGATTCGCCAAGAGGATTACATGGAAGCGCGATTGGAGATTCCGGTTGCTCCACAGGAGCAACTCGCCGCCGCCATTAATCAAGCCCAGGGCAAGCGGTTTCACCTTCCTGACGCATTCGCACGCAGCGTTATCACCCACGCCTTCCTCGGCCAATTGGACGTCAACCCGCTGGGCGATGTGCCGGGAAGCCGAAACAACAATCGCAGTTGGGAGTTCACCGGACAGATCATCGATTCGGTCGACGCAAGGACGACAAGAATCCGTATCGAAGGCGAGTCGGCCGTCGAAGGCGAGCAGGACACGGGCCGGAACCGGCGCGGGGACAGGGCGTTTTGGGAACATCGGGTGGCGCTCAACTGGCAGGGCTACGCCGACGTCAAGGATAACCGAATCATTCAGCTAACCCTGATTGCCCACGGCAACGAACGACTACGGAGGGGCAATGA
>JAYGDO010000081.1:0-43726 GCA_046582885.1 Pirellulales bacterium | reverse complement strand
ATCGCCCAGTTCCTGGACGACCTGATCGCGGACTGACGTCAAACCGACGATCATGCCAATGACCAAAATGGTCGCGACCAGGATTAGTTCGGCTGAAATAACGACACCAATTTCGTCATTCCACAGTTGTTTGAACAAATTCATTTCATTTTCCTTCGTTTCTTGTAAACCTAATCTCCCAATAATGACCGTTGACACATGTCACGGTCCACAATTTGATTGCTTGGGGCTGTCGGTTCCATGGAGTCGCCCGGCAATCTGCTGCAGCGAACTGTAATTAGTGCAGTGATTGTTCCAAAAAAGTTTGAAAAGCAAAGGTTTTCTCTAAGGATTCGCAGATTCGTAGTGCCCGTCTAGCGATTAAGCCGGGCTTGCCGATCAAGCACGGTCTTCATCGGTCGACCATCGCCTGCTTCCTCTCCGCACGAGATGATTCAGCGTCTGATCTTTCGTTTGAATGTAAAGCAACATTGGCGCGGGCGTCATGGGCTGTAAAGAAAACTTGATAGGGTAAATGGATGCAAAAAACGGGTGCACACGACTTGTGGTTGAGGACGGAGCCGCCGGTGTTGGCACGGCGATATCCGACCGAAAATTGCCTCAGGCGGCGTTGAAATGATCAAAGGTTGTGGGGGAATTATGAAAAAATGGCGGAACGAGTTGGACGGCAACCGGTGTATAGGTCGAGAGGCAAGATCATTGTGAAGTACTGTTCGTTGTCCGGGTTAAAGTGTCAGCTGTAGCGTTTAATCCTCTTGTTGGATGTGAAAGCCGCTTAGCAATGATCGTAGAGCTGCGCCAAGAGGGCGGTACACGTGCGCGCTTCAGTACGTGTTCATTGTTGCGGTCGGTGAACGACTTGATTTCGCTGACCCGACGAGGATGCGACTCTCTGATCGTTCGCTCCAGTCGCCTCTTTTAACAGATAGCGTGGCCGCTGTTTGATCTCGTCGTAAATCTTCGCCAGATACTCGCCAATGACGCCAAGGCTGAGCATCAGTATCGAACTCGCGAACAATACGAGCATAATGACGGTGGTGAAACCTTCGACCGCGCCACCGCTGAGTTTGACGTATAGCGTTTGAGCCGCCAGGCCGATGGCGAAAAGCATGAAAAACAGGCCTGAAAGCGTAACCAGACGAAGCGGCACTGCGCTGAATGACACAATGCTGTTTACGGCCATAAACGACAGCTGCAAAACCGACCATTTTGACCGGCCACCGGCTCGTGGGTTGACCTCGAAAGGCAAGTCAATTTGGCTAAAGCCAAGCCAGGGAATCAAGCCTCGAAAGAAAAGATTTCGCTCTCGCAAGGCAATGTAGGCATCGACGACTTCACGATCGAGCAGTTTGAAGTCCGAACTGCCGGCCATCTGCGTACCGGTAAGCTTTTCGAACAGCCGGTAGAACAAACGGGAACCCAGCTTCGAGGCCAGCGATTCTTTTCCGCGCCGCCGCTTAATTGCATTAACGACCTGATATCCCTGTTGCTGCCAGACGGCGTACATTTCGGGAATCAGATTTGGCGGATGCTGAAGATCGCCATCCATGATGATGACGCCGTTCCCGCGGGCCGCCTCGATGCCTGCCAGCACCGCCGACTCTTTTCCGAAATTGCGGCTTAGCGCCAGGCATCGAAGTTGCGGAATGTCACGGCAAAGACCGCGCAGCAACTCCCACGTTGAATCGCTCGAACCGTCGTCGACGACGATCAATTCGTATGCAGTTCCAAGTGATGCGACGTGATAACTGATCTCTTTCAGGCTTTTTTCGAGATGATCCGCTTCGTTAAACATCGGGATCACGATCGATAGCATTACCGCTGCATTGTCGTCGCCGCCATTTGGCCGTGGCAACGCGACGCGGGTGTTCCGTTCGGTATCTGTCCAGTGATCCTGGCTTGGAATGCTCATAGCGCAATTAACCGTGTTTGAGAATGGCGGCAAATGTGTCACGGGGATGGGTTGCGGTCGCCGCATCCGCGCGGGTGTTCACGGGTTTCTTTTGGCGAAAGGGTTTCTGACTTTGGTAGAGTAAAAGACGGCCTTGCAAACTAGTTACGTGTTCTTCGTCACTGCTGGACTGCGCCAGCCGCAGCGCTTTGGTCGCTGTTGCTTCCGCCTCGCGATAGCGGCCGTCGGCAGCGTAGGCTGCCGCCAGCGTGTCCAGGGCAAATCGATTCGGGTGACCGGAATCTCGGCAGAGTTGTTCGGCAATACGAATGGCTTTCGGTGCATTGTGAACTTGGGAGTCTGGGTACGTGGCCAAAAGCCAAGAGAGTTGATCCGCAATATCATCGCGGCGGGGATACTTTTTTAGGTAGGATTCGTAAAATGCTACCGCCTTTTGGCCGTGGCCAAGCCGCTCAAGGGCCTTGCCAATGCGGGTGGGCGCGGTTCGGCTGAGTGGATCCAGGCTTAGTGCTTGGCGAAAGTGCGGTAGTGCCGCGTCGGACTGGTTCAGTTCAACTAGGTAGTCGCCCAACCACTGATGCGCTAGGGGATCGTCGGGGCGGACACGCACCATCTGTCGGCAAACGGTCAGCGCCGCTTGTGTATCATCTTGTTTGTACAGCGTCAGGCCGAGGAGTCTCCAGGCTTTGGTCAAACCCGGCGCCGCCTTCAGCGCGATGCGTAATTGCCCGGCCGCCTCGTCGAAATGATCCTGCAGAAATAGGCTTTTCCCTAGCAAATAATGGTGATATCCGCGTTCGGGAACAGCTGGCAGCGTGCGACGATAGTACGTTTCGGCCAATTTAAAATTGCGCTCGCGCATAGCGATGGTTCCCATTCCAACCAGCGCTTTGTGGTTATCGGAATCAATACTGAGTCCGTGCTCGAACAACGATCGGTTATCTTTCCAGTGCGATGCCTGCTTTCGCGTGGACGGGATCAGCGCGGCGATTATGACGATTGCGACAATTGTCTTAATGAGTTTGTGCCTCGGTAGACGGCTTGTCAGAACCTGAGTTCCCCAACAGGCGACGAAGCCCAGACCAATTAACGGGAGATACATGTAGCGGTCGGCGCGGGCATGATGTTCGGTTTGGAAGAGGCCAATCGTCGGCACGAGAATACCCAAGTACCAAAACCAACCGGTCGCCAGGAATCGGTGGCGACGCCCGAGAATGAGGACCGCGGCGGTAATGATCAGCAGTGTCCCGACGGCCAAGATCAGCGAAGCCGTGCTGAACCCGTGGGTGACGGCGGGATGCGTATAGTAGAAGCTCAAATCTGTCGGCCAGACAAACTGGTACACATAATTTGCATAGGATTCAATGCAATTCAGTATTCGATCGGAAGTCGATATCGGAGTCATTTGGCGGGTTGCAAAGTACGCGCTTTTTGCCGGAATCGTAATAGCCATGGCGATCACCATGAGTACAAACAGCGGCACCTTTTCGAGCAGAACAAATCGCAGTGAGGGCGGAGCGCGATCGCTCTGCTCAGCCGTGTTATTGGCGTTATCGTTTGTAGTGAGCAATCTTCGCAGTGGCCAGTAGTCGAGCAACAGTAGCGCGAACGGAAACGTGATCGCCGTCGGCTTGGACATGATCGCACAGGCGTAACATGCTAGGACCGCGGAATATCTTGCTGCGCCCGGACGCCGACAGTAGGCCGCATAACAAAACATGCCCAGGATCCAGAATAAACCACAGAGCAAATCCCAGCGGGCTGCAATCCATGCGACCGGTTCGACGTGCAGTGGGTGAAGTGCGAACAGGGCCGCCAGCATTCCCGAGGCCCACAGATGTCCTGTCATTCGGCGGAACGTGACGAACAAGAGAACGGTACACACGGCGTGGATCGCCAGGCCGGTCAGGTGATAACCGGCCGGGTTGAGACCATAAATTTCAGCTTCCGTGAAAAACAATAAGTACGGAATCGGCGTTCGCCAGCCGTTTTCACCATTTGTAAAAGACCACGCGATGCTGTCGGCGGTCAGGCCATGCGCCCGCTGAAGATGCCGAACAACGAATGGTTCGTCATCCCACATCAGAAACTCGAACGCCGCCATTTGGCCGAATACCACGACACAGCATAGCAACAGGCCGATGATGATCAGCGGCGCGCCGCGATGCAAAGGGTTCGCGATGTCCGCCGTGTCTGCGGTGGCGCAAGGGCGTTGCTCAGACATAGCTCTACTCTGTGTCCAAAATCGATCCGATAGGCCAAAATCGATCCGATAGGCGTCGAGTAGCGCGACTGTCGGCTGCTTGACGCCACGTGACTCACGTTACGGTCCGCAAATTTCCAAACAGGCCGGCTCGGCACCGGGCGGATCGGTTGGGAATGGACCGGAGTCTGTAAACGTTCCGCTCGCCGTTGAATACGATTGATTCAGGCTTTCCAAAGCAATCGACACGTCGCCGAATTCCTGCACGAGTTGATCGCGCAGTGTCGTCAGGCCGACAATGCAACCCAGCGCCAGAATCGTTGTGATAAGAATCACGGACATAGCGGATACTGCACCGCTCTGATCGTGCCATAACTGGGCCAAAGTTTTCATGGGATATGCTCTCCGTAATAGACTCTAGCAAAAACGTTACGGAAGTTCTGGAGACGCTGCAACGCCGCAAATGTCGATGCAGGCAGGCGCTGCGCCGGCGGGATCGCTACCCGCCGTGCCTTCACCCACACCTACTTCGCAATCGTCCGACATGTCTACAAAGTCGCTACCCTCAACCGTGAACCCTCCGACTGTCGCGCCGGAGAAAGAATAGCTCTGATTGAGATTACCGATCGCGACAGCCAAGTCGCCAAATTCCTGGGTCACCTGGTCTCGAAGCGTGACAAGTCCGACCATTGCGCCGATCACCAGAATGGCGCTGATCAAGATCAGATCGGTCGTGCAAATATAACCGTTCGTGTCATTCCAAAAGTGTTGTAGTGTGTTCATGATTTGTGTCCTGTTGGTCGTGAGGCGAACAAGGTCTTTTGTTAATTCAGCAAGTCGTGACATTGTGCCGACACGATGATCTATAGGCAGTCATAAGCAGTTCGTGTGCCAGTTTCATGTCCTGTCCGATTCGCTTCGTGGTTAAGGGGTTGTGGCTAACGAATTACCGACAAACGGCGACCGGCCAGAGTCTTAACGTTGTTGTCGTTTTTCACCAGATCTCAAAAAGTATGAGGGAAAATGACCACGCCAAAGCGCCAGAGCGCGTCCGGCGTGACTGAGGTAGGTGTATGAATCCTTGATGCTGGCGTCGTCCATTTGAACGATCGTTTGGGTGAGCCACTGGCCGGCGCGGACAATTGTCTCACGTGGCGGCAGCAATTCTTCGGGTGCCAGTGCCCACCATTCCAGGACGTGGCCCGTTCCAAGAATGCGATTTGGCAGTGTGTTGCCTTCCTCATCGTCTTCGGCTTTCTGTCCGTCTGGCCAGCTTCGAATCCAATAACCGTCCGGATGCTGGCTGCGTACGAATCGAGTCGTCACATCTTGTAGATGGGCAATAACCCGCTCTCGCGCGTTCGCGCTCAAGATGTCGTGCGTATCATCAACTCGAAGCAGCACGACCAGTGCATGGAGCCGATGATTGCCCATGCAGACGCCCATATTCAGTCGCTGCCGCATAATGCGGTCGGCCAGGCGGTCGAACGTGATCTCCTGCCCTTCTTTTGAATACCAGCGCTTCGTCGGCGGCAAATACAGCGCGTAGGCCAGCGTGGACCATTCATACTCGATTTGATTCAAGCTGAATTTGCGCAGCGAACTTTCCAATAAGGCCCGCACGGTTAGCGGTCCCTGCGGTGTCACCAAGCGGTATTCGAGCGGTGTGCCAGTTTCGGCCAACCCGGCCAGTGTGTGATCGACGTGACTTGCTGTGGCAAAACCCTCCTGGGTGCGAACGCTCAGGCCATTCTCTGTTGCTGTGATCAGGGCTCGCTCGTCTTTTCCCCAGGCGTCCGAGAACCGTTTGTAGTTAGTCAGTAACTCGCGCATTTCCATTCCGGAAAGGCACTCCGGGTCGTCGAATGTTGCGGCCAGGCCCCAAAACCGCAGCGCGTGGTCCACGTGATTGATCTTGGGATTTTCTCCGCGGAGCCGCGGACGAAGTTTATGAAGCACTGCCGTCAGCTGCTCGTTAGTAACGACGCGCGGCCGGTCGTAAAGTGGACGAATCTCCAAAGGGACGTTACGCATCGGCGGCAGCTCGATGCGGCTGTCAATCGTCCGCATTCGCCGCGACGTGGTTGCCAGGGCAAATGTCACCAAAACGATTTGCAGAGCAAAAAATCCGAGGCCGAAGTAGGTGGCGATACGAGTTTTTTTTGATGTTGCTGCCATCGTTGTCCAAAAGTTTAGGTCGATGAGGTCCGCTGCAATACGACACCTTGCCGGTCTTCATACACAATCCGCCAGAGTCGTGTTCGACGAATATTACGGGCCATGGGCACTTGGAGTTCCTTATGGACCACGAGCGTCCCGACGTCGTATTTATCAAGGATTCCCTCCCAGCCCGATTGTCCCCGCGCTACGCGGAGATAGTCGCGCCAAACCTGTCGTGGCGCCAAATGCAGGTTCGTCGTCATAAACACTTTCATCTCGGCCGGAGCCGACCAGTTCAGATAGTCTCCCCACCACTGCGGAGCAAAGACGAGGCCCTCGGGCGGATTCTCACGCAAGTAATTCGTCACGCCGTGCGGCGTACCGCGACTGAAAATCGTCTCTTTTTCGCGCGGAGTACCTCCGAGCAGCGGTCGGCTGATCGGCGTTAACGCAAAACCGCACCAAAACAACAAAATGCACAACAAGGTACCGGCAAAACGCGATAGATCGTGTCGCTGCGGTCCGGATTGTTCTGGATGTTCTTTCTGTTGGCGTCGCGATAAGGCATTTGTGAGATGCGGGACCATCAAGAAGGCGAACAACGGAGCATACCAGCCAATCATGCGAATGGTCGGTGCAACCGAGAATGCAAAAATCATGAGCATCAGAACTTCTGTGGCTCGCATACGAATTCGGCTGTGTCGCAACAGGACCACCATCAACACGATTGAAATGCAGTATTGGATACCTTCTAAGTCGATCAGTTTCAGCGGGTACCATTCCATTACATCGCGGAGGTTCGGGTTCTGCCCAAACCTCGCGGTTTGTATCAGCAAATCCAGTCCATACGGATTAATCAGTGTTGCGGCTACCGCCAATTCGGTCATTAGAATCCAGCGCTGACAGTCGCGATCGAAAAAGCAGGCGAGCGGATTGCGCGTCTTCCAGATAACTTCGATCACTCTGCCTAACGCGTGGCAGCCGAGCACGACCAGTCCGACCGCAAACGAACCGTGCGCGTTCGCCCAAAATAGAAACATCAGTGGGATACAGAGCCACATCCACCGTGGCCAGCGATCATCATTAGATTGTGGATGGCCGCCCAGCACTCGACCCTGCCAGGGCTCGACGCGAACGAGCATCCAGAACAAAACGGCGAGGCACAAGCCGCCAAAGATTTCCGGCCGGATGATGGCATGTCGCGAAAACCCGACAAAAAACAGCAAGAATAAACCGGCGATCACCACCAGCGGACTTCGACTGAACAGAAAGAAAATTCGCGCGTAGATTAGATATGTTGCAAATACCGTTAGCGCGAACAAACTCGACATGCCTTGTGGACCACCGATCGATTCCACCTTGGCAAATATCACCTGTGCCAGCCAGGCGTTGTCGACGACGTACATTCCTTCAGCCAACGGAAGAAAGGGATCCTCCTGCGGTAATTGGCCGTTTTCGATGATCCAGTTTCCATAATGGACATGTCCCCAAATGTCGCTGTGGAAAATCGGCACGTAGCTGAGGTACACAAAAAATGTCGAAAGAGCCGTGCACAGCACAACATGCTGCCAACGCAGCGCAAAGCGATCACTCAGCTCCCAGCGGAGTGGCTTGGCTGCAGGTTCCACATTTGATTCGGTGACAAGTGACACTTGGGAAGCCTCTTCTCGAGGATTCTTGACGTAAACGGCTAGCTACTCGATTGTTGCCATCGAGCTAATCTCGAATCGCCGTCCAGACAGATCGAAACCAAAAGAAGTCAGTGCGTTCAGTAGCGGTGCTGTGGTCAGATCAACGCAAACCGAAATGCGTACCTCCGTCGGCCCGACGGCTGGCGAGGAGGGAGTCGAACACGAAAGCCCGGGATCGCCCGTTGTGATTGTAGGTGTACCACCGTATTCGACGGCCAGTTTCGTATCCGAGGAGATGTCGGTCGACGTTGGGTCAACCGCCAGGCCGTGAACTGCCAGAGTGTCGTTGACCGCGGAAATTGCGGCAGCGCTGGCATCCCCGGCCGTTATTTCTTTGGCCGCGGCGCGAACGCCGTCGATCGCGGCGGTTGTCACGGTCTGTTGAATGACCATGAGAAATCCAAATTGGAAGATTGCCAGCGTGACGAAAAACAAAACCGGGAGTGCAAGAATCAACTCCAGCGTCCCGCTGCCGCGCCGTAACCGGAAATTCTTTGTACGCATTAGGAACCGATCGCGTTGATAGCATTTGCTAGGTCAGCTAATTCGTTGAGCAATGACACGCGGACGGTAGCCAGACCGGCAATCACACCGATACCGACAAGCGTCATGAGCAACAGGTACTCAACAAAGGCTGCTCCAGCGATTTGGTTTTTCAGCCGCTTGTAAATAGTTTTCAGACGTTTCATTTGCAACTTTCCTAAATAATAGATTGCAATTTCGGAGATGGGCGTCAGGATTTTAGAACGATTTGGAAGTACGCATATTGTGTGCCGCTCGTTGTCCAGATGACTTCATCTTGCGGACGATGGGGGTCAACCGTGGGCCGGCCGGGAATCGCAGCCAGGTCGCAATGGCCGGTGAATCGATACTTTTCCGTTGAGTTTGTTCAAAAACTGGTTGAAATTTTGGCAAATCCCGCACGAACAACACCGCCTGATCGTCGCCGTAGATTTGCCGCCAATCGGTCCGCGACGCAAGGTAGTCGCAAGCTGGCATGTGGCGTGGAAGCAACGCGATTTCACTTTTGTAATCATCGAGCAGAGCGTTGTGTCGCGGGCCGGATCGTTCTAGGGCGAGGAATGTCAGGAATTCGTGTTCAAGTTTTGCCGGATAAATCGTGCGGTAACGGCCATCGAACGCAACGTGGGTCTCGGGGTGCAGGTGCCACAGGATATACTGGCCCCACGCGTAATCGGTGATGAGGTTGCCGCTGAGGCCCAGGCGATCCATTTCGGAAGTCGCGCGGACGGGCATTCCCAGTTGACGATTCTTGGTTTCCACGGCGATTTGCCAGGGTCTTATGTCGTGTTGCCATACCTGTAGCGCGACGGGCAAGCGTAGCGCGGCCGTCACAACCAGCAAAGCCGCAACCGCGCCGATGCGGAGCCAACGCAGATCGGGTTTTGAAAATTTCTGGATTAACTGCGGAAACATACGCGAAACAGCATCGGTCAGCGGCGCAGGAAAAAGCACGAGCATTGCGATGCTCAGCAGCGCGATATGCCGTATGTGGCTGACTGCCTGCAACGAGATGCAGCCGATTATCCAAACATCGATCCAGCGCAGACGTCGGGACCAGATGAGGGTCATAGCCAACAGAACGAACGGAATGTAATAGACGGGCGGTTGCCAAGCGGCCCACAGAGGTTGCCATTCGCGAATCGCTTGCTTGGGTACGAGATGTTCGAACAGCATGCTGTACATATCCAAGCCGTAAGGATTAATCAGCGTGCCGCCGATCGAAACCAGGCCAACCAGCGCCAGCATGACGGTCGATCGAATATTCCGATTATGAGTATTCTCGCACTGCGGCCTTTTTTGGACCCAATTCCAACCGCTTGCCACACGGCACCCGCAGGCAAAGACAAAAAGCGCTTGGATTCCCAATCCAGCGAGAAAACCGCCGTGCAGATTGACCCACAGTGCACTGATTGCCGGTAGGAACCAAATATAGGGGTGAGGTCGGTCCCAGTAGCGGCGAAGCAGGGCGAGCGTGGCGGCAAACAAGAGAAATGTCGCAAGTTGTGGCCGCACAAACGTACAGAAGTTGGCCAGACACTGACCGCTGAGCACTAGCAGTACAATGGCGGCCGTGGTGCTGGCTTTAGATCGAAAAATGACAACGCCTGCGATTGAGAACAACCCCAGAACGATTAGATTTCTCCACATCCACAGCCCGGTGTCGCCGGTGTTTTGCCACAGCCAGCCGTAGATGTATTCCGTCAACCATTCATGATTAACCCAGGTACTATTCTCTGCGGTGTACGAAAACGGGTCGGTGGTTTCTGTGAGGATCCCCTGCTCAATAGAACGAATTCCGTACAGCGTGTGTCCCCACAAATCCGGGTCTGCCACAGTAACAGCGCAAACGTACACAATCGATACAAGCCAAACGATCCCAATTGTCATGAAACGTTCACGGCGGGAGTTCGCCAATTCCTCGTCAGCGTGGTATATACAAAAGTCACTCGTCTGTGCGCTGTGTTTCGAAATCATCTGTTGTGATCACACACCTTTCATACCGTGTCAACGCATCGCGTAATTTACGCAGCGAGTGTTTTTTGACGGCGAAAACATGGTAATAAGTGCGAAATATATCGTGTTAAGATTTAAAATCTCGGGGATTGCGACCGCCAATTGCACTGAGTTGACGCAACAGGCCACAGTTGCAACCTCCGTGCCCGACGACAACGACTTGCTATTAAGCCGTTTCGATCGGCGGCACAAAAAATGCACGTGGCTATAACTCAGGTACGCCCGTCGAACCAGACTGATTCGCAAATGACTTCAAACAGGAAAAAATCCAGACACATCCGCCGTCTCCGCTCGACCAGGCGCGGTAGCATCATTTTAGAGTTGATCATTGCGACACCGATTCTGGTAATCGCGTTGTTCGTTGTGGTCCAATTCGGCTTAATTTTGGCCAATATCAAGCAAGTTGCGCTGGCCAGTCGTGAAGCTGCGAGAATTGCCGCGCAGTCACCCGGTCTGGCACCTGGCGTCCCTACGACGGCTGTCGCCTCGACGATCAGAACCGAGGTCAACGCCCGATTGGAGTCTGCCGGATTTGGATCCGCCGCGTCGGAAGGCGTGACGTTGCGGCATACTGTCGCAGGTGGTGACGTCGCGACAGACGGCACATGTGGCGATCCAACGAGTCTTCCGTTGCCGGCTTCGGCTGTGCGCGTAACCGTTTGTGTCGAACTTGCCACGTTGACGCCGAATCTTTTGTCGGCGTTTGGATACGATATTTTGGGTAGCGTTGTGGAACACACAACGACGCTAGATTACGAACCGTAAGTTATCGCCCCGAGTTCCACGTGATGTCGAATATGGCTTATCAAACTTGTCAACAGAATCAAATGTCGGTACGCGGCAAGCGGGCTCGTCGTGGAGCGGCGACGCTGTGGATTATCCTTTGCCTTCCGGCAGTGCTGTGTTTGATCGGCGTGGTTGTCGAAACCGGCAATCTTTTGCTGGCGCGAATTGAGTTGACCAATGCGCTAGAAGCGGGAGCACTGTCGGGTGTCGATGAGTGGAGTGATTTTGGTAATACACCGGCTAATCGAACGGCATCCCGGAGCCGAGCGGTCGCGCTGGTTGCATCCAACACGATGACTGGAACCTCGTTGAGCGGAGCTGTTTCCGCAAACGGCGGTGGCGGCGGAGCGAACGAGAACTCCACCTGTACCGGGAATGTCGTCATTCTCGGCTCAGGGTCGAATGCGGCCTTGGATTTCAATGCGGGCACAGATCCTACACTACCCGGCCGGTACTTTGCCGTGCGTGTTCAGGCGTCCATGTCGGTCAACAGCATCATTGGTACGCTTTGCGGCGTGGCCGTTGGCCCGTTTAACGTGACGACCGAGGCGACGGCAGGGAAACTCGGCGGCGGCATCACAAAACTCTATTCGCCCAGTAGCGTCATCTGCCCTGGCCCGTAGGCAACGGGGGGGCGGACCGAGGCCGAAGAAGCTGCAAGCGGTGCTATTCGGTCGCTCTCTTCATATCGAGCATGCCGTATTTCTTCATCTTCTTATAAAGCCCGACACGGCTGATTCCAAGTGATTCTGCCGTCGTCGTCCGTTTGAAGTTGTTGGCACGCAGCGCATCTTCGAGAATCTCACGCTCGCTGGTGGCCACTTTTTCGGACAGGGACCCGTTTCCGTTTCCGTTTCCGTTTCCGTTTCCGTTGGCCGAGGAGCGACTGGCCGCGGCAACGATCGCGGGCGAGAGATCATCAGGTGTTAGCTCACCATTGCGGCAAAATAGCACCGCGCGACGGACATGGTTTTTTAATTCTCGAATATTGCCGGGCCAGTCGTAGTCTTTCAGATGCGCTAAAAATTCGGGGAGAATGCGGCGAATCTCAATGTCATGTGCGACTCGGAACTCATCGATGAAGCCAAGCGTCAACGGGATGATGTCGGGCCACCGGTCTCGCAATGGCGGGATGTGGAATTCCAAAACGTTCAACCGATAATAAAGGTCCGATCGGAACTTGCCCTGATCCACGAGCGTTTTGGGGTCTTCGTTTGTCGCAACGATGAGCCGCGCGCTAAATGTTTTGGTTTCGTTGGAACCGACAGCTTCAAATTCACCGGTTTCAATGACACGCAGTAGTTTTGCTTGTTGGGAGAAGTCGAGCACGTCGATTTCGTCCAGCAGCAGTGTTCCGTCACCCGCCGCCTCGAATTTCCCCAACTTGTCGTGATCGGCGCCGGTGAACGACCCTTTCGTATGCCCGAACAGTTCACTTTCGATCAGTTGTGGCGGTAGCGCACCACACGGGACCGTCGACAACGGCTCCGCCGCACGTTCAGACATATCGTGAACACGGCGGGCCAGCGTCGTTTTTCCTGTGCCGGTGTCGCCGACCAGCAAAATGGTTACATCGTGCGTCGCGACCGTGGCAAGGTGGCTCAATGTTTTATAAAAGTCATGTGAACAGGTCTCATATTCAAAATCCTTAAAGCGGATATTCCAAGGCTCTTTGGGAAAGCCATTACCACCCGCAAACAGCGATGATGCCAGTTCATCGCGCAAGACGGTCGAAATTTGCGTCCATTCCAAGGGCACGCAAATGTGACCATGAACGGGAACGGTCAACTCGGCGATCTTGTCCCGCTCGGTGATGGCGATGAGCGCTTTGGATCGGTTGCCGTTGCAAGAAAGTCGATCGATCAGTCCGGCCGTCTGATCCATTTCGTTGCGAACATCGACGAATATCGATTGAACTCCATTCGTGTTAAGAATTTCGTCGGCTTCCTTGACGGAAGACGCCAATTGCGCATCGCAGCCATAGTTGCGGGCGAGCCAGACCTGGAGTTCTTGCGCCAGCCCAGAATCTGTCGTGACGACCAGTCCGGTGCTGCCGATGATGACAGGTACTGCAGTGCTGTTCATGGTCGTGTTCGCTTCTGTGGTTGGAAGAGCATTCGAACAATGTGCATCGACATACGCCGTCGGCAAATCGCCACGGCCGGTCAAAGTTACCCTCGTTCGTTGAGGACGACACTCCTACACCTCCAGACTATTACGGTTGTAGGGATTGGCAAGAAAATCGCTCGCCAGCGGCCCGTAGTTTCGTGCAACGCATTTGTTGTTAATGCCTTAGGGTTTTTAGAACGCGGCGCGGGCATGTAAAGAAACCTTAGCGCAGTGCCGCGTTTTTCACCATGATCGTGGACCCGCGTAATGTGAACGGTTAACGAACGTACGCAGGTTAAACGGAATTATCGTCCCTGCCCGTGAACTTTAGTAAACGGAGATGCTCTCCCTCTGGGAGCCGGTTGCCGAAAAGTCGCGGGCGAGACTCGTCTGGGCGACGATTAATTTGAAGTTCGTCGTCGTGCTCCCGACATTGCAATAGGGCGAGGCGATGAACCGTGAAGCAACATGGAAAAAGCAACCGGAAGGTTGCCGAAGTTGTCAGCGATTGCGCTTTCAACTCCGCTAATCGTCGTTCCGCTGATTGCTGACTGCTGATCGCTTTCGTATGATTTGAATCATGGCTATAGCCGCCGCGGAAAAACGACGGGAGCTTGAGCGAATGGATCGCAATTCGCTCGTTAGCTACCAACTCGAGCGGCTCAATGCTTTGTTAGATCAGATCCTGCCGCATAATCGCTTCTACGCCGAGAAATTAGCGGATGTTCCGCGGCCGATTCAATCGCTGGATGATCTGGTTGGTCTGCCATTCACAGAAAAATCGGAACTGGCCGGCGCGACTGAAGACGGCTGGGCCGTGAACCGGACGTTTCCACGACGCGATTACGTGCGGCTCCATCAAACTTCCGGAACAAAGGGTCGGCCGCTGGTCGTCATGGATACACCCGCTGATTGGCACTGGTGGATCGACAGTTGGCAATACGTGCTCGACGCCGCCGAGCTGACCACGGATGACGTCTGCATCATGGCTTTTTCCTTTGGTCCGTTCATCGGATTCTGGAGCGCCTTCGACGCGGCTGCTGCGCGTGGTTGTCTCGTGATTCCGGGCGGGGGATTGAGCACGGTTGCACGGCTTGATCGCATGTATGTTTCCGGCGCGACGTGTTTGTTTTGTACGCCCAGTTATGCGTTGCACATGGCCGAGATAGCGGCGGAAAATAATGTCGACATTACCGCTTCGCCCATTCGCTGTCTGATTCTTGCGGGAGAGCCGGGGGGATCGGTGTTGTCGGTTCGCGAGCGGATTGAACAGGCCTGGCAGGCAAAGGTGCTAGATCACAGCGGTGCTTCGGAAATTGGGCCGTGGGGTTACGGAAACCTGGACGAGCCGGGGCTGCATGTGAACGAAGCGGAATTTATTGCTGAGTTTATCTCTCTCGATACAGGTGGGCCGGCGGCGGACGGAGAAGTGGCGGAACTAGTTCTGACGACGCTTGGGCGTGCGGGCAGTCCGGTCATTCGCTATCGTACGGGCGATCGAGTGCGACCGGACCGTCGGCACGACCGCGAAGTACGATTTGTGTGGCTGGACAAGGGTCTGCTGGGCCGGGCCGATGATATGATGATCATTCGCGGCATTAATATTTTTCCAAGTTCCATCGAGCAAATTTTGCGATCGTTTCCCGAAGTGGTCGAATACCGGATGACCGCAAGCAAAGACGGTGAGATGGATCAACTGACGATTGAAGTCGAAGATCGACGCGGCAACCCTCAGCGAGTTGCCGACGAATTGCAGCTTCGTTTGGGTTTGCGCATCGATGTCCGCGACGTTGCGGCCGGTTCGCTGCCCAGATTCGAGGCCAAAGGAAAACGCTTTATTGATAACCGATGAACGTGCGACCTACTAAACTTGAGTTGGCTGGCGACGACCGACTGCGGATCGAATGGAGCTGTGGCACGACCCGCGAATACGAGTTCCGCCAGCTGCGCGACGCTTGCCCGTGTGCGACATGTCGCGAGCAGCGTAATCAGCCGGCGGAGCAGGGCGGCCTGCTGCCGGTATTGTCCGCAGCCGAAGCACAGCCGTTACGGATTCTGGGCATGGAGCCGGTTGGAAATTACGCATATTCGATTAAGTTCAGCGACGGGCACGATACCGGGATATTTCAATTTGATCTGTTGCGCGAATTGGGTGTGGCGACACAGTAATTCAAAGAAACTGTGAGGACGAGGTTCCCGCTCGGTCGTGTTGCTGGTGTGGATTAGTCTCAGCGGGGGGTTTGCCGTCCCGAATGCAACGTCCTTAAAACTGCGTAGTACTGAGGTGGAATCAATGAACTTCTTACAAACCATGCCCGCCGGCCAACTGTCGCGGCGGCAGTTCGCTGCCACGGCTGCGGCGGGCTCGCTCGCAACCGCGTGCCGTTCACGAGCAGCGCTCGGATCGGCGGCCCGAGATTCGAAGTTGCAACTCAGCCTTGCCGCGTATTCGATGCGAAAATTCCTCCGCGCCAAACCGGGCAGTCCCGGCGCGATGGATATGCAAGGATTTGTTGACTACTGCCGGCAATTGAAACTCGATGGGGCGGAATTGACTTCGTACTTCTTTCCCAAGCAGATCACGGAGGACTATTTGCAGCAATTGAAGAAGCGGGTGCGAGATGCGGGTTTGATTGTCTCGGGCGGCGCGATCGGCAATAACTATACGCTGGCCGCTGGGCCGAAATTGGACGAGCAGATAGAACACACACGGACTTGGATTCGGTATTACTCCAAGTTGGGCGCGCCGGTGATTCGCGTGTTTGCCGGGAAGCCGCCGGCGGGCGTGACAGAAGGCGAGGCGATCACACGGTGTGTGCCGGTGCTGGAACAAATGTCCGAGGAGGCCGGCAAGCAAGGGATCAAACTCGCGCTGGAGAATCATGATTTCACGACCGATATCAAACGGATGATGGCGATTGTGAAAGCCGTCAAATCGAAGTGGTTCGGCGTCAATTTCGATTCCGGCAACTTCCATAGCGATGATCCGTACCGCGATATGGGGACGATTGCACCGTATGCGATCAATGCGCAAATCAAAACTGAGATTCGCCGGGCGGGCCGACAGAAAGAAGAATCCGACCTGCCCCGCGTCATCAAAATCTTGCGAGACGCCGGCTATGCAAGCTGGATCGTGCTGGAATACGAGGCTGCCGCCGATCCCTACCGGGCGATTCCGCAATATATTGATAAACTGCGGAAGGTTGTGGCCGGCTGACTTTGGCCCGTGCGTTACTCGTTCTTTTCGCTGTCTTTCGGCGCCTCGTTTTCGGCGTCCGTAGCCTTCTCTTTTGCGTCTTTATCGTCTGCCTTTTCGGCTTCCGGTAGTGCGTTTTTCAATTCGTTGAGCCGGTCGATTTCGCTCTTCTCGCCACCATCATCCTCACCACTCTTCTCTTCCTCGGTTTTCTCTTTTTCCTTGATGATGTCGTCCTGGCCTAGGCGTATGCGTCCGTAAGTTTTGTCATTGATAACGTAGTACCAGTCTTTGAATCGCTCATTCAGTTCGTCGACACGTTTTTTCCCCTTTTCGACCTCTTTTTCATAATCCTTGGTCTTGCGATCGTTTTCGCGAATGATCCGCTCGCGATTTTGCTTCCATTCTTCGAGCTTCTGTTTCTTTTCTTCCGCGGCTTTTTTCGCCGCTTCTGCCGGATCGATTTTAAGCGGCGTTTCTTTGCCATCGGCATCTGTTACGGGTGGGGCCTTCGCATCAGTCTCTGGCTCGGCCGCAGCGTCTGCCGCCCCTTCCTCCTGGCATGGCGATTCGGCGGAGTCTGCCTCCTCTTTCTCCGATTTGCTGTCGTCGCCGTTTTCCGGTTTCGGCGACTTGTTGTCAGGCGGTGGGGTTTTGCCGTCGCCGCTGGCGGGAGGATCCGGTTTCGCTTCTTCGGTTGGCGGTGCTTCAGTTGGTACTTCCTCAAGTTCCGGTTGATCGATCAGTGTTTTGTCAAACTCCGCCATGACGAATAGATAACGCAGGACATCGGCTGAACTGGCGGCATCTTCGCCGTTACTCACCGCCCCTCCGTCGTCACTTTTCTCACCGCCCGCCGTTTCGCCGAATCGCAAAACGTATGTCACACCGTCTTTCATGCCAACCCGGAGTTCTCCATTGTTGGAAATGAACTGCGGGGGAAATTCAGGACCCTTCGGAAAGGTCGGATGAAAGCCGTGTCCGACAAAGTTTCTCAGGATGTCATTGATCTTTGGGTCGCGCTTTAATTCATCCCACTTAGACGCATCCAAGGAGGCTGTCTTCCGATGTACGTCGACGATTTCCAGATCGTCCAGCGCCGACTTCATGTCGTTCAGCTTCGAATCGTCAAGTTCTTCATTGTCGGCCAATTGAACCTCTTTGGGTTCTTCACCGGCCTTCTCGAAGACCTGAATTTTATCCAGCGACCATTCGGAGTCTTTAAAAGCGAGATCGATGATCGCCTTGAAAACCGGAACTTTTACGACTTGTCGAAAAATTCCCTGCTCGACTACGCGGTCCTGGATCGAGTAGTCGAACGAAGTGACTTGCCGCACGTCAAGCGTGTCGAATTTTAGAAAATCGCGCTCGACCCAGTCTTCGAACTTTGTCGAGAGCTCGTCGGGATTGATTTTGATCACGAAAACTTGATCCTCGCCGATTCTCCGCACATAGTGTTGGTCGTCCTGGTCGGCGACCCCGTTTCCGATGATAAAATCGGCCACCGATTCACCGTCACCCTGGCTCATCGTTACGCGTGTTCCCACGCCCCGCGCGCCGCGACTCAATCCAGCGGAGTCCGGATCAACGACGCCGAATTCCTCATGTGCCGAAACCGCTTTCGTGGCGGTGGCGATGATCTCCTTCTGGTTCACGATCGTGACCGCGTTTTCGATGCGGTCCTCGGCATCGGCAGGATAGTTGTCGTGGGAAGGGATCGCATAAATTCCGCCGACCTTTGCCACTTCGAACTGCTTTTGCTTGCCGGTCGTCGAATTGAAGCTAACGACCCGAAGTTGAATGACTTCGCGCGGGTCCACGTCGACAAAAGTCTCGCCAACGACGTCCAGCGCCGTTTTTTCCTTGGCCTCGCGGCTCATGAAAATCGCGAAGGTGGCGCTCAGCAGCGCAACACCCAGATAGATAATAGATTTGACTTTATTGCTCATCTTAATCCTCCACGCCGCCTACTGCACCAAACGGCTCTTGGTGATCGTTTCACGTTCTCGCGAGCGGCGAACGAAAAAGACACATATGGCGATTAACAACGGCGGAATCGGCGGAAACAAGACCGCGCGCCGTTTATAACTGTCCTGGACGTCCTTGATCATGTTCTCTTCGCGATCATCGATACGACGATTTTCTTTTTCCTGATCCTCTGTCAACTTGTTTCGCTCGGCCACGACTTGGTCGTTGATATCTTTGACGATCACACGCTGCCTGTCGTTGTACTCAGCCGGATTGGTCTTTTTGAGCGGTTTGATGTCCTCTAACGCTTTGTCTAACTCCTGTTGAAACTCGTCGATTGTTTTTTTGAACTTTTCCCGGGCCAACTTGCGTGCTTTGTCGCGCTCGGTCCTCGCTTCATCGGCGACCCGCATGATCGCCGTCAATTCGCGGTGCTTCCTTCGCCGCTTGCGAATGTCGATGAAGCGGTCGTCGCCGGAAAGCAAATCCAGGATGTTCAGCAGCAGCGTCACATTGTCGAGCTTCCAGTTTGCCGATTCCGGGAAACCGGGCAATTCGCCCTGCTGGCGAAGTTGAAAGAAGAAGTCCCCAAAGATATCAATATCGCTGACCAAAACGACATTGAGTCCTTGGTTCTTCGAGTCGGCAACGTCGCCGGTCGATTCACCTGTCTTTTTTCGGATATGCGCGCCCAGTATGTAGTCGAGTTTGCTCTCACCAATGATGAAAAGTTGCTGGGTTTCACCATCGTTGGTTCTGGTAACCAAGTCTTCGTCTTCTTTGACGATTTTCGCGTCATCCTCGCTTAAGGCGACCCATTCCGCCCGCGTGCGGCCATTGGCTTGAATTTTCGACTGGGAGCGATTCTCGAAACTGTTGGCCTTCGAGATCCAGCCGTTATCTGCCGATCGGTCACGGCGGGCCGGGTGGCGATACAGTCGATACTCTTCGTGCTCGCGCATTTCATCCGGTGACCTCATCCGCATTTCGAAGAACAGGTATTCCTCCCGCGAAATGGTTCCGGAATTATGCTTGCCGGTGGTGATGAGCGGGATGATCTCATGATTGACGCCCATCCCGCTCGGCTCTAATCCGCCAGGAAAGACGAACATCATCTCCTGTAAACCTGACGTCACGCTGCTGCCTGCACCGAAAGCCTGTTCGGCGCCGCAATTTGGCGTGATCCAGACCAGCTGGTTGAACAGCAACTGCTCCATTTCAGGGTGTGGATTGTATTCCTGCCAGACGACGAGTGCCTCGTCCTGCGCGGCACCGCCGCCGTGAAATGACCTGACGGGACCGGGTTGCCGTACGAGGTTGACACCCAACAGATTCCACAGGGGGGCAATTTTCCCTTTTGGCTGGGGAGGGGGCGGCTGACCAAACGGCATCTGGTTTTGTGGACGTTTGGGCTGTGTGGTGCCAACGACCGGAAAGAAATTGGGAAACGGGTCTTCGAAAATCGCCGTAGGCATGCCGTCGCGAACGGCTTGTATGAAATGCTCCATCGGGCCGGGCGCACCGGCCGGATCCTGTTGTCCGTTCAGTGAAGACGGCTGAACCGCCAGCAGCACGTCGCAAGCGTCCATCGAAATTGGTTCGTTGGGATTTATTTCGACCACTTCGTACTGTTTTCTCAGTTCGCTGATGACGAGGTAATCACCGCCGCCGCCCATTTGACCGCGCGAACCCGACATGAGGTTGGCGTCCGTCGTCAGAATACCGACTTTTCTCCGTTCCTGTTCGGTGACGGCGGCCAGGGACCGCACAAGTTCATATTCGATCGGCAAACTGGCGGCCATGAACGGTACAACCGACCGCCGCATGGCGGAGGTGAAGGCGACGCCGAAAATAACCTCTTGATTCGATCGCGCGCCGCGTATCCTTGTTTCAAATGGTTCGCGGCCAATGCCGTAATGATCTTCCGCATAGGTGGCGACGGTTCCGACCAAGTCAACGCCATCGTAGACCTTCAACGTAATTCGATCACCCCCTTCGGCTTTAATCTCTCGCAACGCCGTGAGTAGGTTAAACCGCCGCTCGACGAATTCTTCGGGCAGGTCCTTGCTAATGAAGGCTTCGATCTTAATCGCGTAGGCCTCGTCGTCCTGCTCGAAGTCGCCATTGCGGACGATCGAGCCGGATTCTGCCCCGTCGGATTCTTCTCCGCCGCCGCCCGTCGAGTCGGATTTTCCGGAAATGGCGGACGCCTTGACGTCATCCACTTCGACAAGGCCCGTATAGTTGAATCGGCCGACACGCAGCGTTAGGCGTGATGCGCCGTCGGGAACGTCGATATCCTTTTTGCTGATTGTCACCCAATCATCGTTTGCCTTGGATTTGATCTGGACGGTATTGCCGAGCTGCTTGCTGTCTTCGTCGTAAAAGTTGGCGCGAATTCCAACGGCCAGAGCGGAGGCGGATTCGTTGTCATCACCTCCGCCGGATTTGGGAACGCGAATACGAGCGCTGAGGCCGACCGACTTCCACGATGGAATAACATTGATGTCCTGTGAAATGTAAGCGGACTTTTTTTCGTCCACAGGTTCAAAGCTGACGAAACGGTTGCCGCCGGCAGTCTCCAAGTTGGTTGTGGCCAAGTCGCTGCGGTTCCAGTCGTCCACTTTCTTCTTGATGGCATCGTGAATTAATTCGACCGAATTGTCCGAAAGCGAGCTGAGTTTTGTTTCCGTAAAATCCCAGCGGAAAAGCGGCAGCGCGGCGGCAGTGATACTGACACTGGCGGCAATTACGACAAGCGAAACGGTGCGGAGCAGGTAGTGACCGCCCATCGCGCGGCCATCTGTGCCACCCGACCAGTGTCGGCGGCCGATCAAGACCATGCAGAGGTACAGGCTGACCGCGACGATCATCGCAAAATAGGCCAACCCCGAAAAACTAACGACGCCGCCTTCAAAATCGCGGAATTTCTGCGCGATACTAAAGGTGGCAATCACCCGCGCAGCGTCTTCGCCAAACATCAGGTTGGCGTAGGCTGGAAACACCAGGATCGCGCAAAAAGCGGCGCCTAAAATGAAGCCGACGGTCAGGTTGCTGGTCAGAAACGAAGCGATCATGCCTACCGCCAACAAAGAGAGTCCGACCATCCAGTAGCCGAAGTGATTGCCGGCGAACAAGCCCACATCGGGATCGCCCAAGTTGATGAGCACCAGAAAAATGGTGAGCTGCGAAAACAGCAGCGAGACGGTAAAGATCGACACCGCCGCCAAGTATTTTCCCAGTACGATGTCGATGTCGGTTGCGGGAATCGTCAGCAGTAATTCGTCCGTGCCCTGCCGACGTTCTTCGGCCCAAATACTCATCGTGATTGCCGGAATAAAAACCAACATGATCAGCGGCAACGCACGGTTGAGTTGATCAAGATTGGCTAAGTTCGATGCAAAAAACGCCTCCGGCCAAAATGCCGCGATCGAGGCGAGCCAGACAAATAGACAGAGAAATACGTACCCCGTGGGGTTCATGAAATAGGCCAGGAAATTCCGTTTCAACACCGCGTAGGCGGGCTTCTTGGTTTTGGCAACCAGCGCCAACAAACCGACCAACGGGATCAAAAACAGGATATCGATCAGCAACAGGTGCGAGATCGCATAGATTTTTTCGCTAACACTTTCCATCGAACGTCCTCGTTCAAATTGTCGGTCTGGACCGTTTAATCAACGCTCGGTGGGAATCGCGTCCGCAACACGCCTCAATGCACATACGGTTCCCGCCGGGTTTCGGTTAAACGATTCATGCTTATGTCTTACCAGTCGTTAGTTCTGCGAATCGCGCGTCCAAGCCTCGACCGTTCTGGTCCATTTCAGAAACGGGACCGTCGAAAACAATATCTCCTTCGTGAATAAAGATCACGCGGCTGGCGGTCGCTTTGACTTCCTGCAAAATATGTGTTGAAAGTAGGATCGTTTTTTCTTCGCCGAGCTTTCGCATCATTTCTCGTACTTCACTAGTTTGATTGGGGTCCAAGCCGGCGGTCGGTTCGTCGAGGATCAAAACATCAGGTTCGTGCAGCAACGCCTGAGCCATACCAATACGCTGTCGATAACCTTTTGAGAGCTTGAAAATTGGTTTGCGAAGCACTTCGTTGAGTGCACACAACTCGACGACCGATTCGATTCGCTGGCGGGCCTGTGCGGTCGGCATCGCTCTTGCTTCGGCGAAGAAGCTCAGCAATCCGATCGGAGTCATATCGAGATACAGCGGGCCGTTTTCGGGTAGGTAGCCCAGTCGTGTCGAGCCCGCCAACCGGTCCGTCTGCATGTCGTGGCCCGCGATACGCGCTATGCCGGTTGACGGCGACAGATAGCCGGTGAGCAATTTCATCGTCGTGCTCTTGCCGGCCCCGTTGGGGCCAAGAAAAGCAACGACTTCGCCTTGTTCAATCGTGAAACTCGCTTTCCGCACGGCCACAAAGTCCCCGTAGTGCTTGGACAGTTCGGACGCCTCAATCATCACCTGTCGCCCGGCGGTGAGCAGATCACGTTCGTCAATCATGGTCGTAAAACCCTGCTAAGTTCGTTGGAGCGGATGCAATTCTCAGACTGCTAGATGGAGGTCACTACCGGGAACCTCCTTGCGACGGTAAATCCCGTTGTCCGGAAGAGCCAAAGGCGGGAAATATCCTGGCGGGGTCTCCACCACCAGCGAAGTCACGATTCTAAAAAAATGGGAACTGTTGTCAAGGGATTCCCAGGGATTTCCAGGGATTCCCAGGGGGAGCCTCTAGCGGCGAGTTGGCAACCGATTCGTGTTTGCCGTCAAGATTCGGCGCACACACCTCGGCAAAAGCTGAGATGTCGCCGCCAATCCGGGTTTGCTTGAGGATAGTCGCTCCGCTGGTGAACCCCGCGGGTTTCCTCGCGGGTCAAAGCGGCATCGATTATCAACCGGGCGACCGTGAGCATATTCTGCAGTTCCCAGCCTTCGGGTGACGAAAATTGTCGCGGTAAGACATATCTACACCATCCATCGATGGTCTCGGCGGCCTCCGCCAGCCGGTCGTGCTCGCGGCGGACACCGACCTTACGCCACATCAGACTTTTAAGCGAGTTGCGTATATCGGTCAAATCGAGCGGTTCGATTTGCAGCGGCGCAGTCGGATTGCTGATCTCCGGCGCCAGAAAATCGTCGGGCATTTTGGCGGCCGCCTGGCCGGCAAGGCGACCGGCGTGCGCGCCGAACACCATTCCCTCCAGCAAACTGTTGGAGGCCAGTCTGTTTGCGCCGTGCAGACCGCTGGACGTAACTTCACCGGCCGCCCACAAACCGGGCACGGTCGTTTGGCCCGACGGATTGACGGTCGCGCCACCAATAAAATAATGCGCTCCGGGCCGCACCGGAATTAAGTCGGTGGCGATGTCGATTCCAAACTTGGCACAGGTGTTGGCGATGCCGGGAAATCGCTGTTTCGTGCGGGCGGTATCGAGATGTGTGACGTCCAAATACACGCTGGAATGACGGGTGCTGTCCATTTGCGCGACGATGGCATGCGATACGACGTCGCGTGGAGCAAGTTCCAAACGATTGTCAAAGTCGCCCATGAAGCGATGCCCATTGCAGTCCAGCAGATGCGCGCCTTCGCCACGAATGGCTTCCGTAATAAGCGTGCGGTTGCTGCCCGCAACATAAAGCATGGTCGGATGAAATTGCATAAATTCCATGTCGCGCAATACAGCCCCCGCACGAAAAGCGACTGCCAAGCCGTCGCCGGTGGCGACTTCTGGATTGCTGGTTTCGCGATAAATCTGCCCCGCGCCGCCGGTGCAGAGTATCGTCTGTTTGGCCCAGACGAGCGCCGGGCCGACACCCAATTTCGAAGCGATCACGCCTCGACACCGCCCATCGTCATCGGTTAATGCGTCGAGTGTGAACGTATTTTCCCAGATCTCTACGTGGGACAACCGGTGCGTCCAGTTGATGACAGCGGCCATGATTTCTTTACCGGTCGCATCGCTGGCATGGACGATGCGATGGCGACTGTGGCCGCCTTCGCGGCCCAAATCCAGTCCGCCCGCCTCCTGATCAAAATCGGCACCCCACTGAATCAGTTCATCTATTCGCTGGGGCGCCTCGCGGACGACCATTTCGACGATGTCTTCGTCACACATGTCGCAACCCGCCCTGAGCGTGTCGGCGATGTGGTCTTCGAAACGGTCTTCTGGATCGACGACGCCGGCAATACCGCCTTGCGCATAATTGCTGCTGGATTGCTGTAGTTTGTCCTTGGTGATGACCAGGATGCGCAGTGACGGATCAATTTCAATCGCCGCGCGCAGACCCGCCAAACCACCGCCGATGATCAGAACATCGACGAAATAGTGTGGTAGGTGTTTAGGATGGAATGCGGCAAGATACCGCGGTGTTTTCGTGGGCATGGTAAATACACCCCGCCTGCCGAGCGAAGCGTGGCGGGTCGGGTATCATCCTCGCACGCCCGTTCCGACAGAAAGGACGTTTTTGTTGTGGCTCGGTCACTCCAAGACCGGAAGCCGCGTCACGGAGTGGCGCGGCGACTTGGTTGGCGAAAGGCATCGAATCCTTCTCGATACTCTTGCAACTCGTTAGGAAATTTGATGCGATTGAAATCTCGAAGCTCCGCCGCTTTTTCCTCCGCTGGTGCGCCGGTACGAACTTGAGACTTGGGACGCTTTAGACCGAGACTACGCAGTGACTCGTTAAAATCATCTTCGGCCGCATCGCCGTCGTTGCCTTTACGGTGACGCAAATCGTTGTGTCGCCGGACGAATTCACGAAACTGCTCATCGGTCCAGCCAAATTTGTTTTTCAGTTTATTATCGATGCCACCGTTATCCAATTGATCCTGGAGATACTCCAGCACTAAGTCAGTTTTTTCTCTCGCGTAATCCAGATTGGCATCGTCCGCGCCGGCGTCGGGTTCTTCGTTTGGTTGATTGCTCGAGTTGGCTGGTCTGCGGTCGCCTTCTGGTGTCGTGTCACCTTCCGAATCGCCACGGCGACCATTGCCTCCGGTCCGGGAGCCTGGTCGGCCCTCTCCTTCTCGTCCGTTTTGCGATTCGTCGGCCTGACCGGAATCGTTTTTCGGACTCTCCCGGTCGTTCGATTGGTCGGAGGGCTGTTGTTTACCGGATGAGTCGCCTTGTTCGCCGTGGGGTCGTTCTGAAGCATCACCCGGGGTATTGCTCGGATTCCCGGTTGGCGTATTTGAAAGTGTGTCATCACCAGATTTGGTTGAGTTGTCGCCCTTCCCTTGGTCCTGTGAGGTGTTGCCGCCCGTATCGGATGGCGTGTTGCTGCCTTCCGCGCCCTCTCCTTGCTGCGGTGACTTTTGGCCGCCACCTTCTTCGCCCTGGCCACTTTTCGAACCTTCGTTGCCCTGTGCCGAATTCGATTCGCGCTCGCTGGTGCTGCTGTCCATCGGTTCGCCCTTGTCGTTAGGCGATCGAGATTGCTCGCCGGACTTTTCTCGCGGGTTGCTTTGACCTTCGGGCGGTGCAGGCGGTTTTTCACCCGCGTTTCCTTTACCGCCACCGCCGTCCATCGGGCTTTTGCGAGCGGCTGCGGCGCTTTCGTTATCCTTGCCATCCGTGTCGTTGGGCTTTTTTTCGTCGCCAGGCTGGTTGTCAGGTCGAGCATTTTGTTTTTGACCGTCTTCCTTGGACGAATTGTCCGCCTGTTGGCCACCGCCGTCTTCGCCGCCGCTATCTGAGCCAGTGTTACTAGATTCGCCAGCCGTACCTTTGCTGGAATCATCGCGGCGAGCGGTTTGGTCGCCCTGCTGTCCGTCACGTGGTTTGTCGGAAGGTTCTGACTCGGAGTCACCCGGCTTCTTTGGCTTGTCTTCATTATCGCTCAGATGTTCTAGCACCTTTTGAAACGCGTCGCCGTCGTTGTCGATTTGTTCGTTCGGCGGTTGGTCCTCGCCGGCGTCTCCAGCAGCCGCATCGGATTGCGGCTCGGCATCTTGAGAACGATCGGCAGTTTGGTCGCCCCGAGCACCCGATTTGTCGTTGTTGTTGGGATCATCTTGCGAACTGTTGTTTTGGCTGGAATTTCCGCCAGCCGCGCTGGACGATTCTGATGACTGATCGCCGCCACCATCTGAGTTTTGGCCGTCGCCCTTCGCTTCGCCGCCCTGTTGTTCTGCACCTTGCTTTGTATCGGGCGATTCAGTGTCGCCGCCTTGACCGCCGGTGTCGCCCTTCTGGTCGTCGGACTGTTCACCGCCCCCACCGCTGCCCTGGCGATCGCCCTTTTTGTCGTTGGCGTCGGCAGCATGCTGGTCTTCACCTCGCTGATCCTGATTTTCCGGCTTGTCGTCGTGCGTGTCAGTGCCGTCGACTCCTTGCGGTTTGGTGATCCGCAGACGCTTCTCCTCCGATTCGCCTCGATTGGGCGCCGGCGTCTTGTTGTCGAAAGCGACGGCTTGGTACTCGACGACATCGCCGGCCTTTAGCCCATAACGACCCGGTTTGAACAAGAACGTCGCTCGTTGAGCACCTTCGAGCGGTTTTTTTCTGTCTTTGTGTTGCAGCAAATCTTCGTCGAAAATGAGTCGACCGTCTTTTCGCCCAACGATGCGCATGCCGCTGATCCGAAAATCCGGATCGAACGCGCGGACCTGGATATAAGCGTTGCTGTCGGCTGGCACATCGCGGTCGGGTTGCGACGGAGATACAATCTCAACCATCGGTGGCATATCACGTTTGATCAATATGCGATGCCGGACCGGATTTTGATTAGCGTTGCCATGTAAAGTCTCAAATTGCAGTTGGTAGGCGGTCAATTCGGGAATCGAATCATCACCGACGATTTTCCGCCGCAGTTCTAGTCGGTGTACAGCCGCGCGGCCCTCAAAAGTCATCGATCGCGAATGCTGGCGTAATCCTTCCAGGTGGATGTTCGCCTCCGCGATGTCCTGGCTTGCCTCGGCACGAATGACGACGTCCGTACCGTCGATCGCCTTGATGTCGCCGAGGCCGTCAATGCGACGCGTTTCCAACTCGGTATAGGCGGGGTAATGATATTCGACATTCGTCACTCGAAAAGTAGGCGCGTCGACGACCGTGATTCCGTAGGTTTTCGTAACGCAATCGCCTGCCTCGATACGGTATGTCACGTCGTGACTGAGGCCGGCGGTATTGGCCGGCAACAGGCAGCTATGCGCGAGTTCGCCGCCATTGCAGAACATCGCAATCTCGACGTCGACGGCCTGCCCGTCGGTTGATGAATAGATCAGTTTGACTTGTTCGTCTTCTCGCAGGCCGCGAACTAAGCAAGAAACGCGGGTTTGGGTCGCCAACACGACTTCATCGTCGCCCGGTTTTACGTTTTTGATTTCGACACGCGTCACCGCCGCGATGTCGGCCCACGGCGCAAACACGCGGCCGGCTGATGGGAAGAGACTTTTAGGTGAAAACATGGTGTAGACCGCGACGGCAACAAACAGACCGATCAGCACATAGGCCGTCCGGATCATGCGGGATCGATCGACGGTTGCTTCCGCTGAGACACGAGCCAGTTGCGAAGCGGTTTGTTGCTTGAGCCCGCGATAGACGACTTCGGGGACCCCGATGTGGCTGCGGCGCAGCAGCAGGAAATTGATCAAGCTGTTCTGCAATGACGGCGCTGCGCGTTCGATCGTATCTGCCGCATAAACTGGATTAATTCGCGATCGTAAGTGAGGTAATACCGTCCGTACGACGAACGCTGCGACGCCGGCAGCCAGCCCCATAAAGGCGATGACTCGGCCTCCAGTACTGAGGCCGCCCGGAAAAATCCAGTGGTCGAGAACAGTGCCGACCAACAGATAGGCCAAGATCATGGCACCGATGGTCATCATGGCCGAAACGACATCGACCAACCGCACGCAATTCTGCGTCTTGCGCACCTGGATTTCGATAAACTCGTCGAGCGAGTGCTGTTGGCCTGCTGCAGTGTGAGTTGTCGACGGTGCGGTTGCCATGATAAATCCTCAGGCCTGCACAGGCGGAAGCGATTCCGTGCCGATCCGGCGGCGGCGGCTCCAAATTCACAGGACGGTGCAAGCTTGTTCCGGTCTGCCTCTATTATAGACGTACGGGGCCGCTTTTCGATTCCTCAAATTCAGGCTCACAGCCCATCGGCTGTAAATACGTGGCTCAACGTGGTGTCCCCTTTTATTTCTTCGACTTTCCAGCGATAGCGGTATGGCCCAATTAGCTGTTCGGGAGGAGAAAAATAACGCCCCATCGAGACAAGGTGATCCCGTAACGGCTCGGCGTGTTGGGGCCGCTCAGACTGTTGAGAAATGAACAAGACGTGGTAACGCCCGGGTTTTAGGAATAACTCGAATTCGCCGACCTCGTTGGTACGCCTGTAATCACCGCCCCAGTCTTCGATGGTGCGGACGAGTTGGTCCGATCGTTTCGGTACGGGGCGCGAAGGATTAAGCTCTTCGCCGGGCAGTGGCTGGTCTTGCGAAGCAAAGTTCTCCGGTACTGCGATAACCACCGCTCCCTTGTCGGCAATATCGCCGGTAGAACCCTCCCATTTCAATTGGCCTTCGATCGCGATACGTTCCGGTTCGCCGGCTTCAACGGGTTCAGGTTCTGTCTGTGTCAAATATCCGGCGACATAACCGCACACAAAGGCAGCCGAGGTGAAAATCGCCAGCAGGGTGGCATGCAGGTAAAGCACGCGGCGTGGCACGGCCACAAATCGGCGATCGAAGTCTACAGCGGTGCTGTTCTCCGAGTCGGTCTCGTACACGATATCAGTATCGTAAACGATCAACTCAGAGAACGGGTCAAGTTGGCCTTCGCTCTCTCGTTGCTGCTGTGCGCTTTCGACATTCGCATCGGACCGTTCTGGAACGGTGACCGGGTTCTTGCACTTGGGGCATGGTATGCGTCGCCCGATTTTATCTTTGCGTGCCTTGAGCAGTTGGCGACAATTTGAGCAGAAAAATCGGACAGACATGGATTCGCTAAGGGCTTATTCAACCGATTCGTCGCCTGCCGAACTTCCAGGATCAAGGGCAACGACGGCGAGCGCGATCAGCAGGCATATCAAATTGATTATCCAAACGATACCACCAATTAAGCCGGCGCGGTACACAATCCGTGCCCAGACGACGTCGGCCATGGCTTCCAGCAAATGAGCAACTGCGACAGTTACCGCAATCGCGATTGGTAGAACCACCGCGACCAGCAAAAGCCTTGCGATTGATTTGCGGGAAACCACTTGTTGCTCCGTAGCTATAAACCGCCCAAACCATCTATTTTGAATGCTGAGGCGTGTTGATGTCAATTAGGCTACGGATTGAAGGCCCTCGGTTGGAGACGTTCTGGAGATCGAGTCCGGACCCAGCGATCCTCGTCAGATTACTTTTCCCCAACGGTTCCCCCCCGAATCACCTCAATTAGTTTGACTTGGAGATTCACAGGGCCACAATGAAGAGGGCGCAGGTTTCACCTCATGAATCGATTCCAACCTGATTGGCGAATCTGCTTTCAAATTGGGACGGACGATTGGTGTGCCTTCAGCATCACAGAGGAGGCCGCGATGATACGACGAGCAGTCTTTCCACGCCGTCTGGCTCTCTGCGCCCTTTTCATGTTGGTGGCATTTGCATCGGCGGCGGTCGCCGGTCGCATCATTTTGAAAGACGGCACGGTTCTGGAGGGTGATGTCGGCCGGTTGGGGACATTTGTGGCGAATCCCAACGAGGGGCGGGATCCGGGGCCGGGCGGGCGACTAATTATCTTTGTCGATAATCATGTGCGCAAGTTCTATACGTCGCTGCACAACGTGCGCGAAGTCAATGAGAATGTGGGCAATGTCGTGACGGAGTTTACGATTCGCCAGCCCGTGGCGAGTGGTGGCCGTTCGGTTGACGTGATTGGACAAGTTTCCAAAACGACGCCCTGGGATGAACACGGTCGGCGGACGATGACGTTGTTGCTCAAGAGCGGTGCCGCCGACGTCATCCAAGGGATTACGAAGATCACACCAAGTTATTTTCGTGTCCAAACTCTCAACGCCGGGCAGAGATTGTTGCTCGATCAACGTTATGCCACTACCAATCTACCAACGCCTTTGCTGCGGAAGATACTCTACAACTCTGTTGGTCCCAAGAAGAACGTCCCCGACAGCCGCCTGCGAATTTACCGGTTCTTCCTCGAATCGGATCGTTATGCGGATGCTGAGGTCGAGTTGCGATCAATCGTGAAGGATTTCCCCCAGCTGGATTTAGAGGGACAACTTGCAGCCGTGCGCAATCTTAAAGCCGGGTTGGGATTGCGGGAATTGAGGTACCGCCGCGAGGCAGGGCAGCATCAACTTGCGACGAATATTTTGGCGAATTTCCCATCGGAAGACATCGCTGGCGAAACGTTGCTAGAAGTCCGTGAGATTCTGGAGGCCTATCGCACCATTGAATCGCGAATCAAGAAGTTGCGAATCGACTTGCAGGCCCACCAAAGTGCCATTCGTGACGTTAATCTGCGCGGGCAGTTGGACGCCATCGTCGTCGAGATGATCGAAGAAGTGAATTCGCACACGTTGGTACGTTTCGCCCCCTATTTGAAATTCGGTAGCGATCAGGATTTGACCGTTTCGGAAAAGCTGGCGCTGGCCATCAGTGGATGGTTGGTCGGCACGGACGCTGCCACGGACAATTTGCCGGTGGCGAAGTCGTTGGTTGAAGTTCGTGCACTGGTGCAAGCGTATTTGGTCGAAGAGAGTAAGCTCCGCCGCGAGGAAATGATCACGCGGATCCGCTCACAAGAAGGCGGCGTTCCTCGGTATGTCGCAAAAATTCTTGCGCATATGAAACCGCCCCTGCCGCTGCCGGAACCGCTGGAGGAGATTCCGGGTTTCTTTCAAGTGAGGGTGGCCAGCCGTCCTAATTTGCCGGATGTCTCCTATTTGGTGCAACTGCCGCCGGAGTACGATCCATATCGGCGATATCCCGTTATCATCACGCTTCACGGCGCAGGAACTTCGGCGGCGCAACAGATCGATTGGTGGGCGGGCGGCATCAGCAGTAAGAGTCGCGAGCGTCGAGGTCAGGGGACGCGGCATGGCTACATCGTGATCGCTCCGCAGTGGGCCAAGGTTAAGCAGCAGAAGTATGCATACTCGGGGCGTGAACACGCGGCAGTGCTGGATACTTATCGCGATGCCTGCCGGCGTTTTGCGATCGACACCGACAAAGTGTTTCTTAGCGGACACTCGATGGGTGGTGATGCCGCTTGGGACATTGGCCTGTCGCATCCGGACATCTGGGCCGGCGTGATCCCGATCGTCGCCATGGCAGATTCCAACCGATTCAGTTACAACGCGCTATATTGGCGGAATGCGAGAAACGTCCCGTTCTTCTTTGTTGGCGGCGAAAAGGACGGTGCTAAACTGGTTCGAAATGCGTACCAGTTTGACCGCTACCTGAACAGCGTCGGCTACGACGTCGTCATCAGCAACTTCATTGGTCGCGGGCACGAGAGTTTTTCCGATGAAATCCTGAATCTGTTTGATTGGATGAAGCGCAAACGGCGAGATTTCTTTCCCAAGAAATTCGATGCCTGGACAATCCGGTCGTTCGACAACTATTTCTGGTGGGTTGAGATCGATGACTTTCCCAAGAATGTCGTCGCCGATCCGGAAAATTGGCCGCCGCGGCGGATCAAAGCAATGAAGGTGGATGGAGTGGTGCGCGAGACAGACACCGCGACCATAGTTCGTGTCAATGCAGGAAACACTTCAACAACCGTTTGGCTAAGCCCCGAACTGATTGATTTCGACAAGCGACTTCAGGTCATCATTGATCGCCGCGCTATTCGCGATCCGAGGCCCGACATTTCCGTGATGTTGGAGGATGCCAGAACCCGCGGCGACCGGCTCCACCCATTTTGGGCACGGGTAGACGTAGAGCGCTAAGAAGTCGAGGTAACAAGTTGAAGGTATATGAGATCGAAAGTCCAACACGGCCAACCGGTATGTACGGCTGTTTTCTCGACCTTTCAACTTTCTCTAATTCGTCCTCAGTAAACAGCCGGTAGCCATCCAGCCGTCTTCCTCACTGATAACGAACAGGCCGGCTGGGCCCAGATATCTCCGGACCGCTTGGTAGGGCGGCAGCTTCGAACCGTCGATCTGTTGCTCACGCAGCGTTTCGTCGTCGTCGTCGTCGTCGTACAGGGCATTCAACAGCCGTGCCAGCACGGTTTTTCCTTCCGGCATTCGGCCTTGCTTGATTAACTCGTAGGTCGCCCGGTATTCTTCGTCCGTGCGCGAGAAGTACTGGCAGCTGTCTTGCGTCGCGCCCAGTTTCTGCATTTCTTCCTGCACAATCCGGTAGTCGATGCTCGCCGCCAGTGTACGACGCTTGTCGATTTGCGTGAGCACCCTTCTCAACAGGTCTAAGTGTGTGCCGACGATCAAGTGTCCATGGGCGACCGTAATGATCGAGGCGGGCAGGTCCTTCTCGTCTTCTGCCGCATCTGGGATGTCGACATTTAGTTCGTCTCCTTCGAATTCGAATTCGAATTCGAAATCATCTTCACCGGCTTCCTCGGGGAGCACTTGCCAAACGCGGTGGCCGTTGATCGTGGTGCGTTTGGCGTTGGGATCATTTTTCATGATCTTGTCGATTGCCGCGACGACGGGCGCGACCTTGGTTAACTCGATGCAAGCCAACACGCGTTCGCTTTCGAGCGTAAGAGGCAGTTGGTAGTCGGTCAAAACCATGACATGTTCGGCCAGATGGTCGATCAGTTCTCCGCGAATGTCAACCTTTGGCCCGGCAGGATCATTTTTCAGACTGTCGATGATGTCGTCAAAAACACCCTTGTCGCCCGCATATTCGTCCACCAGCGTTTCGGAATGCTCGAAGCCGTTTCTCAAGTCTGCATTGACGCTGACGAAGCTGGCCAGTTCCCGAGGAATCCAGCTCGGTGGTTGATGGTTTGGTCGATCGAACAACTTGATCATCCGCATCGCCAACTTATACGGCGGCGGTGCGTAGATCATGGTACGATGTTCGATATCGCGGTCACCGTGCGAAAAAGTGACAAGCCCGCCAATACCTTGGATTGCGGTAAAT
Organism: Pirellulales bacterium; assembly: GCA_046582885.1. Lineage (GTDB taxonomy): Bacteria > Planctomycetota > Planctomycetia > Pirellulales > UBA7805 > JAYZEI01. The sequence continues at coordinate 10,084 of JAYGDO010000081.1, read as the reverse complement.
CCTTGGTTCTTGAGAATTTCATACACGTCGGTCTTTTTGTCGGGCGCATTGTCTTGATTGGAGGCCCGTTGGGCTTCGACAAAACCAAACGGGTCGACAAACCACTGCAGGTGTGGAGTCAAGTCGCCTTGTGCGGTGGCGACACGCTGCTTGGTGATTTGATAGGCCTTCACACCGGCGAGACTGTCTGTTCCCGGTTCGGAAAATCTCGGAATGATGTTCCTCGTGGCCTCCAAATCATCGGCCACCACCATTTGGTGGTGTTCCGGATGAATAAAATAAGCGACCGTTGCGCCTTCGTCCGGTCCTTGAGTATGTGTGTAGGTGGTCACGTCAAATCCACCGATTCTGACGGTCTCTTTCTTGGCCTTGAGCTTGGCCATGTTTGTTTCAACATCTGCTAATAACTTTTTGGCTGCGTCCATCTTCTCGCTGACGTCCGCGATAATCACGGTCGATGCTTTGTCCTTGGAAAGCAGAATCCGCGCCATGCCGATTTCGCCCGAAGGAACGTTTCGCATATCGTCCCAAGTAATGCCGAGGGGCGAATGCGCCTTTTTCCATTTTGCCCGGAGTTGGCGTTTGAAATCCTGCGAAAAGCCTTTCATGATTGGGTCGGCCATCAACTGACCGAGTTGGGTCTCATTAAATTGTGTTTCCAGCAATTCCAGATTGGGGATCGAGACAAAGCCTTTTGTGCCGGCAGGTAAAAGCTGTTCGCTGGGCACGACTGCCGATGCCGGCGGTGCGAACACCGTAACCGCGAGACAGATGGAAAAAAACGCGATATAGAAAGAAACGATTCGCACTTTCGATCTCCTCAATTGGCGAAAACCGCTGGTCAGTAGGGTGGGCCATCCGCCCGTAAGCGTAAAACAACGACGACATCGAGAACAACGCGCCAAAACACTTACGAATTGCGGTGGTGTGGTGTGTTGGTAGGGCAGGGCAAGTCGAACCCTGTCAATTTTATCGGCAGTTAACCGAATTGAGACTAATCTGTATAAGCGGGAGAATTGCCGACACGGAGCGGACGGGGGGAAAATGTAAATCTAGGTAAATACGGATAAATAAACAAGAAGACGATATGCTGGCCGAAATTTGAGGATAAGCTGTTTTCTACAAGAGGTTTGGAGCGATCGAGGGTACCCACAATTGGGGAGTTAGACCTACTGAAAGCCCTATTTCTGGGTCGTCAGTCGGTTTGAAACGGTTTCTTTTGGATATCGGTTTTCCGTCCTGCTTGGATGGCGGCAATGCTTGCGGCTCCTTTTTGGACCTCGGTTGAGCCACTGAGAATTGCAAAATCAATCGCGAAGCTGCGGCTTTGACCGGCGGTCAGTTTCGGCACGCGGCCATATTTTCGTTCTACGCGGCGGTTGTACGGAAAACCCGTACCGGGTTCGAGTCCGGTCACGTAGCCGTCGTTATTGGTAAGTGTATTTTTCCACTGAGTCAAAAAAGGCAGTTGCTTAAGCGGCCACGACATGGTCACGGCTTTGTCGCCGGTGGCGTTGTGCAGCATGATTGTCGTGCGGCCCTTTTTGTCGGCATACGGAAAAATGCAGTATACCTGCTCGACGTACCCCGGCGTCGGAGCTTGGTAGGTCGCGTACTGCTTGAGGCTCTTTGCGGCATGTTCGTTGAATGGGACAAGTTGCTTCACCGGTGCGACCAACTTGGCGCCCTTCTCCAGAATTGGCGGGCCGTAGTTGGCGTGATAGATAATCTGGAATTCCTGCTCGGCGTCGCCGTGGTTGGTCAACTGATCTTCGATCCGAAACTCGGTCGAACCGGGCACTGCGGATATTTCAGTCCACAGCTCTAATTTTGGGCCGTAGAACATCCGTTCGTCGACACGTCCGCGGATGCGAATTCGATGCGGTGGTTTTTCATCGACAACGATTTCGACTTCAGAAGCTGGAATGTTACCGACTTTTCCGTGTAACGTCAGTTCCATCGAAGCCTCGTCGCCGACGTTGTTAATGAACTTGTCGGTTCCCGGATGGCCGGCTGACTCCAGACCGCAGCGCACCATCCACTCGTTGAAACCCTCGAGCCAGCCGAGGCCGCCGCGGCTCTGCAAATTGATATGCGACGGGTGAACAATTTCTTTGACGGGCGAATTCCATCCTAAACGTATCCCGCCCGCCTGTACTTCAAAGACGCTCATCCCCCGCGTCGGGACGACAACGATTTTCAGCTTTCCTGTGAAGAACTCGATCAGGTCGACGCCCTCCTGTTTGCCACCGTGCAGGGTCTTCTTGGCGATCGACCAAGCTGCACCGGTTGCTTTGTCCGTGCCGCGGTACGCCCAGTCGCCCACACGAATGTTATCTTTGGTGCTGGTAAGCACTTTTTTCATGCCGGGGGCCGCGAGGCCAGTCGTTGTTGCTAGGAACATGGCGCTTATCAACAGGAGGAGAGTTGCACGTTTCATTTGGGGCACCTTTCAGTTAGTGGTTTGGCAACCTGGCCGAAATCGAACTCATTTAATCGATCGCGCGACTGGCGTATGTGCACGACACCGCCTGAGCCGCCAATTCTAACAGCGAGCGTCGTCCCTGACATCTCGCTGACAATGTTCGCACGTTTCCTCCGACGTTGCTGCCCGGGCTACCGCGAGAATGTCGCTCGCCATCCGTGTTTTTTTAACATATCGACTAACACAGCCGCGAGTATCAGCGAGCCCATGACGACCAGTTGCCAGTTGCTTTCGATATACATTTGATTCATGCCGGTCTGAATGACAGCAATGATCAGGGCTCCGATCAGCGAATTGAGTATTTTTCCCTCGCCACCGGCGAGGCTCGTTCCGCCGACAACCACAGCGGCAATCACGTACAGTTCGTACATGTTTCCGTACAGCGGTGACCCGCTGGACAGCTTTGCCGCTTCCAGCGCCCCGCCTAGTCCCGCCAGCGCCCCGCACAATGTGTAGACAAACAGTAGTACTCGCTTGACGGGGACCCCGGACAGTCGTGCCGCTTCGCGATTGCCGCCTACGGCGTAGATGTAGCGTCCGAGCACTGTCTGTGACATCAGGACATGGGCAAGGATGTAAAGCAAAATCATGATCACCACCGAATTCGGCACACCTAGCAGCTTTCCCATGGAAAGCCAGGAAAAGTTTTGCGGCACCGCGTCGATGGCTTGGTTGTTGGATATGATCATCGCGAATCCGCGCGAGATCGACATGACAGCCAACGTCACCACAAAAGGCGCGATTCCAAACGCCGTGGTCATTGTTCCGGAGAAGAATCCAATCAGCCCACCGACACCGATCCCCACAAGGCAGCCAATCGTCATTCCAATCCAACTGGCGGACTGGCCGCCGAAGCCATCACGAATAACCATCGCGGTCGTCACAGAGGTCAGCGCAATCAAGCTCCCGACGGAAAGGTCGATCCCACCGGTGATGATGACCATCGTCATTCCGACCGCGATAATGGCGAAGATCGACGCCTTGGAAGCCACGTTGTTCAACAAATTGCCGGTGTCGAGAAAACGAGATTTCCAATAGCTGCGTGGAACGACGACTTTCGTGTCCTTAAGGTTTGGAAACGTTTCGCCCAGGTTGTACAGAAACTCCCACTTCGCAGCAGCCTGTTCGGTGCTGGCCACCACGTCCAATCGCGCCCCTTTTTCAGACAATTCCTCCAATACGGGTCGTACGTCGGTTGGCTTTCCGGTCACCGCGTCGACCACCTCAAGGTCGTCCGCCTCCAATTCGTTAGCTAGTGCTGTCGCAAATTCTACGTCCTCGCGGTTTCCGCGGGCGACGATAATGACCCGCCCCTCCGGGAATTGCTCACGGATTTCTGCCGCCAATCGCTTGCCGGCTTCAGCGCCGGTGGGGTGCTGTTGAATGATGGTGGCAACGCTGAAGAAAACACAAAGCAACAACAGGACGATAAGCATCCCGTAATCGGCAAGAACGTGGGAGAGTACCTTTTTCGTTTTTGCGATGGGCATTAGACTTCAGAGTGGTTTTGCCCGTCCGTTTTCTCCCGACAACACAAGCACGTCGCCCGCGTGAAGATCAATGTCGAGATTGTACGGCGCTGCCATGCCGGGAAATGACTTTTTGATCCTGTTTATCGAAAAGAGCGAAATAGGACCGCCTCCAGCAGTCGTACTTCACCACGAGCAGCGCGATTGATACGAGGTCGCCATAATTTAATTGGCATTCAGTTGTTTGTCTTCCTTGCCGTCCTGCTGGCGATAGGGCGTTGTGGGGATGAGCTTTTCGGCGGGTACCTTTTTCCCTTGGAAATACTCCATCATATATTCAACGATCAGTCGGCCCATTTGATCGGGATGTTGAATCGGATCCGCGTAGATCTTGCCGTCGCGAATCGCCTCCTTGCCTTGTGGCATACCATCGAATCCGATGATCCTGATTTTGTCCTGCTTTTTGATTTCTTTGATCGCCGCATAAGCTCCCAGCGCGGAAGGATCATTGATTGCAAAAACTCCAACGATATCGGGATCGCTTTGTAAGATGTCTTTTGCGGACGCATAGCCGATCTGCCGGTTTCCGCCCGATGGCAATTCCGCAACAATCTCGATTTTGTTCTCAGCCTCTGCGTTGTATGCGTCGAGCACTTCTTTGAATCCACTCACACGATCAAGACAGGATTGCGTCACTTTGTGATCGAGAACCGCGACCTTGCCGCCGTTACCTTCTAGTGCCTCGATCATCAATTCTCCGGCTTGTTTTCCTCCCTGGTAATTGTCAGTTGCGATATGGGACACGACCTTGCAGTCTTGTGCCAGACAACCGTTATCAACGGTAAATACGGGGATGCCCGCCGCGTCGGCCTGGGCGATCGCCGGTCCAATTGCCTTTGAATCGCGTGGCGCCAGCACGATGGCAGCGACTTCCTGGACAATGAAGTCCTTGACCTGCTCGCTTTGTTTAGCGGCGTCTTCGTCCGCACTGAGTACGACGGTATCGTAGCCGCGCTTAGCGGCCTCTTCGGTGATTGTATCGCCGATTACCTCGAAAAACGGATTCGTCAATGTCATAAGCGAAACGCCGATAGTACCTTTTTTCTTTTCACCCGATTTCGAGTTTGTGCCGTTTTCATCGACTTTGGTGGCTGGCTGTTTGCCGTTTGTGGGGACGGACGGTTTCGTGTTACAGCCGCCCGCGGCCAAGGCGATCGCCACCGCCATAGTGATTGGAAGAGCTTTCATTTTGTCACCTCGATCGGATTATGTTTGATCTACAGTCGAAACCACCATTTTGGCAACATTCCGAGCGACTGCCAGTAGTGGGTTGGAGACTTCGCGGCTAAAGCCGGTGCACAACTCCTTAGACGCACACAAAATGGCGCCTCAAAATACACACGGCTGTGATTTTACGCAGGCATTATTGGGATTTTCAACGGTCCGGGACCGCCTTGACACAGTATCTCGCCAAGTAATCGGGAAGACCCTTGGTAAGGACTCGATAACCTTCTCGCGGCTCATTTTACTGCAAGGTCCATTATTTGTTGCTGAGTTGCCCCGGCGACATCGGTTATTTCACCGGTAATCCGACCTTCGTGCATGACCATAATGCGGTCTGCCATGCCGAGCACCTCGGGCAGTTCGCTGCTGATCATCAAAACCGCTTTTCCCTTCGCGGCCAGTTCGTTCATCAGCAAATATATTTCGTATTTCGCGCCCACGTCGATGCCGCGCGTGGGTTCGTCAAAGATGATAACCTCCGCGTTGCGTTCTAGCCATTTGGCTAGCACGACTTTTTGCTGATTGCCGCCCGACAATGTCGACGTTCGCTGTCCTCGGCCGGTGATCTTGATTTTTAATTGGCTCGTGAAGCGGTCCAGTTCGGAACGCTCATCCCGCCCGCGAATGAAGGCCCAGGGAGCAAAACGCTTCATATTGGGCAGGCCGAAATTTTCTTGTACCGTCTGATTGAGCACAAGCCCTTGCGACTTGCGGTCTTCGGTCAACAGGCAAATGCCCGCGGCAATGGCGTCTCGAGGCCGCCGGATATTCAGCGGGTGGCCGTCCAGCAGAATCGTGCCGCCGTCGCGCCGATCGGCGCCAAAGATCAATCGTGCGGTCTCGGTGCGACCCGCGCCAACCAAGCCCGTCAACGCCAGTACTTCGCCTCGGCGAACGGCGAACGAGACATCTTTGACGGCCGCGTCGCGAGTGAGGTTGTTAACAACCAAACGGTCCTCGCCGATCTTGGCGGGCTGCTTAGGAAATTCGTTTTCCAAGCTGCGGCCGACCATCATTTCGATAATCGATTCGCGCGTCAGCTCGCCGATCGGCTTGGTGCCGACATGTTCTCCGTCGCGCAAGACCATTACGCGATCGGCGATTTCGAAAACCTCACCGAGCCGGTGGCTGATGTAAATGATACCGATGCCTTGGGACTTGAGCTCGCGAACAATGTCCATCAGCCGCTCGACCTCGACCGAAGAAAGTGTGGCGCTAGGTTCGTCCATCACAATGATCCTGGCATCGATGGCCAGCGCCTTGACGATTTCCACCACCTGCTGGTGGGCCACGGAGAGATCGCGACAGAGCGCCGCGGGATCGATGGTCACACCGATACGCTCGAAGAATCCTTCAGCGAGCCGCCGTTCTTTGACCGCCGGAATGAAACTAATCCGCGAGGGTTCCTGACCCAGAAAAATGTTCTCGCGGGCCGACAGCGTTGGCACTAGATTGAACTCTTGGTAGATAACGCTGATGCCCGCCCGCTGTGCGGACAACGGGTCGGTAATGTTGACAACCTGGCCATCGATTTCGATCGTACCGTCGTCCGGCGATTGCGCTCCGCTGAGTATCTTGATCAGCGTACTTTTGCCCGCCCCGTTCTCGCCGATCAGCGCGAGCACTTCACCGCGATCGACTTCCAAATCGACCCCACTAAGTGCGCGGACGCCTGGAAAGGACTTCTCAACACCGTTCATTCGTAGCAACGGTGCCGTAGTTTGCGGAGAGGGGGTGGCGTCGGCCATAGGTGAACCACGCAGTGATAGGACGCCGCAGCCTTAAGGATCACGAACCGACTAGCTTATTCGAGTTGCCGGCGCCGTGAAAGCAGGCCCATCTAATTCGGTTCTTCCGCAGGGCCGATTTGAGGCTACGCAATGACGTCTTTCGCCACTTGGCCGTGCACGTCGGTCAAGCGGTAATCGCGGCCCGAGTAACGGTAAGTAAGCCGCTCGTGGTCGATGCCCATCAGGTGCAGGATCGTGGCGTGCAGGTCGTGGACGTGGAGGCGGTTCTCGACTGCCGTACAGCCAAATTGATCGGTTGCACCGAACGAAAATCCCGGTTTGACGCCGCCACCGGCCATCCAGACCGTGAAGCCATAGTGATCGTGGTCACGGCCTTTGGCGCCTTCGGAGGTCGGCGCGCGGCCGAATTCGCCGCCCCAGACGACCAGCGTCTCTTCGAACAGACCGCGGAGTTTCAGGTCTTTGATCAGCGCAGCGATGCCCTGATCACAGGCCAGGGCCAGTTTTTTGTGTCCGCCGGCGATATCGCCGTGGCCGGTGTCCCAGGCGATGTCGTAGCCGTCGATCGAATGTGAAATCTGTATCATGCGGACGCCGCGTTCGACCAGTCGTCGCGCGAGCAAGCAGCCTTTGGCGTACTCACTTCCGCCGTACATGTCGAGCGTCGATTTCGATTCCGTACTCACATCGAACGCCTCAGGTACGGCGAACTGCATGCGGAAAGCCATCTCCATTGTCTGGATACTGGATTCCAGTTGCTGGTCGGTTCGCTGGCGTTCGAGATCCAATTGATTGAGTTTTGCCAGCAGGTCGGCTTGCCTTCGTTGGTCGCCGCGGGGAAGCCACTGGTTTTTCAAATCGCGGAGGATTTGGTCGGGTTTCATGCTGGCGATATTGACGTAGGTGCCGGCATAGGCGCCCGGGAGAAAAGCGTTTCCCCAATTGGCAAGTTTTCCACGAGGCTGCGCGCGAGGGCTCATCGCGACGAAGCCCGGCAAGTTTTGATTCTCTGACCCCAGCCCGTAAACAAGCCACGAACCCATACTCGGGCGACTTGGCTGCAAGTGCCCCAGGTTGTACATCAACATCGCACCGGCGTGTTCGGGGATGTCGGTGTGCATCGAGTGGATGAAACAAATATCATCGACCACACTGCCGACATGCGGGAAAATGTCGCTGACCCATTTGCCGCATTCGCCGTACTGCTTAAACCCAAACGGTGAGGGAAACAGTCCGTTTTTCGTATTGCGCAAGGTCTTGCGGTCGACGAGTTTTGGTCGCTGCCCAGCGTGCTTTTTGAGGTCCGGCTTGTGATCGAACGTATCGACCTGCGATGGCCCGCCAGGCATGAAAAGTTGTATGACATGTTTTGCCTTGGGGGCAAAGTGCGGCGGTTTGGGGTCCAGTGGCGAACCGCTTTGCGAGGTGGCGGCCGTGGCCACCAGTCCCGAATCGGCCATCACGCCGGCCAGTCCGAGCGTCCCAAATCCGGCGCCGATTCGGTGAAGCGCGTCGCGGCGGGAAACAGGCGGAAGTGGATTGCGGTGCATTGCTTTCCCTCAGTCGCTGGGTGTACTTTTACTCAACGGCAGGAATTATAACCGAGTTATTCTCATTCTCAGACTTTGCCCGGTGGCGGACTGTCATCGAACGTACATAAATTCGTTCGAGCTAAGTAAAACCTGTGCGTATTGCTCCCAATCTGACAGTTTTTGGCCGTCCTTCGGCTCCTGGGCGAGGTACTGGCTGCCCAGTTGCATCTCGCCGTCCGTCGGCGAACGGCCGAAAAGTAATTGATATGCGCGGCTGATTCTCTCTTCGTTTGTTTTGGCTTCGCCCTTGAGCCGTTGCGCGAGTGCTTTGGCGCGTTCGATCATAAACGGGCTGTTCATCATAAACAGGAACTGCTGCGGGACCGTGCTGATTGGCCGCTTGGCGACGGTGGCCCGCATCAGGGGGAAATCGAAGAGCCGCAAAAAGTGATCGGATCCGAATTGATCGCCGTTGCGGCTGACTTTAGCGTACAGCGTCCGCCGCTTGCTGCCGACGATGTTGTCCGTCGGTCCGCCGCCGAGTGTTCGGTCCAGTTCGCCGGTTGCAGCCAACAGCGAGTCACGCCACGACTCGACATCCATCCGCCTCGGGTTCATCCGCCACACGAGTTTGTTGTCGCCGTCAATTTTGAAGTTATTTTCGTCATAGCGACTACTTCGCTGGTACGTGGCTGATAACATGATCGTGCGGTGCAGCGACTTAATCGACCAGCCGTTTTCGACAAAGCTCGCGGTCAGCCATTCGAGTAATTCTGGATGGGTCGGTTTTTCACCGAGCATACCGAAGTTGCTGGGCGAGCGCACCAAGGCCTTGCCATAATGGTGCATCCATATGCGGTTAACGATGACGCGCGCCGTTAAAGGGTTGTTTGGATCGACAACCGCTTCGGCTAACTGAAGCCGACCACTGCCCTGGTTAAAATGCGGCCGCTCATCTCCCGACAAAATCTGCAAAAAACGGCGGGGCGCGGCCGGCCCCTGTTTCCGTAGATTGCCCCGCAGCGCGACCTTCATATCGCTACTGCCGGCTTCTTGCAGAATGTGTATTCCTTTATCGGTCCGTTTGGTGTTGTTAAATACACCGGCCAGCGAGTAATAGTCCATTGTCGGGATCGGATCGAACTTGTGATCGTGGCACCTAGCGCAAGAGACGGTCAGCGCGAGAAACGCTCGCGAAAAAGTATCAACGCGATCGTCGAGCGTTTCTCCCTTCGCTTGGGCGACGCTGTCCGGGTCGCCCCCGTCTGAATTGTATTTGGGGCCGAGTGCGAAAAAACCCGTCGCCAGCGGCTCCTTTTTTTTCTTCGACTAAATCGCCCGCAATTTGCAGTCGGACAAACTCGTTGTAAGGCATGTCTGCGTTAAATGCTCCAACGACCCAATCGCGGTACCTCCACGCTTCGGGCAGCGCCGCATTGTCAAGAAAACCGCCGTGCCCATCGCTGTAGCGGGCGACGTCGAGCCAATGCCGTCCCCATCGCTCGCCGTAATGCGGCGACTCGAGCAAATCATCGATTAGTTTGCGGAGGCCGTCTTGATTGG
>JAYGDO010000041.1:0-9812 GCA_046582885.1 Pirellulales bacterium | reverse complement strand
CGGTCATGCCGCAGAAACTCTCGATTGGCTCGTTGGCCTCGGACTGTCTTTTGTGGGGCCAAGTCCCGAACCGCCAAATCGCGTTCCGCGGATGCACAACGTCCTCCCCGGCGCGAAGGCCTATATCGCCGCGTTGCAAATTGCATTGCAACGTATCGGTGGTCGGTTGATTTGTGATGCGAACGTGCAGGAAACGTGCAGGAGTTGCTCCTGGACAACCGTCCTGTTGTCGGTATCCGTGCGATGCTGGGTGGTGGAGAACAGCGCGAATTCGGCGCAACTCATGGCGTGATACTGGCAGCTGGCGATTATGCCAGCAACGAACAACTTATCGGCAGGTATAAAGGTGACGACTTCCGGAAAATCGATGGCATCAACCCGTTCGCTTGCGGTGACGGTCACCTATTGGCAGAAACCGCCCACGCGAAACTCGTCAATATGGATGTCACCTACGGGCCAGAGTTAAGACTGATACCGAACAGTAAAAATCCGTTTCAACAGTGGCTCCCGGTCCGAGGTCCGCTGATAAAACTTCAAGGGGCGATTGCACGGCGAATTCCACGGTGGATTATGCGGGCGGCGGTGAAACGAATGTTGGTCACATGGCAGCACCCGGAAGCCGCCCTGTTCACAGACGGTGCGATTTTGCTGAACCGGCAAGGTGCGCGGTTCGTCAACGAAACCAAATGGCCCGACCGTGAAATTGCCGTAGCGGCGCAGCCGGAGAAGGCCGCATGGATTTTGCTCGATCGCCATCTCGTCGAACGGTACTCTAAATGGCCTCATTTCATTTCCACGGCGCCGGACATCGCCTACGCATATGTCGACGACTACCGGCGACTACGCCCAGATGTAACGCATGCGGGAGACAGTTTGCAGGCAGCAGCACAGTCTGCCGGGATTCCCGCGAACGCCGCCGTAAAGACGGTCGAAAAGTACAATCTTTATGTTGCCGGCAGAGCCGCCGACGAATTTGGCCGCAAGGGCGATACCAATCTACTGGAGCCCGGGCCCAGCGTTTTGCCCGGGCCGGTAAAGGCGTATTTCACGACGACCGAGGGCGGCGCGGCAGTCAATCAACGATTGCAGGTTCTGTGTGATCGTGGTGAGGTGATTCCCGGGCTGTATGCGATAGGACAGAACGGGCTGGGCGGCATGATACTCTGGGGGCATGGCTTGCATATTGCATGGGCCATGACGAGCGGGCGATTGGCCGGCCGGTTTGTGATCGAAGATGGTGGGAAAGTGTGATGTTCTCGGTTATGCTTCAGCCTTTCGCCGACGCCAACCGGAGATTCGTTATGCTGAAGCATCGGCCCGGCATTCTGCAACTCGGGATGCTGTTTGCGGTCTTTGTAGGTTTGCTCGTGCGCTGCGCGGTTGCCGACGAACCGGCCGCCGATTCTGTCGATCGCGATTACAGCAACGAATTGCAACGGATTCCACCCACAGAGCCGTCCGAGGCGTTGAAGACATTTAAGCTGGCGGCCGGGTTTCGCGTTGAGTTGGTCGCCGCCGAGCCGTTGGTGGTGGACCCGGTGGCCATGGCATTCGATGAATATGGGCGATTATTTGTAGTGGAAATGCGCGGCTACTCGGAGGATGAAAAGCTAAACATTGGACGGGTGCGACTGCTGACCGACGTCGACAATGACGGGCGGTACGATAAAAGCTCGGTCTATGTAGACGGCCTATCGTGGCCGACGGCCGTGACTTGCTGGGATGGCGGCGTGTTTGTGGGAGCCGCTCCGGACATTCGATACTGCAAAGACACCGATGGCGATGGCAAGGCGGACATCAATCGAGTCGTCTTTACGGGATTTGGTCGCGGCAACGTGCAAGGTTTGCTCAACACCTTCAAATGGGGTCCGGACAACCGCATCCACGGTGCAACCAGTAGCGCCGGTGCGTCCGTACGCCGACCGGATAAACCTGAATTGCCGCCGGTCGGTCTGCGTGGACGCGATTTTGCATTTAACCCGCGAACGTTAGACCTCGAGCCGACCAGCGGTGGCGGGCAGCACGGGTTAAGTTTCACGTCACGGGGGGACAAATTTGTTTGCTCGAACAGCAACCACATACAGTTCGTCGCTTTCGAAGATCGCTACGCGCGCCGAAATCCGTACGTGAAACCACCGTCCGTGCGTTGGAGCATCGCATCCGACGGGCCACAGGCAACCGTTTTCCGTTCGAGCCCGGTTGAACCGTGGCGGATCGTGCGGACACGCTTGCGGGTCAAGGGCATCGTACCGGGGCTGGTCGAAGGTGGTGGCACGGCCGCCGGTTATTTTACGGGTTCGACCGGAATCACAATCTATCGCGGCGACAGTCGATTCACGAACTTTTCGGATTGGGCTTTTGTGGCGGATGTAGGCAGCAATTTGATTCACCGCAAGCGACTGGAGCGCAAAGGAATCGGTTTTATCGCCCATCGTATGGATGAAAAAAGCGAGTTTCTCACATCGACCGACGTTTGGTTTCGACCAGTGCAAATGTGCAATGGCCCGCACGGCGGCCTGTACATCGCCGATATGTATCGCGAAGTAATCGAGCATCCCGGGAGCTTGCCGCCGCCGATCAAAAAGCACCTCGACTTAACCAGCGGCCGCAATCGCGGGCGGATTTATCGGATCGTCGACGAAGGGTACCGACATGTCGGCCGGCCGGAATTGGGCGGCGCGTCGCTTGCGGAACTTGTCGATACATTGAGCGACGAAAATGGTTGGCATCGGGATACGGCTGCGAGATTGATCTATGGCTGCGGCCAGCGGAGGGTGATCTCAATTCTGTTGGGCGTTATCAAGAGAAAAAAGTGGCCGTCCGCGTATGCTGCGCTCTTGGGGCTTGGCGGGTTGGCTCCCGCGTTGCTTTTCTCGCCGCTTGACGACTCAGATTGGCAACATCGAGAACACGCGGTGCGGCTGGCAGGGTATATCGCCGAGCGATCTTCAGCGCTTAAGGACAAACTATGCAGCATGGCCAACGATCCAAGCCTGCGGGTTCGTTATCAATTGGCATTTACGCTCGGCGAAGTTGGGGGCGAAGGTCGTAACAAAGCGCTCGCCTCGATCGTGCGGCGTGATGCGGAGGATCCGTACATTCGGTTCGCTGTGCAAAGCTCATTGTCATCAGGCGCCGGTGGCGTGCTCGTCGAATTAGCGGCCGACGAAAAGTTTTGCCGCAGCAACGGCGGACAACTTTTTCTTCGTTCGCTCGTTGCGCAGATCGCCCGACAACGGCGGCCTGATGACGTCGCCGCGTTGTTGACGACCGTCAAACAACTTGCCGACAAAGATACGTCGCTGCTACAGGCGTTGCTCGCGGCGGCCGCGGTCAAGAAGGGAGGTGCCTTGGAGCGGCAAATCCAAACGGCGACGGCCGGTCGTTCGACCGAGGCTATGAAGCAACTCCTCACTTCAGCGGCCGAAGCAGCCGAGGATCACAAAAGGCCCGTTGTCGACCGTGTCAAGGCAATTCACTTGTTACGGCTTGGCGTGTTCGACGAACATCGCGAAATACTCGGCAGTCTGATCGACGCGGCTCAGCCGAGCGAAGTCCAGCTGTCGGCCCTGTCGGCCCTCGCCACATTCAAACAGCCAGAAGTTGCCGATCTGATCTTGAAACGTTGGAGGCAATTCAGTCCCCAAGTTCGAACACGCGCGCACGACGTGCTGTTTTCGCGGGATGTCTGGCTGGCTAACTTGCTCGAAGCGGCCGCAGCGGAAAAAATCTCGGTTCGAAATCTCGATTCAGCACGTTTGAAATTGATCGCCAAACGCGACGATAGCGGGTTGCACGCACAGGCCAAGTTGCTCATCAAGCGTACCGCAGTCGGTGCGCGCGAGGCCGTACTCAAGTCATACGCCGACGTTGTAAAGCAAAAAGGCGACATCGAGCGCGGCAGGGGAGTTTTCAAAAAGGTCTGCGCGGCATGCCATCGGCTCGAGGGGGTGGGCCACGAAATCGCCCCGAACCTAGCGACGATGCGCAATCGAACGCCCGAGAACATACTGCTCAATGTGCTCGATCCCGGCCGCGAAGTGAATCCGCAATTCGTGCTGTACGAAGTCGTTACCAGAGAGGGACGTTCACTGACCGGCATGATTGTTGACGAAACCGCTACCAGCGTGACTTTGAAACGCGCGAACAATGAGTCGGACACGGTTTTAAGGATCGACATCGACGAAATCCGTAGCAGCGGACTGTCGCTGATGCCGGAAGGTCTGGAAAAGGAAATTGATCGACAAGCGATGGCCGACCTGCTCGCATACCTGCAGTCGCTTCAGTAAATTTATCCTCGCATTGGTGTGGTAGAGATTAAGGGAGAGGTGATGAACATCCGAGTCCCACGATTCGCCTTGCATTTAGTCTCAAGGCTTTGCCCAGGCAGGAACTGTCTCAGGTCCGGATTCGCCGGAAAGATGGAGACAGAAACTCGATCTGTTACGCTCGTTGGCGGATCCGGGGAGCGGGAACTGAAATTTCGCAAAACCGGCCTGATCGTGTTTCTGATAGCGATCACCGCATCAAGCGTCGTCGCGGCCAAAACATGGCGGGCGGGCGCCGCCGCCGCGGCCATCACTCCACAGCAGCCGATGTGGATGGCCGGTTATGCCGGCCGCAACCGGCCGGCAGATGGAAAGCTGACCGATCTGTGGGTCAAAGCGCTCGTTCTAACGGACGGCAGCGGCCGCCGTGCGGTCCTGATTACGGCGGATTTGATCGGTATCGATCGGGCGCTTTCACAGTCGATCTGCAAAAAACTGAAAGTCGCATTTGGCATTGAACGAGAACAGATCGCCATCTGCACCTCGCACACACATACCGGGCCGGTGGTGGGCCACAACCTTCGACCCATGCACTACGAATTGCTGGACGAGGTGCAGCAGAAACTGGTCGAACAGTACGCAAAGTGGCTGGAAGGCAAGGTGATCGATGTCGTCGGCGAAGCTTTAACGAATCTGCATGCCGCGAATATCTCCTGGGGTAGCGGCAGAGCCACCTTTGCCGTCAATCGCCGCAATAACTCCGAAGCGGATGTGCCGATGTTGCGGGCCGCGGGAAATCTTCAGGGACCGTCCGATCATGACGTGCCGGTGCTGGCGGTCCGTGATCCTAAGGGCCGACTCAAAGCCGTCGTGTTCGGTTACGCGTGCCACGCAACGGTATTGAGTTTCTTCCAATGGTCCGGTGATTATCCCGGTTTTGCACAGATGGAGCTCGAAAAAACGCATCCCGACTGCGTCGCCATGTTCTGGGCTGGCTGCGGAGGCGACCAGAATCCGCTACCGCGGCGTAAAGTTGAACTCGCGCAAGCGTACGGAAAACAGCTTGCGGTGGCCGTCGACAAAGTTTTGGCGACAACCATGACTCCGGTTCGCGGCGAAATGGTTACGGGGTACACAGAAATAAATCTGCCGTTAGGCACATTACCGTCCCGTGAATCGTTAGCAAAGGATGCGCAATCGACCAACCGCTTTGTTGCTTCGCGAGCCAAACGGTTATTGACGCAATTCGACAAAAACGGCTCGCTGTCTACGACTTATCCGTATCCAATCGGTGTCTGGCGGATTGGCGGCGACGTGCAATTCGTGATGCTTGGCGGAGAAGTCGTCGTCGATTACGCGGTGCGTCTTAAACGCGAACTGGCCGGCCGGGGCAGTTGGGTCGCTGGCTACGCCAACGATGTAATGGCCTACATCCCCTCGCGCCGGGTTCTCCGCGAAGGCGGTTACGAAGGCCTGGGCGCGATGGTTTACTATGGACTGCCCGCCGCGTGGTCGCCCGACGTGGAAGAAATGATTGTCGAAGAAGTATGCAGGCTCGCAGATAAACAAGGTAAATAAAGCAGAAATACGGTGCTCGATTTGAACCGAAGAGATGAACAGTGGGTAAACTCTTCACCCTTCTGTTCAGAAAGCTATTACGAAGGAGGTACTATGAGGCGGTTGCAGTTCTGTTCTGCCATTTTGGGAGTTGTCATCGGTTGTCCTTTATCCGCTGATGAACCGGTTCCTGTTCTCGAGGGTGTCGTCGTAAAGCGCGAAGCAATCGTTGCTTTTACCGAAGGCCCGGCCTGGCATCCCGACGGCAACGTTTACTTTTCCGACATCGTCAACAACCGGATCATGCGCCGCGACGCCGGCGGTGTACTGCACGTTTACCGCACGCCTTCCGGCCGCGCGAACGGCCTGCTGTTCGATCACCAGGGACGTTTGCTTGCCTGTGAAGGCGGCCGCGAAGGCGGCAACCGCCGCGTGACGAGAACGGAACAGAATGGAACGGTCACGGTGCTCGCAACGCAATACAACGGCAAGCGGTTCAACAGCCCCAACGATTTGGCGCTCGACAGCAAGGGCCGGATTTACTTCTCCGACCCCCGCTACGGCGACCGTAGCGACATGCAGATTGTCGACGAAGACGGAAAGGCGGTCGAGGGCGTTTATCGCATCGATCCCAATGGTCGAGTCGCGCAGGTCATCTCGCACGAGGTGAGCCGGCCCAATGGCATATTGATTTCCCCCGGCGACAAGTATTTGTTCGTGGCGGACAACGTAAACGACGGTCCCCAAAAAGGCCTGGGCGGCGCGCGAAAACTGTGGCGATTCAATTTGAACTCCAATGGAACGGTCGATATGGAATCGCGGAAACTTTTGTTCGACTGGGGCAGTGATCGTGGGCCCGATGGGATGGTGCAGGACACGAAGGGGCGACTGTACGTGACGGCTGGATTCAATGTCCCCAAGCCACCCGTGGAAACTTCCAATAAATACAAGGCGGGCGTTTACGTAATTTCCTACGATGGAAAGCTGCTGGGCTTCATTCCCGTGCTTGAGGATATGTGTACGAACTGTACCTTTGGCGGTGCGGAATTAAAGACTCTTTACATCACGGCGGGCCACAAACTGTGGAGCGTACGGCTCGACACGCCTGGTTTACTCGCCTGGCCAAAGGCAAAGTAGACCGGAACGCGCCGCGGGCTTTTGGGGTACCAAACACGGGTGTAGCCAGTCCACCAGCCTACTTTATTCCCAGAACGTTTTTTTGTTGGTATGATTTGCGGAAGTAGGCTTGGCTTCACCGCCCGTCTGATTCGCCGGGCAATGATGTCTGAAAGCGGCCCGCCGCCACACCCCGCCGAATGGAGTTCTTGCCATGGTCGGATGCCGACATTCGATTCGTTTCTTCCCGAACTTATGTTGTTCCGCGGCGGCGGGCGCCCTTCTTTTTGCTATCGGCATCATGGTAATTGCACCAACCGCGGTTTACTCGCAAGAAGCCGCCGGAGAAGCGCCGCCGAAATCAATCGCAGCGCACTTCACCGCGATGAATTCAATTGCCTACACCGCGGACGGCAAGGTCATTGCCACGGCCAGTTCGGATCAGTCGATCAAACTTTGGAATGCCAACACCGGTGCAAACGTCCGGGAGCTGCTCGGCCACACGGGACAAGTTCTCTCGCTCGCGGTCAGCCCCGACGACAGGTCCGTCATTTCCGGCGCATCCGACAACACACTGCGACTGTGGGACATCCCTCAGCCGACACCGTTGCAGCTGTTTACCGGACATACCGGGCCAATCCCGCACGTTGCGGTCAGTGGTGACGGCAAGCTTTTTTTAACGGTTGGCCACGATAAGACTGCTCGGCTCTGGCAGGCGGAGGATGGGAAGCAGGCATTCGCGCTTGAAGGGCATAAAGCACAAATCATCAGCGCGGCCTTCCGCGGCGACAATCAGCAGGCCGCCACGGGAGACGCCGCCGGCGCGATTCGATTATGGAATCCCGCAGACGGAAAGCTGCAAGCGGTGCTCGGCGCGCACGTCGGGGAAGTGACCGGCGTTGTATTCCATCCGAACAATCAGCTACTCGTCTCCAGCGGCGCGGACGGGACGATTAAGCGCTGGCAGCTTCCAACAGTCGTATCGCGGACATTGGCCGTCGAACCCGGACCGAAGGAAAAATCGCAGGCTGTCAAAGCCGTTGCGCTCACGCGTGACGGCCAATTCGCGATCACAGCCGCGGGAGAGAAAGTTCGCGTCTTCACCGCTGCCAACGGCAACCTTGCCCGATCGCTGGAAGGACAGGTCGGCGAAGTTCAATCGTTGGCGGTTGCGGCAAACAACACATTGGTCGCCAGCAGTAACGCGGTTGGCGAAATCAAATTTTGGAACCTGGCCGACGGCGCGGACCGATACGGCATCGCCGGGCACGTGGGGCCGGTCCACTCGTTGGCGTTTCACCCCGACAACACCCGCGTCGCTTCGGCCGGCGCAGATGGCACGATCCGAGTATGGAAGGCGCCCGTTGCGCCGCAGTCGCTCGCCGCTCACACGAAACCCGTCCACGACGTCGCCCTTAGCCCGAATGGAGCAATTGTGGCGACCGCAGCGGCGGACAACCTGATCAAATTGTGGAATCCGGTGAATGGCGCGGCGTTGCGGCAACTTGCCGGCCACACCGCCCCAGTTCGCCGCGTGGCGTTTGATGCCGCCGGCAGTCAAATTGCCACCGCGGACGCCGAGGGCAGCGTCCGGCTGTGGAATCCGGCGAACGCCGCGGCGCTGGGCGTCATCGGCGCTCACGTGGGTCCGGTCAACGCCGCGGCATTTGGCAAGCAGTTTCTCGTTACCGCCGGCGCGGATGGAACGGCAAAGTTTTGGCAACTGCCGATCGCCCCGCCCAAGGTAGTCGCCGGCCATACCGCGGCGGTCAACGCGGTCGCCATTGCCGAAGATGCGACGATCGTCATCACCGGCGGTGCGGACAAAAAAGTGCAGGTAATCGACGCCAACACCGGCGCGGTGCAGCGGTCGCTTGCGGGCCATCCTGATCCGATCACCTCGGTCGCCCTGAGCAAAACGAAAGCACTCACCGCGGCCGGTGGCGCGGCGGGCGTGATCAGGTTCTGGAACACGGCCGACGGTGCGGACCGGTTGAGTCTACATGGCCACGTCGGCGCGATCCACGGAGTTGCGATTCATCCGCAAGAAAACCAGGTCGCCTCGGCCGGCGACGACGGCACGATTCGCGTCTGGCGACTGCCGACGGCCGCCCGCCCGCTGGCCGGGCACTCGATGCCCGTAGCGGCAGTAGCCGTCAGCGGCAACGGTAAATTGATCGTCACAGGATCGGCCGATAAAACCGTACGGCTTTGGAATCCAGTGGATGGTATGGGCGGGCAACTTACCGGCCACGCAGCTGCGGTCGGCGGCGTGGCGGTGAACGAGGATGCCACACGGGTCGCCAGTGGGGACGCCGGCGGTGCGATCCGATTTTGGAATGCCGCCGGTCCGGCGGCTAAGGCGGCCGGCGAACTCGCCGCACACACCGCACAGGTCACGGGGCTCGTCTATCACCCCGACGGCAAGCAACTGCTTTCGTCCAGTGCCGACGGCACTGTGAAATGGTGGCAATTGCCGTTCACTCCCCCCAAGGCTTTCGCCGGTCACGCCGAAGCGGTCCATTCGGTCGTGTTTTCGGCAGATCTCAAATTACTGGTTACCGGTGCCGCGGATGGCAACGTGCGAATTTTCGATATTGCGGCCGGCAACCAGGCCCGCGAAGCAAAAATCTTTGACAAGTCGATGACCTCGGTTGCCCTGGCGGCCAAGTTAACGCAAGCGGCCGCAGCCGACAACGCAGGCACGATCAAATTCTTCGATGCGGGCGGCAAAGCCGCCGCCCCGGTCGAACCGGCTGACAAGCATGTAACCACCGACCAACTAGCCGGCCACGTCGGCGCAATCCATAAATTGGCCTTCGACCCGACCGGCCAGCAAATCGCCTCGGCCGGCGCGGACGGTACAGTTCG
>JAYGDO010000628.1:0-12462 GCA_046582885.1 Pirellulales bacterium | reverse complement strand
CGCGGGGCGGCTTTCTGCATTTGCGGGCGCTTTTGCAGTTCAAACTGGGGTCGTACTTGGATTCAAAAAATCTCTTCAGAGACGCGGCCACGGCATATCACGTCGAGGATCGGCACCTTCAGGCGCTTTGCATCAGCGATTACGCCATGATGGTGCACCGACGGCGCGATTATCCTGAATCGGGTAAGAGCTTTCAAAGCGCGAGGGAGACCGTTCCAGACGTCAATCTTGCGGCCGCGATGGCTGTTTTTTCTTACAGCATGGAAGCGGAGGCGAAGTTATTTGACCCGGGCGAGCGGCCGAACGATATTCCCCAACTATTTCAGTTGGCCCGTGACAGCTCGTTTCAGGACGGCTACGACAAGCAGCATCCACTTTGGGTACTGCTCGCGTCTCGCGAAGTTCTGTACTACCTCGAAACATGGCAGTTGAAAACCGCGGAACAGAAAGGCCTTGCGGCCGTCGCCATGTTTCCGCGAGTCAGCGGTGGTGAGCCGATCGCCGATTTGTACTTTCGCAGCCGGCAGTTCAAAGCGATGGCCCAGCACTTTCTCGGCAAGATGGATGCCGCCGAAGCTGAATTTGAGGAATTGATCAAGTGGATCGACGATCTGCTCAAGTCGGGGATTATTGCGGACAAAGAAAAACCATACTGGCAGCGGCTCAAACCCAACTTACTGGGCCGTTTGGCCGATACGCAGTTGTTCGGCAAAGCGGATGCCGAGAAGGCGGCGGCAAGCTCGGTTCGCGCGACCACCGCAGGCCGCATCTTTGAAGGTGGCGCCAAAGCGCCGTATCTCGTGCGATTGTTGTTCAAAAGATCGATTGCATATTCGCTGAGCGGCAATTTAAACGAGGCACAACACAGTCGTTCCGAAGGCATGCGGATTTCCGAGACGATCGATCGCGACGAACAAGTGCAGGTCTACAGTTACTACGATGATGCGGCCAAGGCTTTTGTGGAAACCGGTCCGCAGCGTATCGAATTGCTGGTTAGCTTGCTTGAAAAAGCCGCCGGAAAGGTGAACAAGCTGACAACCGTTAAACGGACGAGCCGCGACGATATGCAGCTTTTGCTGTTCGTTTGCGATTACCTTTTGCATGCGAGGAAAGCGAATCCAACGGTATTTGACGAAGCCCGGCAGATTTTGATCACGGAACAAAAGCGCCGCCTGGCCGCTCCGCTGGAGACCGACGGTGCGGGCTATTTGACGGCCGTCTCGGCCGCCGCCAAAAAACTGCTGCCACAGCCAGGAATGCCATGATCGACAAGCCACTCCAATTTGTTTCCGGTCTTCCGCGCAGCGGTTCGACGCTGTTGATGAACCTGCTCGGCCAGAATCCAGCACATCACGTGACGCCGACGAGCGGACTGATCCATTTGATGCGGGGACTGATCGGAACTTGGGCCGATCACAAGGAGTTTCAAAGCCAGGGGCTCGAACACGTCAAGCCTAACGTGCTCTCGGCGCTGCGTGGACTGCTGTACGGCTTTTACGAAGAATCGTTTGCCGACGGAAAGATCGTCTTCGACAAATCGCGGGGCTGGTTGCACTACGTTGAACCGTTGGAAGAAATTCTTGGCAGGCCCGTAAAAATCGTCACTCTGGTCCGCGATGTGCGGGCGATCGTGGCGTCGTTTGAAGCGATATTTCGCCGCCGCGGGATCGAGTATCGGCCACCGAATCGCGCTGCGGCGGTCGAGGAAATGACGATTGAGAGCCGGGCTCGACACGCGTTGCAGGCCGATCAAGTTACGGGCCGAGCGATTCTGCGGCTGCGCGATGCGATTCAGCGTTGTCCGGACCGCCTGTTGATCGTGCCTTATGACTATTTTGCTTCGCAGCCCGCTGAGACGACACAGAGAATCCACGCATTTCTCGGTTTGCCGCCGTTTCATTACGATGTCGACAACGTCCGGAAAATCACGCACGAAGACGACTGTGTCAACGGCATGGATTTGCATCGCATACGATCACGGATCGAACCGTCGTCATCGCGATCTTGGAGTGAACTGCTGCCGGATGCCTTGAGCGAAGAAATTACGGAGGGCTACGCCGACATCAATCTGTTGGCGGCCGGACCGATGTCATGTCCGGCACAGCGGGATAACCCAGATCAACTTATATCGCAATCGACTCCAAATTAATGGCTTTACGAATCGACACTTTACCGACGGTCGCGCTTCATGAGCGGTTGGCTGGGGCGCTGCCGAACCAGCGCGACCAATTTTTGGCGTCGTTAAGCGCGGCGAACGATTCGATGCACGCGCAGCACATGGCGCTGGGGAACAACAAGCCACTGGAGGTTGCCCTGTCGGCGCTGCTCCTATCCGCAGACGACGAGGGTTGTCTGCGGCAATTTGCAGAAACGCTCCACCAAATTGTCGAAATCGCTTTGGAAGTTCTGGTTGACGACCCGGCTCTATTTGCCAGATATTTTCCAGAGCATCAGCGGATTCTCCCCTTTCTGGCGAAAAGCCGTGGCGTGGACAGCTGGCAAGTTTTGTCGCGCTATGACCTGGCTGTGACCAGGGACGGTCATTTGAAAATTCTGGAACTCAATACGGCGTGCCCCGGCGCGCTGTTGATTTCACAGGCGGTTTGTCAGATCACGCGGCGCGGATTCGGAGAAATTCATCCCGAGTGGATTGACCTGAGTGCGACGCGGTTTGGGACGGTTGATCCGCAGCATGTTACGGACGCATTGCTGGAAATCGAACAGGCTGCCGGAATCGAGCCGGGCGCGATCGGAGTGCTGAACGACGAAAATAATCTCGTCTTTGAGTTGGATCATCTGGTCCATGCGATTCAGAGGTCCAATCGTCACGCCCTCAAGGCCGGTGCGCACACACTTCATCTGCGCGATGACCGACTTTTTTGCAATGGCGAATATTTGTCATTGGTGTACAACAAGTTTCGAGTCAGCAACGCACAGAGTCCAAATCACTGCTGGCGCGATGGATTTCAGTCGAGATATGCGTCATTCCTTGCCGCGCAACAGTCGGGACACGTGGTTTCCGTCAACAACCTGGTCGGCATGACGGTCGGCGAAAATAAAGCCCTGCTCGGCGCGCTCTATGAACCTGCGATTCACCAGCGACTTACCGAATCGCAGCGCCGGTTCATCGACGAAAACATTCCCTGGACTAGGCGTCTCGAAGATGCTGCAGCGGATTATTGCGGAGACGCGATTGAGCTACTGGAGTTCGTGCGCGAGCACCGGGATCAGTTCGTCATTAAACCGGCCAACGAAGGCCGCGGCTTCGGCATTGCGGTTGGCAAGTACTGCACGCCCTCGCAATGGGAGGAAGCCTGCAAGCTGACGCCCGAAATGCCGAAAGTTGTCCAGCAATACGTCGATACCGTCACATTTCCGGTGATCTGTGCCCGGGAAGGCGAGTTAAAAGTCGAACAGATGTTTCTGACTTTGGGGCTAGCGACGATCCGCGGCCGCTATGAGGGAGTCATTTCGCGAATCTCGGCCAGCCCGATCACCAACGTCGCCCGCGAGGGATTTGGGCAAGCGGTGTTCGTCCAGAGCAACCCGCGCTAGACGTCGTCTGGAGACGGTGTTTCTTTGCGAAACACAGCCACGACATCTTCGACGGGGATGATAAAGAGCTTGTTATCCTGCTCGAAGTCGACCGGAATGTTGTTACGGGGATCGATCAGAACCTTGTCGTACTTGTGAAGCGGATAATCCGGATCGCTTTCGATTTGAACACTGATGGCGACGATCCGGCCTGTCAGTACGGGAGTCTGCGCGTCGTCGGGCAAATGAATGCCGCCGCGGGTGGTTCGTTTTTCTTCATCTTTGCGAACGAGCAGCCTCAGGCCGACGGGCTCGATGGTCTCTAAGGACATTTTGTTCTTTGCTTCGGCCATTCGACGGACTCCTGCAACTACCTCACCGCAACAGCAGTGGTACATTCGAGCGCTGTGCCACGCTGAGAAACGCCGTTCACCTGAACGGCAGTAAAACCTCACTCACATTGTATGCACAATTACCGCGTTGAGAAACGGAAATCCGGGCGAGATTAAGTTTTGACTCCCAATCCCGTCAATCGCTTTGCCAATTCTCCACTGATCAGTGCCTCATCAAACGCCGCTTCGTCGTGATAGATCGCGTGACTGAGAAACTTAACGGCCCAGTTGCGGGTGAGTGGGCTGATCGAAATCACGATTCGGCCGTTGCGATGGGCTTCCCACATTTCGATGGCCGTCCCCATCGAGGCCTCTGGTACAACGGCCAGCAGGACATCGACTTCGCCACACATTCGGTTGTGAAACATAAAAACGTCTCGCCCTTTGTCATCGCCGTATTCCAGCGATGCCGGGTGATCCGCCAACGGGTCGTAGACCTCGGCACTGGGAAAATGTTGTGCGAGCAGGTCTTTTAGGCGGTCTCGATAGTTCTGATCGTGCAATTGCGCGGCGCGGTGAGAACCTTGCATGATTCCGGCTAAAAATATTCGCATGACCTGTCGCTCAATTAAGTCGCCCGTTATTCTTTGAGCAGAAGCGGATCAGCGTAACAAATCCACATGTTGCTAAATACCCAATAACCCGCTTTCCTAAAATTCGAGATTCCGCATGCCTGCTGACCTCGCACGAGCTACTGATTTGGTAATGCGGTTGATGGCGATTCCCGGTCCGAGCTGCAGGGAAGCAGCCGTTGCGGAGTTCGTTGTCGAACAGCTAGCGGATGCAGGTGTCGAGCGGTCGGCGATTCGCTTTGATCGGGCGCACCGGCGTACCGGGTTTGATGGCAACGTCGGCAACCTGATATTGAAAATCAAGGGAAATCGGCGCGGGCCTCGACGGTTGCTGATGGCTCACATGGACACGGTTCCCATTTGTGTAGGCTCGCGTCCGGTTCGCAAGAACGGGCGGGTGGCATCGGTCGATCCTAAAACCGGCTTGGGTGCAGATGATCGCGCCGGTGCGGCCGTCGTCTTGAACACGGCGATTGAGATTATCCGGGGCGGACTGGACCATCCACCGTTGACATTTTTGTGGACGATCCAGGAGGAAATTGGCATCCAGGGTGTGCGGCATATGAACGTCAGCCAGCTCGGTCGCCCACGGCTTTCCTTCAATTTTGACGGTGGTTCGCCCTGCAAACTAACGATCGGTGCCACAGGCGGTTATCGTATGGCGATTGTGGTCGAGGGATTGGCGAGCCACGCGGGCGGCGCTCCGGAGCAGGGCGTCAGCGCCATAGCGATCGCTGCGCGGGCAATCGCAGATTTGGATCGGCACGGTTGGCACGGGGCTATTGAAAAGGGCCGCCGTCGCGGGACGAGCAATATCGGTGTGATTCAAGGGGGGGCGGCCACCAACGTCGTGACAGACCATGTTGAAATACGGGCTGAGGCGCGCAGCCATTCGCCGTCGTTTCGTCAGCGGATCGTGCGCGAAATCGAACAAGCCTTTCTGCACGCTGTCGGCGAGGTCAAGAATGTCTTCGGTGTGACAGGATCGGTGTCTATCAGTGGACAGCTCGACTATGAATCCTTTCGCTTGTCGAAAAAGGAACCGGCGGTTCGCGCGGCGCGCGAGGCGGTTCGGGCAATAGGTGCCGAACCGACCTTTTTCGTGTGCGATGGCGGACTGGACGCGAACTGGATGGTGGTCCACGGAATCCCAACGGTAACGCTCGGTTGTGGGCAATTGTTTCAGCACACCTGCGACGAGCAACTCGACGTGGAGGCATTTCACGGTGCCTGCCGGATCGCGCTGCAGTTGGCGACTAACTCGAGTACCTAGCAGTTATGGAACTTGACGACGAACTCTGTCTTTGTTTTCACGTGACCAAACGAAAAGTCGTCAACTTTATTCGTATTGAAAAACCGCGCGCCTTAAGCCAACTTAGCCAGTGTTACGGCGCGGGAACGGGTTGCGGCTGGTGCCGGGTTTTTTTGCAGCGGTTGTACGAAGCGCGCATTAGCGGAGATGTCCTCAAACAACCGGAACCGGACGCGAAAGAATACGCCTCCGATCGCTCAGAATATGTACGGGCGGGCAAAGGAACTCCACCGGCGGGAGCCACGCCGATTAGCTAATGGTGGCCACGGTTATGTCTCCTTGGGCCAACCGCAGGGCGGTGTGGCTCTCGCGCCCTCGGTACTGGGGGTCGCTAGTAGAATGGAGGGGCATGTTGTAAGATCGTGTCCCGGAAGCCCCCGCCATTCTATCCAGACTAGAGGCACACAATGGCCCGTAAAACTGTCAGCATTAAGGCCAAACGCGCCGAAGCCGAGGCCGCCGAGAAAGCGACACCAAAAAAGAAGAAAGCCGCGCCAAAAGCCAAGCGAAAGAGCCGTAAGAAGGAAGCCGCCGAGATCCGGCTCAAGGCATTTTGGGGGGTGTTCAACCAGTCTTTAAAGCGGGTGGCTCTTTACGAGTACAGCCAGAAACGGCAGGCGGAAAAGAAGGCAGGCGAACTGACAGACAAGCACAATTCGCCGCATTTCGTCCAGCCCGTTAAGGAAGTGATCGAGGAGAAGTAACCGCACCGGCTGGTTCGGCGGGTTTGACCTTATTCGGTTCCCCGTTCCGGTATGCCGGTCCCGCATCGAGCCTGGTGGGCTCGGTCGATTTGGGCCCAATTGTTGACCGTATGCAGGTCACCTAGTTACCCTGGTAGGTTTGCATTGCATCGAGCCGATGTCATCGGGCGAGTCGGCGGTAATTTTCGCTAGTTCCTCATCAGTCCGTCGGCGCATTGTGTGAAGGTTGGTATATGGAATTCAAAGAAGGCCACACAGTTGGTATTGATCTCGGCACGACTTTTTCGAGTCTTGCGTATTTGTCCGATGACGGCACTCCTGTGCCGGTGGAAAACGATGAAGGAGGCGAAGAGACGCCCAGCATCATTGTGTTGGCCGAAAGTGGACATGTCGTGGTGGGGCCCAATCGCATGCGGGCCGCGATGGAAGACCCGAAGAACGTTGTCGAACGGGTCAAGCGGCACATGGGGGAAGATGAAGAGGAATATCATAAAAGTTTCGATGGCCGCACGATCACGCCGGAATTCCTCTCAGCGCTAATCTTGAAGAAGGTAAAACAAGATGCCGAAAAAAAAATCGGCGTGATCGGCAACGCCGTGATTACGGTTCCGTATTATTTCAACGACGCGCGACGCAAAGCGACGCAAGATGCCGGTAAGATCGCCGGGCTGAACGTCATTGACATCATCAACGAACCCACCGCCGCCACGCTCACTTATGCGTGGAAGCGGCAAGAACTGGGAGTGTCAAAGGATCGCGAAGAGAAGCCGCGGCTCGTCATGGTCTACGATCTGGGCGGGGGAACATTTGATGTTACCGTCGTCCGATATACCCCGACTCACTTTCAAGTGCTGACAACCGACGGTGATGTACGTCTCGGCGGTGTCGATTGGAACGACCGGTTGTTGGATTTCGTGGCCGATGAATTCAAATCGGAACACGGGCTTGATTTCCGCGATTCCGCCGCCGTCAAGCAGTTGATGGAATATGAATGTGACCAGGCGAAAATCGCTTTAACGAACGGTCTGGAAGTCTCAATTCCGTGCCGGTATCAAGGCAAGACTCACACGGTGGACGTGACGCGTGACCAGCTCGAAGAGATGACAGCCGATCTGATGCAGCGGACGATCGACACCGCCGAATTGGTATTGGAGCAGGCAAAGATAGTCGCCAGCCAACTGGATTCCGTCGTGCTGGTGGGCGGTTCGACTTTGATGCCGGTCGTGTCTCGTAAGTTGGAAGAGATATTTGGTAAGAAGCCGTATGGTGGATTGTCGCCGCATACGTCGGTGGCTCAGGGGGCCGCAATTCACGCGGCGATCCTGGAAGCGAAGCATCGCGGCCCGGACAGTTCGCTCGCTGAAAATCTCAAGAAGATGTTGGTGAGCGTCCGGCAGGACAACGTCAATTCCCACGGTTTGGGGATCGTGGCGAGGAATCCCAAGGACGAGCAGCAACTGAACTACGTCATGATTCCCCGCAATTCAAAGTTGCCGGCGGAACACCGCCACGCTTTTGTTACGAATCAAGACAATCAACGGCGGATTCACGTCAAAGTCATCCAAGGAGAAGCGCCCGACCCGGCCGCCTGCGCGCAGATTGGCGACTTTTATGTCCGCGATCTGCCAGAAGGACTACCCAAAGGATCTCCGGTTGAGGTGGTCTACGCATTTGACGGTTCGGGTCGTGTGCATGTTCACGCAGAGGACAAGACCAGCGGCAAAGTCGCGACAATCGAAATCGAGCGCGCCGGCGGGCTGGACGACGGCAGGATCGACGTTCTGACCAAATTGGCGAGCGAATACATGGTGGACTGACCGCCGCCGCTATGTTGATGGTGCTCGACTGCGAATTGCCGTCACCTCGACGCAATCGCGCGCGGCGTTAGGTAACAGGATTTCACAGAACTGCAATGGCCAAAGAACTGAATGTCTATCGTGACTGGCTCGGCATCGAAGATGTCGATCAACCAACCAATCACTACCAACTGTTGCGGCTGGCGAAATTTGACGACGATCAAGAACGGATTCGTCGGCATTACCGAAAACTGAATGGGCACGTACGCAAGTATTCGGCCGGCGACTATGCGGAAGAGTCGCAGGACTTATTGAACGAACTCGCCCGCGCGATGCTCTGCTTGACCGACGTTAAGCGTAAGGCGGAATACGACAAAACGCTCGGCCGCGCCTCGGCCGAAGATGATCGCCGCCAGTCACTGGAAAAAATCCTTGTGCGCAACGGCACAATCGATCAGGAAAAACTGAAGTGGGCAAAACAGTACGCCGAGGCCACGGGCTTTGCGCTGCGTGACGCGCTGGTTCAGCAGAAACTCGCCCCCACGGAAACGATTGTTCAGGCGTTTGCGGAATCAGTCGGACTGCCGTACTTGGATCTGAGTGACATTATGATCGACGAGTCACTCTTTTCAAAACTGTCGGCTGTATTGGCCCGCAGGCACTCGGTCATACCGGTAATGATTGAAAACGACCAATTACTGCTCGCGTCGCCCAATCCGCTCGATCTGCAACTCGAAGAAGATCTGCAACTGCGGCTGAACATTTCAATCCGTACGGTATTGTGCACGCCGTTGGACGTGAATCGCGTGATTAACGAACATTACCCACGGGAAGCGGCCGACGCCGAATTGGCTAGCCACGGGGCGCAGCCTGAAGAACCGCGCGAGGCGTCGAGCTTCGAAAAACTCTGGAACCGGCTGAAGAAAAAGGGCAATTAGATCAGCCCAAAAACACACCCCTCCTGGGCGCTTGGGGCAAGGCGAGGTCCAGTCGCGGACGCTGGGTCGTCCGTGCGTTCGTCCGTGGGCTGACGGCTGTTACTCGCCGGTCGCTGCCGCTTTCGCCACGTCCGCGCCTCCGGTGGCGATTGCGAATAGGTGCGACTTGTTCGCAATGTAGAGGATGTTGTCAGCAACAACCGGCGTGCTGTAGACCGAGTTGAGCATGTTGATCGGACCCGGTTCGCCGCTGTCGTCGCGCGAGAGTAATTCCTCTTCCTTCCCGTGCTTAAAGATCAGGACGTCGCCGTCTTCGTCGCCGACATAGACTTTGTCTTCGACGACGAGCGCCGAGCCCCAGGACGCGGCGAGCATGTCGTGAGTCCAATAGACCTTTCCGTTCGTCGCATCCACGCAATGAAACAACCCGCTGAAATCGGAGAGATACAACAGGTCGTCCTTGATGACGACAGTTCCGATCGTGCGGTGCATTTCCTCTTCCCAGTCGATCTCGCCGTCGCCATTTTGGTCGAAGACGCTGTAATGCCAAACGGCGGCCGAATTGGGATTGTCCCGCACGACTTCGCCTTTGTCCGGATCGTACGACTTGATCCGCCGCGGCGGGATCGGCTGACTGAGATCGTCGACGCTGAAGACAAGTTGCGGGCTGACGTCGCTGCCGTCTAGCTTCTTAGTCGGATCGATGCACCAGAGGTGGCCTTCTCCTTCGGCATGCTCAGGATCCTGCCCTACGGCCACGTACACTTTTCCTTTGTAGACGACCGGGGTGCAAATAATGTTGTTGCGAGTCCCGCGTCCGCCCAGAATCCACTTGGAATCCTTCGGGTTCCCGTCGAATTTCCACAGCAACTTTGGTTTCCCGTTGTCACCTTCGGCGTGGAAACTGTACACCCAACCGTCACCTCCGGCAAAGATCGCCTGCGGCACACCACCCAGTTCGGCGTATGTCGGCGACGACCACTGGCCGTGCAGAATATTGAGTCCCGGTGATCTGTCATGCCAAACGACTTTGCCGCTGTTCTTATCCATCACCAAAAAACTGGGCGCGGCGGGAGCCGGAATGTTGATATGGAATTCCTCGACGCCGTTGGACGTGTTTACGAACAAGAGATCGCCCGCGGCCGTTACCGAACAACTGCACATATTGTGCTGGGAGACGCCCAGTTCTTTCATCATGTCGAACACCCAAAGCACGTCGGCCTCGTTTTTGTTTTCGTTCGTCTCTTCGGTGTACGGCCCGTCATTTTTGCCGTCGTAAAATCCCTGGGTGTCCAGGCAGCGGACCTCGCCTCGGCTGGTTACGAACCAGAGGCGTTCGCCTTCGACCAGCGGAGCGCAGCAGATGCCTTGCAGCGGCCAATCGTGTACGCGGCCGGTTTTGAGCTTTTCGCTGGAGTGCTGCCAAAGAAACTTACCGTCGGCGGCATTGAAACAAAGCAGGCAGCCTAAATCGACTTTAGTCGGGTATCGTTCGAGGTAACCCGCGCCGTTGTTAGAGCCGATGTAAACTTTGCCGCCGGCGATAACGGCATTGCCGTAGGTTTGTGAACCGAGTTTGGAAACCCACTTGATGTTCTCAGAGTTTTCCCGGATCCACTCTCCCGTGTCGAGATCGAATTCACCGGGATGCCAGTGACTCGGGATATTTTTTCCGATTGGAGTGTTGTTTCGTTGGGGGCCACCGCCCCATTGTGCCCACTCTCGCGTGATCTCCTCGCCGTCTTGCGTTGCGTCTTGGGCGGCGGCAACGTTATCGCCGTTGTTACCGGCATCGTCTTTTTTGTCGGATTCCTCGCCTGTTGTGTCCGTATTTTGTTCCTCTTCCTGCTTTGGTTTTTTGGCAGTCCCGGCAGCGCCTGGCGAATTTGGCTGCAGTTCGCATCCGGTCAGTAGAAAGCAAGCGATCGCACACGCACACAAAACAGTCATCGATTTGGTAGTCATCCTCTTCTCCAGATGCTCGCAAAAAAAAATGATGGGCGGATTTAATTTGGACCCGGCGGCACGGCTACTCGGGGTTTGGCGTGACGGTCAGGTTGTCAAGGTAGAGTTCGGCGGCTTTTGCACTGCCGTAAAGTCCGGGACTGCCGGTGAGGTTCGGCGTGTCGTCGGTCGCTTCAATGGTCCAGTCACTCGGTTCCGCATCTTCCTTGGGCCAGATTTTTCCGCGGAGGACGGACCGTGGCTTGCCGTTGGCCTCCTCGACCGATGCCATGAACTTCATTCGGTACCACTTATCGGGTTGC
This sequence comes from Pirellulales bacterium, assembly GCA_046582885.1. Taxonomy (GTDB): domain Bacteria; phylum Planctomycetota; class Planctomycetia; order Pirellulales; family UBA7805; genus JAYZEI01. The sequence goes on along the minus strand of JAYGDO010000628.1, from coordinate 947 downwards.
CACTTGAATGCAACTGACTTGGCCATGCGTTCGACCGTGCCCCAGGTGCGGATTTGCAGTCGCTGATATTCGCCTTGTAGATCCAACGTGTATCGCTGAGCGATCATGCCGATGTCCGGCATCTTGTTATCCGTTAGCGCGCCGCGAACGTCGGCTTGGATCGTATAGTTGCTAAAACCGGGATGGCCCATCCAGGCTCGCGAGCGTGTGCCTTTGGGAATCGTCGAAACTTTGACGATAACGCGGTTGCCGTCTATTTCGCGATTCTGGTGGCGGTAACGCGCGCCGACCCAGGTGATTGGTACTTCCCCGTTCTCAAAATCGAATTTCCAGGGCAAATCGGGTACGACGCGAATCCGCGCACTTCCGGTCAAGTCGCTGGCTTTGAATTGAATGGTGGTTGCCGTGTGCCCGCCACCGCTGGCGGCGGTGTAAATGCCGTCGGGCGTGATCTCGCCGGGACCTTCGAGCGTGAAACTCGCCTCATTCGTCTTGATCTCGGCCGCCTCAAGCGGTTGGCCGGTGGCATTGAACAGCCGCACCTTAAACGGTTGTTTTTGTCCGGGACGCAACAACACTTCCGCCGGAACAATCTGTATATGAGCCGGTTTTTGTCCGCCCGCTTTTTCCGCTAGCTTTTTGGCGGCTGCCTTGACGTTCGCTTTCTTCGCCTTGTCGGCAATGCAATACATGTGGTCAGCGGTCGGCAGGTAGATTCTGCCGTTTGCGACGATCGGTGAGCCGTGGCATTCTTCGCCCAGCCGGGCATTGCTGACTTGTTTCAGTTTGTCGTTCTCGAGCGCATAGACGTTGAAATACCCATTGGCCGTGCATAAGTAAAATTTTCCGTCGGCGTAAAACGGGGTGGAACGCATCACACGGCCGGCTTTTTTCTTGGTGATCACTTCGCCAGTCTCAGCGTTAAGGACCCACACCGTTGCGCGGTC
>JAYGDO010000619.1:0-8574 GCA_046582885.1 Pirellulales bacterium | reverse complement strand
AATGCTCTGGAGCTTTGTGATCGGAGCCGCGTTCGCCATCGTCGTCTTGATTTGGAAAGTCGGAACTTTGAATGTTCTGCGGCGTTTCATTCAATATGCGGTGGCCGCATTCCGCCTGCGAGGAGTTTCGCCATTGAAAGGTTCGCTGGACGCACAGTTTAAGACGTCACTTTTCTTAGCGCCTAGTGCGTTGCTGGCGGTGATCCTTGTAGAATTTAAGCTGCTCAAAGCGTTGGCATTGGATATCATTGTTTGATCCCACTAAGTAGGCAGTGGGAAACTCTGGGCCTGCCGGAATCATGTGTCCGACAGCCGAGCGAGCAAGACGCAAACGAGCATGTTACAAACGCTGTATCCGTTTTTGCTGGTCGGCTTCTGTGTGATCGCCGTGCTATTGCTCGTTATGCGTTGGCTGACTGCCGTCAGCGGCGGCCACTGCAAATGGAACCGGCTACGCAATGTGCACCGCAACGAGGAAGGAGCGGTTCAAAGTCTCAGTTTCGTGCTAACGCTGCCCCTGTTTATCTTAATCATGATGGGGGTCGTGCAGACAAGCCAAATCATGATCGCGCAGATCGTGGTCGAATATTCCGCCATCCTCACCGCACGTTCCGCATCCGTCTGGCTTCCCGCACACCTGGATGGCACGGATGGTCGTAATCGCATCTCGGAACTCGTCTACGAACGCTCGGAAGACGAGGGCGACATCTATCGAGTCGAAACAGAAGCGTGGGCCGGTGAGTATAGCAGTCCGAAGGTTCTTCGCATTTCGATGGCTGCCGCACAAGCCTGCGTGCCGATCGCACCCTCTCGCGATACCGGCTTCGACCGATCCGCCACCGGCAACTCGGCCGCCACATCTATGGTTCGCGCATTCGAAGCCATCGCGCCCGAGGCAGAAGCCGGCGGCGCGATCAGTCGCCGTATGCGCAACAAACTCACCTACGCCTTGGCCAATACGGACGTAAAGATTGAAGTTTTTCACCCTCAGTCCCGCCATGAGCCGCTCCTCGGCGAAATTCACGAGGACGTCGGCGAGCTCGCCGAACGCTTCTCCGAGCGTGAGCCAATTTATATCGAGAGTTATGCAGAAGACGAATGGTCCTACTACCAACAGTACGAAGAGGACGCCCGAGAGTTTCAACCCAATGAGATCGGCTGGCAGGACGAAATCACCGTCACTGTCAAACACAATCTAGCGTTGCTTCCAGGTCCGGGCCGCATGTTTTCACGAATATTGAGCATGCGAGAAGGGTCGCAGTACGACGGCGAGGTCACCAATGTCAGTCGAACCGGCGAAACGCTCTATACCTGGCCGCTGAAAGCCCAAGCGACCATCAGTAACGAGGGCCAGAAATCCGTGCTTCGTTACGAATACAATGAAAACGGATTCCGCTACTAAGATGATTGTATACGACGCAATTTTATCGGATTTGAGGAAACTCGCGCGGGTTCATCGGGATGAGCGGGGGACGATCAGTATCGTTTCGGTGTTCGCTTTGATTATTTTGGCCATGCTGCTGGGCATGGTTTTGAACGTCGGCTTCCAGGCCGATAGCAAAGTAAAAATGCAGAATGCCGCCGATGCGGCCGCCTACTCCGGCGGCGTCGTCATGGCGCGTGGCATGAACACGCTGGCGTTCACGAACCACTTGCTCTGTGACGTGTTTGCACTGACCGCATTCCTCCGCGAAGCCACCCATAATCGCGGCGTTGAATACGTGCCAGAGATTCTTGCGGCGTGGCAAGAGCTAGCGCCGCAGTACGAATTTGATGATTTCAACCGGTTTCAAAATTGGAATGGCCAATACTACGGCCAGAACGCCAGCTTTTCGATCCAGACGCTTTCCGAAGCCATCACCAATACCGTCCCTAAAGAGCAAGAGATGGTGCGGGCCTTTGCCGAATGGGCAGCAGCATTTTCGGACCAGGTGTTGCCGACGTTGGAGCATATTCTCGATAACGAACTGATACCCGAGTATCAGCGAGCCGTTGTCGAAAATGTACCGGACATCGCCCAGACAGCGATGAATCTTATCGCCCACGCTCACGGCGTACGACCCGATGGGGAAACGCACGAAACACGGGGGCCACTGCAAGGCATGCTGTGGACCCCTCGCGCAGAGCCCGTAAACACCTTCGCCGACTTCACAAATCGAAGCCTGCCGGTTGTCGACCCCGTCCGCGACGCGATGCCCGAGCAGCAGTACTACCTGAAAGTAGCCAGGGCTTGGCGAAACGCGGCCGCAAAAAACTATTTGTCTCAGTGGAACAACGAGAAGCTGGCGCCGTTTCGCTACGTTGGCGGAATGTCGCAATATTATAATCTCTGGGTCAGCTTCACTTGCGGCCGCTTGGAGCAGCTGGAACATGAACACGAAATGAGCAATTTGCCGTTTGTGATCCATACGCCGTCAGAAGTGATTCAGGTTGCGGTCAACGACGACAACATTTTGCGGACGACGGTTCGCGACACGATGAAATTGGCGCAATCGTCGGAGCGGAATGATTTTCTCGAACAAAATAACCACTTCGTGGGTGTCGTCTATTGGCCGCGGGTGCCGCACATTTTTCCCGGATTGTTTGACACGCCGATTTCCGGCGACAACACCAGCTATGCGCAGATCAGTTTATTCATTCCGCGCAACCGGCTTGTCTGGGGAAATGGAAATGATCTCGAATACCCCGTGCGGCAAGGGCGGTCGACCGGTTGGGACCTGTTCACGCAAAACTGGCGGGTGCAACTGGTCCCCGCGACTCACCCAAGTCTGCTGGCCATTCTCCAGACGACACCCACTTTTGACGGCCGGGACGATCTCGAATCGCAGCAAATCTCCCTGCCCGACCTCGGTGAACTTACCGAGGAAGATATCGCCGTGATTAGTCATCACTAGGCGTGATCACTTCCCCGTCGCCGAGAATTTGCGGAAAGAACCTCATGGGGATTTCGTAATGCCCGCAACTTCGATCTTCAATTTTCCCAACACCCGCAAGACAGGCAAAAACACCAACGAACCGCCTGTTCCGCCTAGATTGTCGTGAGCTATCTTGATGTGTCCACAACCCGTGCCACCTTGGGGTCGGGTTGCGTCCAGCGGAAACCAGTCGCCGTCCAGCCACATTTCCGTCCACATGTGGTATCCGAACCCTCCCAGCGGTCGAACATAGACAAGACCAACCGCGATGCGCGAGGGAATTCCTCGCGCTCGCGCCAGAGCAGCCAGCAAAACGGCATGTTCTGTACAATCTCCACGCCGCGATTTGGCGACCTCGGCTGCCGTCGCCAGCGCGGTGGAAAAATCCTTCTCGGTGATCAACTGATTGACGTGCCGTTCCAACGCGACCGCGATTTTTGCTGTGTCTTTTTCGTCCTTGGCGACTTCGCCGGCTAGTTTTACAACCGCCGGATCGTCGCTCTGAATCCAATTACTGGGATCTCGGTCCTGTTTGGTTGGTGCGGACTCTCTATTTTTTGTCGATACCTGCTTGCCACCTGCGCGGATCCGCTGCACGCTCAATTCGGCAACGTTTCTTGAAATCGCTTTGACGGATTGCGACACGCCGCTTGGAAACAACCTGACCACATCCCGGTCAGAAACCGTAACGCGATACGTTACCGACTTTGCACTGCCCAGTTCGGCCGTCTCTCCGGACGGCCTTACGATAGAGCCCACAAGCAAGTCCGGCACAAAGCTGCCGTTTCGCAAGGCGAACTCACGGGTGGTTCGATAGGACAGCTGGTTCATAGTAGGTTCGAGTGTCTTCAAAGTGTGCCCCTTTACGTCCGTCCACCTGTAGGCCTTAATTTTCGCGCCACCGAACTGCGTGACCGTGGTGATTTTTAGTAATCTTCTCTTTTTGCCATCCAGCAGTTCCGTTTCTTCGTACTCACCCGCGACCATCTGCGTCGGAGCAAGTTGATTGAAGACTGGAACCAGCCCCACGTAACTGCGTCGGTCGCCGGGCTTCATCGGATTCGCTTTCAACGTTTGTTCATCGTAAAAAAAACCCCGATAATCACTCTTCCAAGGAAGTTCCGATGTCACTGATTTGCCGAGTGTCTTGGTCGTTAAGTGCATGGCACCATCGCGGAACTCGCCGGTCACGACCGTTGGCGTCGGCCCAAGTGCGACCTTACTCCGGAAACGAACCACCTGGCCTTCGATGGTTTCGATGCTCCGCATGGACATTTCAATATCGAGATTTTGCCCCAACCGCTTAACGGACATCCGCATCAGGGCGTCGGTCTGTCGTAATTGACGGCCATCTTCTTCGCGGCCAGAAATACGCGTGTGCCCGTATCCCATTTTTGCGGCTTGCAAGTAGATCGCGTCCCAGGTTTCGACCGTCTCAATCGGAGACTGATCTGGCTGCTCTCCGGCCAGACCATGCACAGGGCTAAAAGTCGCAAAAAAACAACACACCAGCCCAGCGAATCGCCGGAACGGCGCAACAATCCTACTGCTGGATTGCCGGTGTGAAACTACAGGGGGCATCTCGTCACCTTTTCGAAAAACCTGAATGGCTGCGTGTCGCATCTGGGAGAGTATACCAAAACCAGCGGTAATAACGGTGTTGACCGTGGGCAACATGTCGCGAGACCGAATCAACCTGCCGTTAACGGGGTCCGTCGCGGTGTAAATTCGCGACATCGGCACTCGACCTGTGCGACTGTCGTCAGGTGTCGCAAAAAACTCAAGCTGATCGTCACAGTGTCCCAATCTCTAGATATGTTTTTGATTATGTTCGAAGCAGGATTGCTGTTCGGTGCACCGGCGAGTGCTAGACTTTCCATAGAGTCGTCGACTCGAAACACGCTAACCCGGCGGGTCGCCAAACAAAGTAGTAAAGACGGAGTTCGCCGATTTTTCCGCCTGAGTGCGACCGTTTTCTCAACTTGATTAGAAAAGTGTGAGGAGATATCCGTTTTACTGAATCTGCGTGACCTAGGATTTGGCAAACACCGGTCACATTTGTATATGCCGGACTGACCCACACGCCATTCTCCCAACTGCCGAAAGAGGTGAGGCCATTATGGGCTTCCTGAAGAAAATTTTCCGCAATGTATTTCGCGAATCAACGCCGAATCACACTTCCAGCAGCTTTGAAATGCTCGACGAAGAGGATCTCGCATCCCACCTCAAGATTTCGCGATACGGCGAATTCAAGCTGACCGATGCCGTCCGACCCTCCTACGATTTACAGGTCGTGCCCCGCCGCGGCTACCGACACGACATCTACAAAAAAGGTGAGGAAAGTGTGTCGGTGCCTGTGATTATGGCTTCGGCGTCGAGCGAACAACTATTCGATTTATTTATCGACCTGCTCGACCCCTTGGGAACGAATGTCGACGTCGTGCTAGAGACCAGTCACAATCGCCAAGGTCAAGAGCACGTCGATCTCTATCGCGAGCATATCGACATGCCGGTGCTCAAGAGCGTACTGTACGATTACGAAGATCTTCTACTCAATGATGGCTGCTGTGGAATTGCGGTACTCAATCCCGAGGTTCCAATGGAAGTGCAATTTGATGAGCACAAGTTGATTTTCGCCTATGGCCGAGAACTGTCGGCATTCGAGGAGATCCTCAAAGGATACGACATCTCCTGTGACGATGAAATAAAGTTCATCACGGAAGCCGAACACGTACATTCGTCTAGCGAGAAGTACATCGATCAGTTTGAGGAACTCAAGACGTACCTTGGCATGGACGCATACGCCTAAAATGCGTATGCCTTGCCCTCCAGTTCGATGACTACCGCGCCTTCGATTGCCAGATACTTGGCAATGTCTTTGCCGTGCTTGTCGATCAGTTCAAAGTAAGCCTTGCTGAACCGTTTCACTGCGACAGCCTTTCTCTCCATCTCAGCCGTTACCTGCACATCGACCCAGCGACCGCCGCGATGGTAGAACGATTTGCGGCCGACGTTTAGTAAGGCAAGCCGGTTGCCTTTTCCTCCCGCAGTACCACCGCCAACCCCTAGCTGCGACTGCGACCCCGCCGGCGCTTTGCCGTTCGGTCCCACCGCGGCATCGGCCGCTGGCGCGAACAAATCGGCACCCTCAGCCGCTTGATCGGCTTGCTTGAACGCGGCCTTCAACCTCCGTTGGTCAAAAGCACCTTGTCCGGCCGCTTCTTTCAAGCGGCCAAGCGCACGCCGTGTCCGCAGTGCATTCGCCGCCACATCGCGGACATCGCTCGTTTCGTCGGCCAGGAATGAAGTATAAGGAGTCAACACACCATGCCGTGTCGAAAGCGAAACGAGTTCGTCGACCAGTTCCTTGTTTTCACCGTGCAAATCCAACTCGTCGATAATCTCACCGATCCGCCGAACGGCCCAAAGCTTCTCGACAAACGCATAAGATTCGTCGTTTGACAACTTAACGAATTCCGCCGGGAAATTGAACTTTGTTTCTTCAGTACCCACATGACCGCTAACCGTTACTTTCGCCACGCCGGGCCGCTTGTAGCGTCCCACCACAACAACCTGTTCGCCGGCAAACAAATCGTAAGCATCCTTGGGGTAGATACGACTGACCGGACTGCCGTTCTCGGGCTTTCCGCCCTCAATTTCGAATTTGATCGCCACATCGGTCATCACAGGTGAACCGATCTTGTTGTAGAGGCGACTGACACGGTCCTCAATATCCTCGTCCGGTTTGACGTATTCGCTTTGTCCGCGACTGGCGACCGTCAGCTTGTCCAATAGGCGACTGTTGACATCGTAGCCGACACCAAAACTAAATACCCGTGCCCGAACTTGGTTTTTCGATTTGGCATTGGCGACGATCTTTGACTCGTTGACCTCGCCAATCGTGGGAAGGCCGTCGGTCAAGAACAGCACATACTTCGGCTGTTGCGAATCTGAATGTTGCGTTAGCGTCGTCGTCAGCGCGCCATCGATATTCGTTCCGCCACCTGCGAAGATGCCTTCGATGAAACCGGCGGCGGCGGCACGCGTCTTTTTGTTATATTTTTGCAATTCCGGACGAAAGCTCTCGACTTCGCTGTCATAAGCGATCACGTTGAATAGATCTCCTTCCCGGAGATTGTCGAGCACAAATTTCAGTGCCGATTTGGCTTGTTCGATTTTCTTGCCGCTCATACTTCCCGACCGATCCACGACAAAGACAACCGTCTTCTTCGGGCGATCGGCTTTCTCGGCTTTGATTTCTGGCGTTGCCAACAAGAGAAAATATCCGTGTTCGTCATCATCCGGTCGATAGCTGACGACTTTCGTACTTACTTTTCCACGGCCGACATCGTATAGAAGCCGAAAGTCCGAGGTGGGAACCTTGTTTTTCGCCGCATAAGAAACCCTGGCGTGTTCGTCCACCCGCTTCTTAATTTTGACCGAATGTGTCGGACTATACACGTTCTTGATCTTATCGGTGCTTTCAATATTCACCTGGATGTCGATCTTCTCGACTGGATGCGATGTGTACTTGGCTGTCGATAGCGGGAACATAAAGTCGGTCAGCCCGTTGCTCTGTCGGCACAATTGCGAATAACGCAGCGACACGGTCCGCGATGCGCCGGCGGGTACTGGAAATACACTGGTTTTAAATAGCCCCGTACCCATCCATTCCAGCAGCGCGGGATCTTGATTCTTGCGAACAATGGCCTCGTAAAGCCCGCGCGCCTCTTTCTTTTCCAGGAGTCGAGCTTCATATTCTTTGCCATCCACAAGCAGTGTCAGGCGGTCAATCGCGCCGTCGTATGGCAGCGGAAACACAAAACAGACTTCCATTTGGCGACTACCCGTATTAACGAAGGTCTGGGAAACCTGCACCCGGGCGACCTGATCGGTGAGTTTTGCTTGGACCGACAGTTCTTTGATCTTGTACGTGCTTGGCGGAATCGGCTGCGGCGACGGAATGGGCCGAATGATGATCGGCCGCGGCAATGGAACGACATGATCCGGATGCGTATGAACAAGAAAACCCTGTGCCGCGGCAACGGCAGGCATGAGCAGGGCCAATATTATTGCTTGATTGAATCTACACATCATTTTTCGACCTTTTACAAAAACCCGGATGTAAAGCAACCGCCAACATTCTTTTTTGACGGCTGATTTGTGGTTTCGTTCCTTCCTGAAAGCAAAAACTGTCGATTTTACTGACATTTTTCGGCTCCATCGGCCACCGTGGGCGACCGCCAAGACGGTTCGCGGGCGGTTCCTTACGAATCGGCCAGAAGCTATGCTAGCCGGCAAGTGAGCCCCCGCGATTGCTAGTCGATTTTACGGAAAGACGAGGCTATGCAAAGCGCAAAATCGCTTTCATTTCTTTTCCTGGCGTTTCATCGCCAATTGCTGGGTGAGTCCGCGCCGACCCGGGGCGCCTGTCGCGAGGACTGGGGTGGCGGGCCTGGCTGGTCAGAAGGGAAGTTGGCTGTTGTGCTTCGGGTCTATGCAAATACAAGGAGGAGTCTCTACGCAACTGACAAAGCAGTTTTCGGTTCGTCTCGTTAATCGCCCCGGCCGTCTCGCAGCGGTACTCACCGCCATGGCCAAAGAAAAAGTGGATTTGCTGGCACTGTCTGTCATGGATTCGACAGACCAGAGAACGCTA
>JAYGDO010000591.1:0-1915 GCA_046582885.1 Pirellulales bacterium | reverse complement strand
TTGTCGCTGCCTTGTATTCGTTGGTAGCTTGGATGTCCTTGGTGATCTGATGGTCGAAGATGGTCGTGATGAGTTGTTTAGGCCGCGGTATCTCGGCATAGAGAATTGTCGAATTGGGCAACAGGTCCGAAGCCACGATCTCGTCAGCCCGCCCCTTAGAAATCGCCGGTGCTACGGACAGGACAAACGCCGTGCAACAAAGCAAGAGGCATTTAGCGGAAGAGGTGAGAATCTGCATTTCGGAACCTCGATTGGTAAGTAGGGTACGTGGACTAAAATGACGGCAAAAACGTTTTTGTATGTGGGCGATTTCGCGATACTGGAAAAAGCTTCCGTGTTCCTGCGAGGCTATGTGGATATACGCTAGAATCGATTTCGTGGTTACCCCGCGGTGTCCGCATTTTTTGCGTGTCGTGTGACCGGTACGAATATTAGTCGTTTCTCGAAAAGCTCCGATATGCTCGAGTAATAAAGTATACCTGATGACTGCTTGTCAAAGTTGACGAGGAAGTCGGGCCGACACGTCGACGATGTCTAAAGCGGTGGTCGACCGAGGCGAAATTGTACGCGATATCCGGGTCCGTAAGGACGGCGTGCGGTCGTCTGTTCTGGAGAGTCGCGTAGCCGCTTATGCTTCGGCCAAGTCGATGTATGCGGTCTCGATTAGGTCGGCCGGCGTGATGCCGAGCCGCTGTACGAATTCGTGGGCAATGGCCTCGCCTTCGGCGGTCGGCTGGTTGCTCCGCATAACAACTTCCAACTCAATGAAATGCCCGAGCTGCTCGACTTCGTCCAGGTGGATGCGCGTTTGCCCAGCCAAAAATAGCCAGCGCCGCTTACGTACTTCGCCGCGAATTCCAAGTGATGCGGCCAGTGCGAGGCGCATCGATTCGGGGTCGGGGACGGTGACCAGAGTGTACGAAGACACCTTGGCCGTGGTCTGATTCGGCCGCGCGTATTGAATCAACTGACCGTTGCCGTCTGCGAATTCGCGAAGTTTCAGTCGCCCGTGCGGCGCGTTGAAAAAGGTGTCGCGCTGGACAACCAGTTCTGACGGACCGTCGGCGATTTCGGCCGCCAGCGCCTTTTGCCGCTGGAAATCAACCGAACGTGCTTTGATTTCAACGTTGCTAGGCATCCCTATGTGGCGGGTCGTTGTCCCGTCGCTTTGCGGTCGTTGGCGGTCCGGCGGATTTTGTCGGTCACCTCGACCGGGTCGGCGCCTTCTTCGGCGACCTGTTTTAAGGGTCCAAAAAATCCGGCAGCCTGTTTGAGCGTGACCTGGAAATACGAACGAAATTCGTCGGCCTGAATGCCGCCCCTCGGCTGAAATGGTACGACAAAACGATAATACGGCAGCCGATTTTCGTGGTTGATCGCGAAACCGGGAATTGCCAGGGCGTGATTCAGTCGCATCATGGCCGTTTCGACAGACTTGACCCGTTCTTCGGGGACTTCCATCGGCATCGATTGAATGAATTGCACCACACCGTCGCGGGCCTGCCAGCGAATGATCATTACCCCGTCCAAATCCTTGCGTCTGGTGGGGATGCGAATCGATTGATTTTTGTTGTCGGCTTGATGCAGCACGGAATCGCCGTTGAGCACTTCGAGGATATCCTGGTAAGAAGTCAGAAGCTTAGGCTCTTTTTCCGGTTCTTGTCCCACGGCAGCAATGGGAACGACGGCGAATGAGAGCCAGACCGGCAGAATTTGCAATAGAATTGGCGTTCGCGACATGGTGCACCCCGCGCAAAAAACGGAATTGGTCATTGGCCATCATCATAGCGGATTTGAACGAAGCTACCACGAATTTGTCGCCCGTTTATGGGACGGAAAAATCACGTTTCCGAATAGTTGTTGCGTAGACTAAACTTAGGAACGAAACGGACGATGGGCAACTCACGCGGCTGCA
>JAYGDO010000572.1:0-5964 GCA_046582885.1 Pirellulales bacterium | reverse complement strand
ATCAAGAGAACGCGCAGCGCAAACTGCAGACATCAGCGGCAATTTACCGCTTGTCGCGAATCCTGCCTAGTCGCGAAACGCCGGATGGCGGGCTAAATCACGCCACCATGCGTTCGATATGGCGATAATTGGTCAGGATGGTCCAAGAACCAAAATCGCTCCCATTCCTCTACCAGGTGGCGCAAACTTTCTGACGTGTAAATCAGCTGTCGAGTCCGTCGCGCAGGATCTGCCGAGTAAATTGGGATGAGGCAGCCAGTGCTGGCTCCAAGTGTAACGCCCAGCACAATGGCTATGATCAAACGGCGCATCAAAGTAATCCTCCGTGATTAAAAACTTCCAAGACGTAGGATTTGCATGCCGACGCTTCCGGCGGACATACATCCCCGCGTGCAAGGCCCAAAACATTCAATTCTAAATTACGGCCCTAGTGGACCACGCCATGTCATTGGCCGAACGGCTTGACATGCCAAATGTGCCTGGGCGGGGATCAGGCAGCAAAAAATAACTAGTTTGTCCCGTAACTGCTTGGTGTACCGTAACTTCCGCGTGCGGGTCCGTCGGCAGACGGCCCGTCGCTCATTGTCGAACTGGGGTCGGCCGATGCAGCTTCCGCGGCGCGGGCCGCAGCTTGTTCGAGTTGTCGTACACGCTCTTCCATCTCTTTGCCGGGTTTGAAGGTGACTACGAATTTCTGCGGGACGAACACTTTCTCGCCCGTTCTGGGGTTTCGCGCTTTGCGTGCCGCGCGTCGTTTAACTTCAAAGACACCAAAATTGCGGAGTTCGATTCGACCCAAAGTTCCTTTACCACCTTTGTTTAGGTTGGCCTGGGTGTCTTCAACTAACGTATCGACAATCGCGTCAAACGTCTTCTGCACGATCTCCTTGGTCTTCAATTGGGTCAACCCAATTTCCTCGGAGATAGTTTTGACAATCTCTTTTTTGGTCACTTCGACGGTCTCCTCTGAGACATACCGAGGTTGCGAGTCCACGAAGACGAGATTTTACCGGCTCGCATATGCTCCAAGTGTAAATGTAGTAAGTACTAGAGTCAAGCTCAAAGAGACTGACCTGGACGTACCTAACAGCATTGGCAGCAGTTCCTCCCCACTTTGGCGACGTGTGTGATTTGGCCTAAGTTTCTATTTAAAACGGAGTTATGGGAATTACATGAGTTGGTCGCTGCTTGGAAAACGCAACTGTTTATCAACAAACGAGTAACGACGAAAGACGATTCTCCACAACCCGGTCTTATCGTTATCGGTTGCGCAATCGTCAAACTAAAGTGCAGATACCGCGTTTGTACAGCCGCAGCCAGATTCAAATCTTGATCTCTGCTGCCCGCCGCTGGATCGCTTCCAGAGGGATCAGGGTTCCCTTCCCACTACCCGGGCACACCCGACAGGTGGTTTCCCAGGATTCGGGCGTGCGAATATTCGAATCCCAAAACGGCCAAGTGCGGCATTGTCGTGGTCGCGCTTCATACACGCTGCATTGGCGGGATTGGTTGTCGAAGAAAACGCAGTCTCCATTGGGAAATTCGACGAGGCTTTTACGAATGCCGATCTTCCGCGTGTATTTGTGCTCGAACTCGTCAATCGATTCACCAAGCAGGTCGGCGATCTCGGCAATTTCGGCCTTGTTAACCCACACATAGCCCGGTGCGCCGGTGCAGCAGTCGCCGCATTGGGTGCATTTGAACCGCAGACCGCCGTTGTACCAGGGATCTTCTGCGGGTGGTGGAGGCTGTCGTGCCAAACTACGTCTCCTACACTTCGACGGACATTGAGGCGATCTGTTGAACTGCGGAGAGGATGGCTTGGATGTCTTGCTCGGTGTTAAACGGTCCTACGCTAAATCGGACCGTCCCGCCGAATGGTTCCGTGCCCAAACGTTTATGAATCAATGGGGCACAATGAAAACCTGACCGCGTTTGAATCCCGTATCCGCTATCCAGCGCCGCGGCAACTTCCTGGGCATCATAATCCGTAATCGAAATACTGACTACGCCCACCCGTGGTTCAGATGGTGTCGGTCCGTAAATCGTGACGCCGTCGATTTGCTGCAAGCCATTGAGCAATTGAGCGGTGAGTGTCAATTCGTGTTGTCGTATTTCCGCGACACCTTTCTCGAGTAAGAACTCGATTCCCGCTGCCAAACCAACAACACCGGTCACGTTTAGGTTTCCGGCCTCCAATTGATCGGGCAATGTTGCGGGATGCCGATCGTCCTGGCTGTGCGTGCCTGTTCCGCCCTGGCGGATACTTGAAATTATCGATGCTGCGCGATCCCCGACAATTAGAAGCCCAGTGCCCAGCGGTCCCAACAGCCCTTTGTGTCCGGGTGCGGCGAGGAGATCGACAACCAGGTCGTCCACCTCAATCGACAAATGCCCAGCGGACTGTGCGGCATCGACAAGCAACAACCCGCCGTGCCGGCGCACGATAACTCCGATTTCTTCAATTGGCTGGATCATCCCTGTAACATTGGAAGCGTGCGTGATGGCGACCAGTTTTGTGTTTGTCCGAATCGCGGCATTAATGTCGCCGGGGTCGATGTAACCTTTTGAGTCGCAGGGAACCCGCGTCACTTCGACGCCACGGGAATCTTCAACGAAACGCAGCGGCCGCAGAACCGAATTGTGTTCGACTTCGGTGGTAACGACGTGGTCGTTGGGTTGCACGATACCGTGAATGGCCATGTTCAAGGCGTCGGTTCCGTTGAGTGAAAACGCGACACGGTGCGGATCGCTGACACCTAGAAGCTTGGCAGTTAGTTTGCGTGCGTGGTCCACGCTGCGTGCGGCATCGACGGCATCGGTATAAGCGCTGCGCCCGGCTGGCGCGCCGCATTCGCGCATGTAATGGTCGATCGCTGAATAAACGGTTTCGGGCTTGGGCCAACTGGTTGCGGCGTTGTCGACGTAGATGCGGCCCACGACTACCCGCCAATCTGGTACATGGCGCGACCGGGTTTGATAAAGTCGTCGCTGTCGATGCCGTGCCCCGCTTTTTTTGCGCCGACCGCCCGCCGAACGAGTTCTGCGAGTTGCTCGTCGGTGCCTCCGCCTCGGAGCAGCACACGGGCGTCCCACTCTTCTGTAGAAAACAGGCAGTTGCGGATGTGCCCTTCTGCTGTCAACCGCAAGCGATTGCAATTTCCACAAAACGGCTGCGTAACAGGATTGATAAACCCAATCCGCCCGCGACCGTCGGAAAATCGAAAATCAACCGCCGGCTGACTGCGATCGTGGCGGTCGACCGGTACGAGCGGGCCGTAGGCCGATTCCAGTCGTTCACGAATTACTTCACCCGAGACGACTTGTCGTCGTTGCCAATTGTCTTCGGCATCGAGAGGCATGAATTCGATAAACCGCAATTCAAAGTCGTGTCGTCGTGCGAATTCGACCAGCGGCAGGATGTCCTCTTCATTCAGGCCAGAAATCGCCAGCGCGTTGAGACGAATGTTTTTGAATCCCGCGCGTCTTGCTGCAAAAATGCCTTCCAGCACGCGCCGCAATCCCGGGCGGCGGGCGATCTCTTGAAAGACCTCTTCGTTCAGCGTGTCGAGGCTAATGTTGAGCCGTTGGAGTCCGGCGTCGTACAGTTCGTATGCCTGCTGGCCCAGCAGAATTCCGTTCGTCGTCATCGCGATGTCTTCGATGCCGGGAACCGCTCGCAGTTGTTGAATCAGACTCGGCAGATCTTGGCGGACGAGCGGTTCCCCGCCGGTCAATCGTAGTTTGTTGACGCCCAGACGAGCGGCGACGCGGACGAATCGTGTAATTTCCTCGAAGGACAGTATTTCTTCCCGATCCCGGAATTGCACATCTTCGTTTGGCATGCAGTACACACAGCGAATGTTACAGCGGTCGGTGACGCTGATTCGCAGGCTATTGTGAACGCGGGCAAATCGATCGACGAGTTGCATTGATAGATTCGGTATGGTCAGAGGACGGTGGCCGGTATCCACGGTGAGTGCCGCATCGTGTGCGAACGATCAATTGTACACGAATGTGCGGCCAGTTTTTATGCCGTGGTAGCCAAGAAAAAGGACGGTACCGGTCAATTTTCTGGTTTGGCGATCTCCACTGCGGGATGTACCCATTCGCTGGAGCCGTCGGCCCAGTTTTCTTTCTTCCAGATCGGAACGACTTCCTTGAGTGTATCGATTAACCATTTACCGGCTTCGAATGCGGCTTGACGATGAGCCGTGCTGACAGCGACTGCGACGCTTGCCTGTCCAATTTCCAAATGCCCGATGCGGTGAATGATGCCACAATTCAGTAGGGGCCAACGCTGGCGAGCCTCAGATTCCAGTGAGGTGAGTTTTCTTGCGGCCATCTCTTCATAACACTCGTAGTCGAGCGACTCGGTCTGTCGTCCGTCAGTTGTCTGCCGGGTTGTGCCGAGGAACAAAACTACCGCGCCCGCATCGGGGGTAGAGATTTCGGCAAGCAATGCTTCGATATCGATCGAGCTTTCTGTGATTGCGATCATGGTTTGGTTACCCACCGCTGACGGGCGGAATCACGGCGACCTCTGCATCGGCGGTTATCGGCGTTGAATCCTTAGCATATTCCGTGTCCACAGCGAAAGTTAACTGCGCGGCGATGTTTTTCATTTGTGGGTAGGCCGCCAAAAGCGCGTTGCGCAGAGCCGCGATGTCGGCGTCTTCATTCAATTCGATTTCGACTTCTGCTTGCCCGGCCAATTGTTGCGCGACAGCAAACAGTTTAATTCGTATTCTCATGAGGATTCGAGACCACCAACGCACCGGAACGCGCGTCGAGTGGATTAACGTTGGGCGTCAGACCGTAGGATCGGGCAAGTATTTTGATCGGATGTACGGTGGGTTTTGTTGTGCCCTGTTCCATTTGGATTTTACAGGTACTGCACTCGGTCGTGCCGGCCTGAATTGTCTGATCACGCATCGAGGTGATCAGCTCGAATCCGGCGCGGAGGCTGGCTCGGTAATTTTCTCGTTTCAGTCCGAAGGTACCAGCCATGCCCGAGCAACCTTTTTCGATTCTGGTTACCGTCAGGCCGGGAATCAAGCGGAGTAAGTTCTCACCGGGCGAGCCAACGTTGAGCGATCGAATGTGGCACGGTTGATGATAGGCCAGTGCGTACGTCAGCGGCTTTAGATCGAGTTTTAATTTTCCGTTTTGATGCATTCGCCATAAATATGTACAGGCTTCGACGGTATTATCGGCTACCAGCCGCGCATCTTCGTCGTCGATCAAGTTGGGGTAATCGTGGATCAGACAGGACGCCGCCGCCGGTTCGGTGGTGATGACCTGGTAACCTTGACGCACGGCTTCGGCGAGCGCCTCAACATTCCGTGCGGCAAAATTGCGGGCTCTTTCGACGGCGCCGTAAGTAACCAGCACCATCCCCGATTGGGTCTGGCGCGGATGTACGTACACGGAAACGCCGTTGTGACGCATGACTGAAACCAAGGCATTAGCCAGTGCCGTATCGAAATAGTTTGCGTAAATGTCCGTGAAATAGACAATGCCGTTGCCGGCACCGCGGTCCGGTCGCGTCAGTCGCTGCTTGGACGCCTGGCGTAGAAAGCTTTGTCTTCCGACGCGGGGAAGTTTTCGCCCTTGCGCGATGCCGAGTGTTTTTTCCAACAGCCACCGCATCGCCGGCCGTTGAATTGCCCAGTTGGCAAGCCAACTAAACCGCGTTGCCAGCGCGCCGACGCGGTCCAGATGTGTCATCAATCCGTCAGTCGGCCGCAGTCCGTTGACACTGACGTAAGCAGCCTTCGCCTCGACCATCAATTTGGGAATATCGACATTCGCTGGACACTCCTCACGGCACTGATGGCAGTTGACGCACAAGTCCACGATTTGTTTGTACTCGTCCGTGGTCACCGTTTCAGCGTCCAGACGTCCGGTCAACACGCCGCGGACCAGATTCGCTTTCGCGCGGGGCGAAGCTTCTTCAGCGGG
>JAYGDO010000255.1:0-3985 GCA_046582885.1 Pirellulales bacterium | reverse complement strand
GGCGGTCGTCGATCGTCACACTAAGCCCGCATGGCCGTGGATTGAGCAATCCGAATTGCGGCCACCCGCTCCCACTACCCACGAGCTGCGGCAAAACCTTGGAAAAGTTGAACGGCGCGTTTTGCAGCCCCTAGTCCCATTTGTGCTGTTATTCGACGGCGCGCTCACATGGACCGGCCTGGCCTACGTTTTGTTATGCGGTGCTTGGACGCTCATCGTCTGGTCATTTTTTGGGGCAATGATCACTCGAGTGGCCGCCTTGCGATTGACGATCGACGAACACGCTTCGTGGGGCCGGATGTCCGCTTATGCGCGATCGCGGTGGAATTCCTACTTTGCCGCGCCGCTGTTTCCCTTGGCCGGAGTTGTCACCGCCGCCATTCCGATCGCCGTGTTGGGGTTCTTAGCCCGATCGGATGTGACGACCATCGTCACAGGCCTGTTGTGGCCGCTAGCGATCGTTGCCGGCCTATTTATGGCACTGCTGCTTGTGGGTTTGATGCTTGGATGGCCGCTGATGTACGCTACCATCAGCACCGAAGGAACCGATTCATTCGACGCGCTGGGCCGGTCGTACGCTTACGTTTATCAGCGGCCACTGCATTACTTGTTCTATATCGTCGTGGCGCTAGTCTGTGGCGGAATCGGATTGTTTATTGTCGAACTCTTTGCCTATCTGGTGATCCATACGACCGAGTGGGCCGCTTCGTGGTTCTTGCCGAGCGGCCGCGCCGGCGACTTGCTGAATGGGGAACTGGACACGGGACTGGGTTATGTAGGTTCGTCGCTAATCCTGTTTTGGAAGAACATCGTGCTGGCCATCGTCGCCGGCTTTCCGCTGGCTTACATGTGGTGTGCGGCAACGGCGATTTATCTGCTGCTCCGCCGGCAAGTGGACGCGGCCGAAATGGACGAAGTTGAACTGGACGACGACGACGACCGCAATGGTCTGCCACCGCTGGCTAGCGAACCTACCGGGGGTGTTGGCACAGCAAACGAGTCCGATGCCACAGCGGTCACCGAAACGCCCGCATCCCCGGGCGAATAGCCGTCTGTTAGCCAGTAAGCTACTGATCCTGCCTGCTGAGAAATAGGACGTTTCCGTCGCCGGCTCCGGCATTTAATGCCGGCTTCGCCCGACGATTCTAACCGCGCCGCGATTGCACATGCACACTCCGATGACGATTTCAAGGTTAACTCACGGCTAGCCAATCCAGAGGCCGAAAGCCCAACCCCGACCGCCGGGTAGACCGCGTTTATGTGTCTGCAGATGGCCGCGAAGGGCACGTAATGCGTTAGACGAAAACTCCTTCAGACGTATCTGACTATTTTTCCGCCGCCAAAAACTGCGGCGCGGTCACGCCCATCGAAACGTAGATGCTCATCAGCGCATCCACTGATAGATCTGCGACAACTACCGATTCGACGGGCACGAACATCAACCCGCCTCCAACCGGAACCGGCGCGGTGGGGATGATCACCGCAAAATAATCACGGCCTTCGATCGCGAACTGCTCGGGTGAGGTCAGCAGCGCTAGCAACACTGTCGGATGCTCTTTCCCAAAAAAGCAGTAGACCGCCCGCATCCCCTTTAGATCGGCGTCGTCTTTTTTGTCCATCATGCCGATCAGTTGCCTCGATGTGCTGTAGATGCTCTTAACGATCGGCACGCGACTGAGGAATGCGTCCGCGATTCGATGAAAAAGACGCTTGGCACCCAGTTCCACCAACACACCCAAAGCAAACACAACTCCCAGTACGATAATCCAACCAATCAAATACGCCAGCGTATCGCTCTCGACTAGATTAAGACCGACCTTGCGCAATCCACTGCCAATCAATGTGTCCGGGCCGATGTAACCTTTCATCATCTCTGCGACCCAAACGACGACAGCGACCGTGATGACGACCGGCAGAACGGCAAAGATTCCGGCCAAAAAATAGCGAATTATCCGCTGTCGAGTGCCCCGTAAAAAGCCGCTCATGGCACACCTTTCCTATGAATCAACGCGTAACATGGCCGCACCGGTCGTGCAGTCTTGTTGAGTATCGGTTTTCTTTTGCCGACCGGTTAAGCCGGTTTGGCAATCGGCACATTCACAGCTTGCATCGCGGTGGCAAGGCGACTCGAAAACAACCTCTCGATGTTCTAGAATGCCGGTTCCCTCGAAAACTTTGTCTTTTTCTGCATCCAACCGACGTGCAAGCAAAAGAAATCAAACCCGGCAGTGTGATCAACCACAACGGTTCGCCTGTACTGATTCAGGGCATCACGGTTCAAACACCATCCGCCCGCGGCGCAGCGACCCTTTACAAGTTCCGCGGTCGCAATCTGGTCACGCGACAAAAGACCGACATCACACTGAAGGGCCCAGAGTCGCTCGACGCGGCCGACTTTTCCCGTCGCGGTGTTAAACTGATGTACACCGACGCTGTGCAGATGCACCTGCTCGATCAGGAAGACTACAACCAATACAGTATTGATCTGGCCGATGTCGAATCCGAAGCGGCCTACGTGACGGAAGAACTCGAAGGCATGCTCGCGCTAATCTACAACGACCAGTGCGTTGGTGTGCAACTGCCGACCACCGTCGAATTGTCGATCGAACAGACAGACCCTGTGGCTAAAGGCGACTCAGCGACCAAGCGAACCAAACCGGCAACGCTGGAAACCGGGCTAATCGTCCAGGTGCCCGAATATCTGAAAACGGGTGAGAAAATCAAGGTCGATACGCGTAGCGGCGATTACATTTCCCGCGCGTGATGGACTCGAGACTGATTTCACCAATAGTGGCCTTGTGCTAGATTGAACGTCCGGATTCACGCCCACTTACAACGAAGGAATCCCGTGATGCGCTGGGTGGCCATTGTTGTTTTTCTGTTCGCTCAATTCGCGCTGCAAGCGTATTCCGGTGACTGGCCGTCGTTTCGCGGCCCCCACGGAAATGGCATTTCGGACGAAGAGAACGTTCCAACCGAATGGGGACCTGACAAGAATATCAAGTGGAAAACGCCGCTGCCCGCCGACGGCAACGGCAGCCCCATCGTTGTCGGCAACCGAGTCTTCGTCTCTTGCGCCGAAGAAACCGGCGCAAAGCGCAGCCTGCTTTGCTTCGATCGCAACGACGGCGATCGGCTTTGGACGAAGACCGTCGAGTTCGAACCGAATTGGCCCACGCATAAGACCAATCCGCACTGCGCATCGACTCCGGCCAGCAACGGAAACGTCGTTGTAGTGTGGCATGCGTCGGCTGGCCTCCATTGCTACGACTTGGAAGGCGAACAACTCTGGTCGAAAGAATTGGGCGCGTTCAAACACATGTGGGGCGAAGGTCCCTCACCGGTGATCTACAAAAATCGAGTCATCTTGCACCGCGGACCGGGCAAGGAGGTTTTCGTCGCCGGCATCGATCTGAAAAACGGCAACATCCTGTGGAAGACCGACGAGCCGATCAGCGGAAACGGCGACTATAACGAAAACAAAAAATACATGGGCTCATGGGCGTCGCCCGTATTGGCGAACATCGACGGCAAAGACCAATTCGTCTGCACGATGCCCACACGCGTGAACAGCTATGATCCGCAGACCGGCGAAATTCTCTGGAGTTGTGATGGCATCAGCGGTCCGAAGGGAGATCTGGCATATTCGGCGCCCCTGATTCTCGACGGCTTTTGTGTAGCGACTGCCGGATTTAACGGTCCGTCGGTCGGTTTCCGGCTCGGCGGCACGGGCAATATCACCGAAAAGAATCGTACGTGGCGACTCGAAAAGAACCCACAGAGCATCGGCTCCGGCGTTTTCATCGGCAAACATATTTTCAAACCGAACGCTGGCCCCGGTACCATCGAGTGCCTCGAAGCCGCAACCGGCAACGTCCTGTGGACCGACCGCGGCGGCGGAGGCATCTACTGGGGCTCAATCATCGCAGCCGGCGGGAACCTGTACGTAACCAATCAAAAAGGTACCACGATCGTTTTTAAACCC
>JAYGDO010000473.1:0-2021 GCA_046582885.1 Pirellulales bacterium | reverse complement strand
AGCCAAATTGGGGGATTAGCTCAGTTGGGAGAGCGCTTGAATGGCATTCAAGAGGTCGAGGGTTCGATTCCCTTATCCTCCACTCGACGAGAACGTCTCGTCCAGACACAAAACGGCCCGCTCTGACGCATACCTAAAGCGTTGCAGCGGGCCGGTCAGGTTGTTTCTGAGCGATCGCTAGTTGTCCGTTCCGAGCCAGCGGCATGCGTTTTCGATAACCTTGATAAGCTCGGGTTGCTTGAAGACCGGATAGGTTTCGTGGCCGGGGCGAAAGTAAAAGACTTTGCCTTTGCCGACGTTCCAAACCATGCCGCTGCGGAACCGCTCGCCAAGTTCCCACGCCTCTTCAAAAACCACTTCATCGGGCGCGGGGACGTGAAACGGTTCGTTGTACATCTCGGTCTGCTTAACCTGGAATTTCTCGGGCAACCCTTTCGCAATCGGGTGCTTGGGCGACTTAACCGTGATCGTGCTGGGCCGGCCATCGGGCCGGTAATCGGGGAAACAGCACCAAGGTAGGTGGACCACGCCGTGGTAGCTGTTCCGGCTCTTTTTGTAACCAAAGTAGGCCGGCGTCGAGATGCTGCCGTGAATCGGCACGGTGAATTCGCGAGGTGGCCGCACCGTTTCGATCGTGAGCTGTTTGCCTTTAGCGAGATCTTCAAAGTGCGCGCGGGCGTCCTCGACGCTGCGCCAATTCATGGCTTCGACGAACGGCCGCGCCCAGTGCGCCGAATGCAGCGCGATCAAATCCAAATCGCCCTGCCGAACATACTGCACAATACGTTTTGCGGTTTCCGCTTTCACTTGGTTTTGTCGAACGTGTCCCCACCAGACAATCACGTCGGCCCACTCGAGGTTTCCGGCGGGCAGACCCTGTTCGTCGTCGTCAAGTGCGGCCGATCGAAACTCCAAATCTTCGACAGCCTTTAATCTCGCGATGATCTCGTTGCCGAGAAAGTTGTCGTAGGCTTGTGACTGCCGCGGTTGACGCTCGTCCCAAACCAAGACGTGAATCGGCTCGGATCGCAAAGTTGTCGTCCAGGAAATGATCAAAACAAATAACTGAAAAACTACGATTCTCATGGCTGTTGTACCGTCCGGTTCGGGTGGCGAATTTGTGAGCTAGTTTGACCGTATCCGTGGCGGATTGCAAATGTCGGGGAGGGTTTAGCGAGACGAGCCAGGGCGATTTGCTTCTATATTGTCCGCAAGCCCTAACGGCGGATAATTCCGTAGCCGCATCCCGCTGCGGCAAACAAAAAAGAAGGAGCAGCCGTTTCCGGCTGCTCCTTGGGGGTGGGCGGGGTGGGCGAAATCTAGTTGATTCGCCAGATTTGATTGTCCCAGCCGATGTAATCCCACAGCTGGGTGCGGCAACCGTTGTTGCCCGCGTTGAACAGGTCGGCAGCCAGGGCCTTGCCGCTGGCCCGATTTAATATTTTGAAATATCCGGCTCCGACTCCGACGACCTTCCACTGCTGGTTCTTGGTGCCAATGTAATCCCAAAGCTGAATGCGGCAGTCGTTGCGATTCACGTCAAACAAATGTGCCGCAAGAGCCTTTCCGCTGGCGGCATTGGTAATCTTGTAATATCCGTTGCCTAGGTTGGTGAAATTCCAGCGTTGATTTGCCAGGCCAAAGTCACTCCAGAGTTGAATTCGACAATCATTTCGTCCGACATCGGGTCGGTGTGCGTCCAGTGATAGGCCGCTCAATTTGTTGCTGATTCGCTTTTGCGCAAAGGCTTCCGTACCGACGAGGGTAAGTGTGAGGACGGCCGCGCATGCCAGGCTTCTGGAAAAAATGTTCATGGTGATCTCCTGTTGGATTGTGGAAGTAGAAGTTGTTTTGAACGAATCAGCTAAAACGCATTTGCCGTGCCGAACATGTGAAGTCGTTTTACGGGGTTTCCGGAAACGCGTTGACGAGGGCCACAGAAAAATCAGTTTGGTAAAAAAACGCCGGAAACCACAGCAAAACAATGCGGCTGTGAAATCCGCGGCGAAATGGGTCAGCGG
>JAYGDO010000440.1:0-1552 GCA_046582885.1 Pirellulales bacterium | reverse complement strand
CGCTGCGTTCTTACGCCTTCACTTTTTGGGATTTCGGGGTGATTGAACAGGTGCTCGCAGAGGAAATCGCTGCGCCAGTCGACCTCCTTTTGAGCCCGGCACAGCGGCATCAGCGTGCGGCCCTGCAAAACTCCGGGCAGGTCCCGCCCCGCGGCGTCCAAAATCGTCGGCGCGATGTCGATGTTCAGGGCCAACTCGTCGCGCGTGGTTCCGCGAACTGCTTTCGGCATCCGCGGGTCGAAAACAATCAGCGGCACACGAATTGAATTCTCGTACAGCAGCCAGCAGTCGCTGAGTCCCCGGTCGCCGAAGAACATACCATTGTCGCTGGTGAAGATAATCATCGTGTTGCGCTCCAGCCCCAAGTCGGCAAGGCCCGTCCGGATTCGGCCAATCGCCTCGTCCACACCCGTCACCATGCGGTACATGCCCTTCATCATCTGCTGGAACTTCTCCGGCGTGTCGAACCGCCACCGCCATCTTTCGCGACCGAGAGAGTTCTGCAGGAACTTGGGCTGGGCTGCGAAAAACGCCGGCGCAGAATTTTGCGGAGGCGGTATCGTCGCCTTCCTGTATAGGCCGTCGAGGCGGTGCGGCCAAAAATACTGCCGAGGGTCGTCGTCCTGGGCGTGCGGCGCGTTGAAACTAACCGACAGGCAGAACGGCCGGCCCGGGCCGCGTTTCGCATGTTCGCGGAGGAATCGGATCGCCTTATCGGCGGTGACATCGGTCAGATGTTTTGTGCCGCCATCCGCCTGCTCGACAAAGTAGCCCCGGGGCCCAGCGACGCCCCAGTGTTCGAAATTGTCGAAGTGATCGAACATCTTCGCCAGCGTCGCCTTCTCATTTTCAAGACGCAGCCGCCCGTTCGACTCGATTCCGAACTTCCCAATCAGCCCCGTGCGGTAGCCGGCGGCCCGCAGCAACGCGGGATAGCTTCGCTCCGCAAACTCACGGCGGAGCGGCGGGGCAAGAAAGGTGTACCCGTGCCGCCGTCGATAGAGTCCCGTAAAAATGCTGGCCCGGCTGGCCGCGCACACGGGGGTCGTGACGAAGGCATTGGTAAAGCGCAGACCGTCTGCAGCCAGGCGATCCATGCCGGGGGTATGGATGATTGTGTTGCCCGCACACTTCATCGCCCACCACGGCTGATTGTCCGTAAGCAGCACCAGGATGTTCGGTCGCGGCGGCGATTCATTCGCAGCGGACGCTTCGCCACACAGCGCAGAGGCCAGCGCGGCAAGCAACCAGACGAGCGGCGGGGCGTTGGGGCTACCTGTACGAATCGAATGCCGCATGAGAAACAGGGCTCTGCTGGTTGTTATCACTTCGCTCTGTGGCTCCGGACGATGTTCATGGCCGGCGGGGGGGGACGACGGCCCAGCCGCAACCGGAGTCGCCATCAGCAGCATCCCCTCCCAACAGCATCCACGTTCCTCGTAGTTTCATGTCACGCCTCTTGGATACTGGGCAATTGTAAGCTAGGCCGCCTCGCCGCTCATTGTCGCGGTGGCTGCTTGGCCTTTTGGGTTTGGGTTTTTGGCCTCTTTCA
>JAYGDO010000394.1:0-30957 GCA_046582885.1 Pirellulales bacterium | reverse complement strand
CCAGTGGTACAAAATGTACATCCATCCACGTATGCCGCAGCGGCTCAGAAACTCGCTGAAACCGATCGTCATGCGAAAATCGTCCTCGCGAACCATGCTGCCGAATGCAGATACTTTGAAATTTCTCGCCGACTGCTTTCGTGACGACATCAAGCAACTGCAGACGATGACAAATCGCCAAGATCCACTATGGGACCTGGACGCACCTCGTAGTCGCATGCCAGCCAGAGAGATTCAATCCGACCTTGGAGGACTCGAGTGCAACTCATCCGCACACTAAGAACTGTCAGAAATCACCCGCTCAACCGGTCGAACCGCATGGCGGCCATGATGCGCACGCTGCGTTGGCAAGTCGGGTCGCGGCTCCTCTCCAGCGGTACCGTTATGCCGTTTACTAAACGGACACGATTGCTCGTCAAGCGAGGCATGACCGGCGCGACGGGAAACATCTATTGTGGGCTCCACGATTTTGAAGACATGGCGTTTGTACTGCATCTACTACGGACCGAAGACACCTTTGTCGACATCGGCGCTAATGTCGGCACGTACACCGTGTTGGCTAGCGGCCAAGTCGGAGCGCGGAGCATCGCCATCGAGCCTATCCCACAGACATTCGAACATCTACTGGACAATGTTTTTCTTAATCGGCTAAACGATCGAGTTACCCTTCATAATTGCGGGGCGGGTGAGGAGAACAGTAATCTACGATTCACCGTGCATCACGACACGACCAACCATGTCGTCACGACACTAGACGCCGACCGCACGGCAATCGAAATCAATGTCCGCACACTCGACGAACTCTTGGCCGGCGAGAAACCAAAGCTGATCAAGATCGATGTTGAAGGCTTTGAATCCCACGTTGTCCGTGGTGCCGGCAACGTTCTAGCCGAGGAATCGCTATCTGCGGTATTGATGGAACTCAATGGCAGCGGTCACCGGTACGGGTTTGACGACGAGACCGTTCACCGACAGATGTTGGAATATGGTTTTCGACCGCACTCTTATCATCCATTCGAGCGCACGTTATCGGAGTTGCCCGATAGAAACCACCGCGGTCGAAACACGTTGTATCTGCGGGGCACGGAAAGCATCACCGATCGACTTGCGAACGCGGAGACCACTGAACTCCCCTGGTGCAGCGTCTAGCTGTAATACGACTTCGTCGCCAAGTAACGCCCAATTGACTTACTGACATGCACCCCACGATCAGACAATTCGTTGACTCTGCGGCGGGCCGTTGGTTCGATTGGACCAATCATGGTCAACGAAATCGCCATCGGTTCTACCACGACGCCTGTGGCCTGCGGATTCTCAATTTTCACGAGACGCCTGACAGGTACTTCGAGCGGTTTGCAAAAATCGTCCGGCGGGCACTAGACAAGTACAAACCTGCGACACCAGATGATGTCGATGCGCTGATGGACGGCCAATTGCCACATCTCAACTCCGATCGCGTCCTGTTCACGTTTGACGACGGTTACGAAAGCAACTATCGCGCGGCCCGCTGGTTGGCCGAAAAAGGGGTTCGAGCGATTTTTTTCGTTGTCCCTTCGTTTCTCGACCGTTCGCCAAGCCGGTATCTTGCATACCACCGCACGAACGGCATCTCAGCGTACAACTTCACCCACCGGTGTAACACCAAGTCACCGCGGGGACTGACTTCCAGCCAAGTAAAGGAAATGCATGCCATGGGGCACCGCATCGGTGGCCACAACTACGCGCACCGGAACCTCGGGAGACTTCGCAACCAAGCCGATCTGGACTATGAAATTGGCCGCACGGTCGGAGAATTAAGTGATCTGTTGGCCACGCCCTGCGAGGATTTTGCGTTCGCCTTCGGCTTTAACCAACACTTGTCTGCGGAGGCCGCGCAGTATTTGGCGAATAAGTGTAAACGCGTTTATTCAGCGGTTCGCGGCCTGAACGTATCTTCCGACGCACCGCCCGGAATGTTGCTGCGGATTACGATTCAGCCAGAGCGGTCTATGGTACTTTCAATGACGGCCATGGAGGGAGCGCTCGATCACCGCAGTCACTCGCAGCGGGCATCCTTGCGCGATCGCTTCCCGTGTAGGAAACAGGTCGCGACGAATCGCCGGAGAACCGTACTCGCATCCGGTTGTTGAGGAGCAGATGAAAGTACATCACGTCGTACCGCGCATTCATGAGGAGGCCAGCGGGCCATCCTATTCGGTACCCGCGCTGTGCAACGCGTTGTCGCAAACAGGCGTTGAAACACATCTCCACGTGCTGCAACAAGTACCTGAGCGGCCTTTCTCGTGTACGATCCACAGTTATCCCCATGAGTTACCGCCGAAACGCTTGGGCATCTCACCGGCCATGCGGTTGCAACTGATGACTGAGGCGGCAACGTCCGACATTATTCACAATCACAGCCTGTGGATGATGCCCAATATTTATGCGGCGCAGGCGGCTAGTGCACATTCGTGCCGTCTGGTGTTATCGCCGCGAGGAACGCTACAGCCGTGGAGCCTCCGACGTCACCGCTGGCGTAAACGATGCATCTGGCTACTCGGACAGCGCAAAACAGTTCAGGAGGCTGCGCTGATCCATGCCACTGCGGAAAATGAACTTTACGCGATTCGCGCACTCGGCCTGAAAACCCCCGTGGCGGTCGTTCCGAACGGAATCGAAATTCCCGAAGAGAGACCGTTGCCAAGTTCCGACCGACGCAAGCGGGTACTGTTTTTCGGGCGGATCCACCCGGTCAAGGGTGTGGACATGCTGATCAACGTTTGGCCGCGCATCCAGTCCAGGTTTCCGGACTGGGAATTACACATCACCGGCCCGGATACGAACGGCCAGACAGAGAAAATGCAAAATTTAGCAGCCGCAGTTGCGGCACAGCGGATCGTCTTTTCTGGTGTCAAATACGGGCGTGAAAAATCCGACACCTTCCGGCGAGCGGCCCTGTACGTGCTACCTTCACACACCGAGAACTTTGGCCTGACAGTTGCGGAGTCCCTGGCGCACGGCGTGCCCGTAATTACCACCACTGGAACCCCCTGGGCCCGCCTCGAAGAGGAGGCCTGCGGTTGGTGGGTTGAGCGCACCGCGGACACCTTGGAGTCTGTCTTGGTGCAGGCGATGAGCCTATCGGACGGGCAACGGAAGTTGATGGGCCAACGGGGACGCCAGTGGATGCGGCGCGAGTTTTCGTGGTCCACCATCGCCGAAAAGATGCGCGGCTCTTATTCCTGGCTGTTGGGCGGCGGCAACACCCCAAACTGGATCGACACAGTTTCCACGCGACGCGTCTCCACGAACAACCGTAAAGCAGCATGAAAAATCCGTACACTACTCGACATCATCCAGACGCCCCGAATGAAGCCCACCATGCGCATTCGGTCGTCCCTGTGTCGGTCTTGATTCCCGTCAAGAATGAAGTGAAAAATCTCGGCCGTTGCCTCGACACCGTCGCCGGATGGGCCGACGAAGTCATTGTGGTCGATTCGCAAAGTACCGACGGCACGATTGATCTTGCCGAGCAACGTAACGCCACGATTCTCCAGTTCCATTACCAAGGTGGTTGGCCGAAAAAGCGCCAGTGGGCGTTGGAAACACATGCTTGGCGAAATGACTGGATTCTGCTGCTCGATGCCGACGAGATTCTCACCCATGAAGTCAAGCAAGAGATTACGAGTGCGATCCGGAATCCAGCAATCGACGGCTATTGGCTCAAGTTTCCGATCGTCTTCCTCGGCCGCATGCTCCGCTTCGGCGACACGAAGCTAAAAAAACTGTCGCTGTTCCGCCGTGGCAGGGGACGTTACGAAAAGCGACTCGAGAACCAAGACGCGAGCATGTCCGATATGGAAATTCACGAGCACGTCGTAGTCGATGGCCCGACAGGCTGCCTGCGTCATCCGGTCCGTCACGAGAACTTCAACTCCCTTGATCGCTACATCGACAAACACAATGCCTACTCGAACTGGGAAGCACACGTGCTGTTGCGGGGCGATGACTCCGAATTGGAAGCATCGCTACTCGGCAACCAGGCGCAGCGTCGCCGCTGGCTGAAAAAAAAGTTCATGCGTGTGCTCGGATCGCCACTATTGCGGTTCTTATACATTTATGTGCTTCGCGGAGGATTTCTGGACGGTCGAGCGGGCCTTACGTACGCCATGTTCAAGTTCATTCAAACGTGTCACGTCAAAGCAAAAATTTTTGAACTGCAAATCCACGGCGACAAACCAAAGCACAACTCTTCCACCGATTTAACTTCATCTGCTGATAGCGCAGCCGGTCAGACGGCTTCCAATCAACAGCCTTTGCGCAGCTGCGGCTAAAACGCGTTATTCGATTTTCATTTCAATTCGCCATTATCCAATCGGAGCAAATCATGATTCGAAAACTTCTAGAATCATACAGCCGCGACAAAATTATCAAGCGGCATTTGCCCAAACGACTCGGCGGTGACCCTATTTTCGTCACCCCGGACTCCGCGCTCCGGTACTGGAGCCCGAGCCTGGATTCTACGTTTCAGCCTCTTTTTCGCTGGGCTGAAAACTATGTCGCCAAGGGCGATGTGGTTTGGGATATCGGCGCAAACGTTGGATTATTTGGTTTCGCTGCGGCACACGTTGCTGGCACTGCCGGCGCAGTCATCGCTCTTGAGCCCGATGCATTTCTTGTTGAGTTGCTACGCAGGTCGGCGGCCGGTCAAAGCACCGACTGTGCCCCTGTGACGATTGTGCCTGCAGCCGTCAGCGACGAAATCCACTTGGCATCATTCTCTGTCGCCGCCCGCGGACGAAGCGCCAACCACTTATCTGATGTCAGTGGTAGCACCATGCACGGCGGCGCGCGGCGAACGGATTGCGTCCTCACGGTGACGCTCGACTGGCTGTGTGCAACGTGCCCCCCTCCCGATGTAGTCAAGATTGACGTAGAGGGCGCAGAAATGCTAACTCTACGCGGCGGTACGACGACCTTGACAGACCATCGGCCGCTCGTGATCTGCGAATCCCGTCTGACAACCCGCGACGAAGTCACGCACTTCCTTCGCAAACACGATTATGCGTTGTTTGACGCAGACGACCCGTACGACGGTGAACTTAACGTTGTGTGTTACAACACCCTTGCGGTCCCGCGCGAGCGGGCCGGTAGCTTTAAGTCGACCACAACACTCAAATCGATCGATGCGCCAAGTCATTCAGAACCTCCGCAATGGTAAGCTCTCTACGATTGAA
This sequence comes from Pirellulales bacterium, assembly GCA_046582885.1. Classification (GTDB taxonomy): domain Bacteria; phylum Planctomycetota; class Planctomycetia; order Pirellulales; family UBA7805; genus JAYZEI01. Next base: position 25,741 of record JAYGDO010000394.1, on the reverse strand, counting down.
GTACCGGCGCCCATGGTTCAACCGGGCCAGTTGCTCATTCAGAATCACCGCTCGCTGATTTCCGCCGGGACGGAAAAAACCGTCCGAAATCTCGCCAAAAAGTCTCTGCTCGGCAAAGCTCGGGAACGGCCCGATCATCTGCGCCGTGTTCTCGAAAAACTCCGCCAAGAAGGTCTCTGGAACACCGTTCGGCAAGTTCGCGAAAAGCTCGACGAGCCGATGCCGATGGGCTATTGTTCGGCAGGCGTTGTCCTGGCCTGCGGCCCGGGCGTCCAGAATTATAAACCGGGCGACCGCATCGCATCGAACGGTCCACACGCCGAAGTTGTAAGTGTTGCTAAAAACTTATGCGCGCGAATTCCCGATCGTGTAACATCGGAGCAAGCGGCATTTACCGTGATCGGCGCGATCGCCATGCAGGGTGTGCGGCTGGCGCAAGTGTCTCTCGGCGAAACTTCGCTTGTCATCGGGCTCGGCCTGGTCGGGCAAATCACCGTCGCCCTACTGAAAGCGGCGGGAGCCACTGTCATCGGCACGGATCCCGATGCGACAAAGTGCGAACTGGCCAGACAGATGGGCGCGGACGTCGCGCAGACCGGCTTGCGCGCGGGCGATGTGTTAAACATGACAAACGACCGCGGCGCGGATGCCGTTCTGATTACCGCATCGACCGAATCAGATGTTCCTGTCGCGCTCGCCGGCGACGCCGTACGCAAAAAAGGCCGCATCGTAGCCGTTGGCGCGGTGGGCCTGAACTTGCCGCGCCGCGCTTATTACTTTAAAGAGGCGGAGTTTGTGGTTTCGTGTTCTTACGGCCCCGGCCGTTACGATCCGCAGTACGAAGATCACGGCAATGACTATCCGGCAGCCTACGTCCGCTGGACTCAGCAACGCAATATGCAGGCTGTGCTCGATTTGGCCGCCGCCGGACGCATCGACTTTACGCCGCTGATTTCACACCGTTTCCCGATCGATCGCGCGGCGGACGCTTATGAATTGATCGAATCCGACAAGGAACCATATCTCGGCGTCGTGCTGCAGTATCCTACGGTACCGCGTAGTACCTCCGTCGAATCGTTTCAGTTCAAATCAAGGTCCGCAAAACCCGGGATGATCGGCGTGGGAGTACTCGGCATGGGCCAATTTGCGCGGATGACGCTACTTCCCGCGATGCGTCAGACCGCCGCGTACACTCCCGAAGCCGTCTGCTCGGCCGGCGGAATTTCCTCCGGACATCACGGAAAGAAGCACGGATTTGCGATCGCCAGCAACAGTGAATCCTCCGTAATTCGGCATCCGCGCGTCGACGTCGTATTCGTCCTCACTCGCCACGATCAACACGCTCGCCAGGTAGCCGAAGCACTCCGCGCCGGGAAGCATGTCTTTGTCGAAAAACCGCTTTGCCTTGATTGCGGTGAATTACACCGAATCGAACAAGTGCTGCATGATCTCGGCCACGAAGCGGGGCAGTTGATGGTTGGATTCAATCGGCGTTTTTCACCCGCCACACAAGCCGTGTGCGAAAGTTTCGCGAACGTCGCGCAACCGCTGACCGTGTCGATTCGAATGAATGCCGGGGCAATTGATCCGGATCATTGGACACAGGTCGAATCAATCAGCGGCGGCCGAATTATTGGCGAAGCGTGTCATGCGATCGACCTGGCGACATTTCTGACCGGTGCGAGCGTTGTCAGAGTCTGCGCCGAAGCGATCGGCGGGCCTCACGCGCCGGAGATCAGCGAGGACCAGTGCTTTATCACGCTGCGGCACGCCAACGGCAGTGTCTCCAGCATCGCGTATCTGGCCGGCGGTGATCGGGCGATGCCGAAAGAACGCGTGGAGGTGATCGGCGGTGGCAAATCGGCGGTCATCGACGACTTTCATCGTGCTGAATTGTGGTCCGGCGGCAAACGTAAGACGATCTGGCATGGACGACAAGACAAGGGTCACCGCGGCGAACTGCAGGCGTTCGCCACCGCGATCCAATCCGGTGCCGCGGCTCCTATCAGTTGGAACGACATTCGCAGCACATCGCTCGCCTCGATCCTCGCCGTACACAGCATCAAAGAAGGTGTACCGATCGACATTCCACCCGCTTTACCGACGATGGAACCCGTTGAGCCAATTCGCCGTGCCGGTTGAATCGACACGATAACGACGAGGCATCGCTTTCATGCACCATCCGCCATGCACCACTCTCGCGGCGCGACCGCGGATTCAGGCCGCACTCGAGTGGCTCTGCCGTTCGCAGGACATCACCGGCGGCGGGGGTTCGGCGGCGTTTTATTCGCCGCTGCTCGGCTGGGCTGCAGCCTATCCCGAGACCTCCGGTTACATCGTGCCAACGCTTTGGCGGGGCGGCGACTTCCTCGACAATCCGCGCTACGGAGAGCGTGCGCTGAAAATGGCCCGCTGGCTGCTGAGCCTTCAATCCGACGACGGCTGGTTTCCCGGCGGGATATTAAAGAGGACCGCAAAGCGGTCGCCCAGCATCTTCAACACCGGCCAAATCATCTTCGGGCTCGTCGAGGCCGCCCGACGCACGGACGACCAGGCTTTCACGATTGCGGCTAATCGCGCTGCGCGATGGCTCGTGACGCAGCAGGACAGCGATGGTCGCTGGACCGCGCACGCGTACACCGCAGGCCATTCGCCCAGTTACTACGCACACGTTTGTTGGCCGATGTTGGAGTGTTGGCGAGCCTGCGGTGACGATGAGATACGAGACGCCGCGGTCCGTGCGCTGCGGGCCATCCTCAAAGACCGAAAAGCTGACGGAACGTTTGCCAATTGGGGATTCGGCAAAGGTAAGCGGGCCTTCACACACACCATCGCTTATACATTGCAGGGCATCATTGAATCGGCGACCATTCTCAACGCGTGGCACCCGTTTGGGCACGCCGCCGCCGAAACGTGCATCAAGCTGATGCGGCGCTACGAAATCAAACATCGACTGGCCGGCGGTTACGACGGGCGATGGCGGGGTAATTACCGCTACACCTGCCTTACAGGCCACTGCCAATTAGCATCCACCTGGCTGCGGGTCTACGAACATGACGGCGACCCACGGATGCTCAACGTCGCCACCAAGGCGTTGCTCGAGGTTTGCCGGCACCAGCGACTCAACTCACAGCGACAAAACATTCACGGGGCGATTGCCGGTTCGGCGCCGCTACACGGCGCTTATATGCGATTTCGCTATCCAAATTGGGCGGCAAAATTCTTCGTGGATGCGATGATCGATACCGACGCACATCTGAATAACCTGAGCAACACGTCCAACCAACATTCAGTGGCCGCCTGATGCAACCGAAGCGGATTCTCGTACTTGCCGGCCACCAGCGATCGCTGGCCTCCATTGCGCTTGTTGCCGCATTGGCCCGTCTGCCGCGCGACGTGGCTTCGTTGGCGGGCGTGATCTCCACTTCACCTTTTTCAATTCGACAAATTTGCCATTGGCGGCGGCGGTTCGGACATCAGATCGTAAAAAAGATTCTCAGCCAATTCGGTTTAGCGCGAACCGGACAATTTGCCGACGAAACGACCGTTTACTCCCATTGGCTTAAGGAGATGGGAATTGGGCGTCGCAGTTTGCGAACGCTGTGTAGAGATTTTGAAATTCCACTGCACGTTGTACGTAACATCAACGACGCGCGGAGCGTCCATTTAATCGATCGCCTGCATTCCAACCTGGCGGTTTACAGCGGGGCGGGCATTCTACGAAAAGCTGTGATCGATGCGATCGCCGGCGGGATTGTCAATCTGCACTGTGGACCACTGCCGCACGTCCGCGGCATGAACGCCGTCGAGTGGAGTCTTTACCTCGGTATTCAACCCGAAGTCACACTACACAAAATCGACACGGGCATCGACACCGGCCCCGTTCTCGCATCGCAAACTGTCGCGGTACAGCCCGGCGAACCGCTCGGCACGATCCGGGCGCGGACGGCGCTGGCCGGTATCGACCTGCTGCTGCGTCAGCTGGCCGAAGTGGGCCCCCAGCCACCGATTCACAACCCAAAATTTCAAGGTCGACAGTATTACACCATGGCGGAACCGGTCAAGCAACTCGTGCAGTCCTGGCTCGATCAAGGTGTCACTCCTGTTTCGTCCTCCGACCAAATCGAACCTGACGACACCCGCCCCGCAATCTTGCGCCGCAAGGCGGCATAGCAGAAATGAAGAACATCGCGCGCCTAATCCGTACCATCCGGACCTTGAAGCCCTCGCAGATCGCTTGGCGGCTGCGCTACCGGCTGTTTCGTCCGCTAGAGGAATCACGATGGAGCGACGTCGCCCGGCGGACCCACTCAATCGCCGAGGGCGTCGCAGCTCGCCAAAACCGTGCCACCACACCCTGCGATCTCCGCGCCGATAACACGGCAATGCAACTGCTTGTTGAACTCGAACAAGGAAATTTGACCCTGCTTAATTCGCAAAGGCCATTTCGCGGCGGCATCGATTGGTGCATGACGGGCGGCCGCCAGGATGACCGGCTGTGGAAATACACGTTGCACTATCACGGCTGGCTCGTTCAGCTTGCACATGGTTTTGCGACGACAGGTGACGACGGCTTCGCCAAACAGTTGGCGACGAAACTTGACGACTGGCTTTGCCGCTGCCCGCTCGGCGGCCCCGGTTTCAGCCACTACGCCTGGAACAGCTATACGATTGCCACGCGGTTGGATTATTGGCGGCAGCTCTTGAACATCCTGCCGCCAGCGTTTTGGAACACGCGGAAAATATTGCAGCGCGACTTCTTTAGCAACATGGCCGCTCAGGCTACGTATCTCAGCCGGCATCTGGAATGGGATTTGCGAGGCAATCATTTATTCCGGGACGCACTGGGACTCGCCACCGCGGCGCGGATTTTTGAGGGAGTCGAGCCACAACGCTGGATGAATCAGGCGGAACGAATTGTCGCCAGTCAACTCGACGAACAAATCCTGCCCGATGGCGGGCACTTCGAGCGCAGTGCGGCATATCATCTCGACGTTATCCGCGACCTGATAAAACTGGCGGCCCTTGTTAGCGACCAAATACTCGCCTCGCGGCTGCGCGAAACGTGCGTGCAGATGGCCGAAACTGCTGCCTGGCTGCGGCATCCCGACGGCTACGTCGTGCAAAGGAATGATGGTGCGTGTAGCGACGCCAACGAGACATTGGCAACCTGCCAGCTGATCGGATTGGAAACGGACATGCATCGCCGGGTTGGCGGACGCTGGTTCAAGTCCACCGGCCTGGTCGTCTGGCACGGAAATCCATGGTCGGTGTTTTTTCAGGTGGGTGAAATTGGTCCCGCAATTCAACCCGGTCATGCTCACGCCGACTCCCTGACGATGGAATGTTCCTATGATGGAAAACGGTTATTCGTTGATCCGGGCTGTCACAGCTACGACGACGATGGGCGGCGCAAATACGATCGCTCCACCGCCGCCCACAATACCGTCTGCATAGATCAAACGGATTCAAGTGAGATCTGGCACATCTTTCGTGTCGGCCGCCGCGCGCGGCCTATGGATACGAACGTCGAGATTGACGACCACGCGATCGCCGCCACCGCGGCTCACACAGGATACGATCAATTGCGCGGCGGGCCCCGCCACCGACGGCATCTCGTCGTATGCGACGACGGACCGCTGGAAATCGTCGACGAAATCGAGGGTAACGGCAGTCACCACGTCGAGGCCGGTTTCCTGCTCGATCCGCGATGGACCGCCGAAACAAAGCCGGGCGGCTGGCGGCTGCAAAGTGATAATACATCATTGCACGTCGAACTCGATGGCAGCGAACAAGTCGAACTCGATGTGCGGCCAGCGCTGATTCATCCAGACTACGGCGTTGAAATGGAAACGCAAAGACTGGTGTGGCGGTATCGGGGAAAATTGCCGCTGAAAGTGTGTTCAAAAATCTCCAATGTCAGAACACAAACATCGAGCCCATCAATTTTCGCAACGATCAACTACCGACATGCTGCACGGGTACGAGACTCGGCATTTTAAAGTTGTTTGGAATTTTACAGCCCATGCACATCTTAGTTCTCACCGACAACTTCATCCCGGAAATCGCCGCGCCGTCGTTTCGCGCGCACGATCACGCCAAGAGGTGGCTGGAAGCAGGCCATGAAGTGACGATTGTCACTTGTGTGCCAAATTGGCCTCGCGGCGAACCCTTTCCTGGCTACAAAAATCGGTTCTATCAGGAAGAATGGATCGACGGCATCCGCGTCATTCGGTTGTGGTCGTACATGTCGGCCAACAAGGGCTTTCTGCGGCGGACGCTGGATTACGTCAGTTTCATGCTCTCTGCCATTCTGTTCTTCCGGCGTTATCCGAAATTCGACGTCATCCTCGCCACGTCTCCGCAGTTTCTAACCGCCGTGGCCGGATGGGCGATCTCAATCTTACGCCGCCGCCCGTGGGTATTTGAAATTCGCGACCTCTGGCCGGCGAGCATCAGAGCCGTCGGCGCCGCCGACGGGCTGCTGATCCGATCGCTAGAGCGGCTCGAACTGTTTTTGTACCGAAAGGCGAACCGCCTCGTCACATTAACAGACGCCTTCAAACACGATCTGGTCAAGCGGGGAATTGATTGCGAGAAGATTGACGTCGTGACAAACGGCGTTGACACTTCGCAATTTAACCGAGCCGCAGTTACGTACGACGCACGCGAGCGGCTTGGGATTTCGCCCGAAAAGTTTTTGGCGGGTTACATTGGTACAACCGGTATGGCCCACGGCCTGAAAACGCTGCTAGACGCCGCAGAGATCTGCAGACAACCGGCGAATGATTCGTCATCCGCAACCAGCGATATCCACTTTCTTATCATGGGCGAGGGTGCCGAGCGCCAACGACTGGAGGCCGATACTCAACGCCGCGGGCTGAGCAACGTACAGTTTTCCGACCGCGTGCCGCATGCTGAAGTTCCCAATTATCTGGCGGCGCTTGACTTGGCAATTATCCACCTGCGGCCTGATCCCGTCTTCGAAACCGTAATTCCGTCAAAGTTATTCGAGTTTATGGCGGTCCGCGTGCCGGTGCTCATGGCAGTTGCAGGAGAAGCGGCTGAAATCGTAACTGAGATGAAGTGCGGCGTCTGCATCGCGCCGGGTGATGGCCGGGTGATGGCCGATGCAGTTATCGAATTGTCCACCAACGCCACCGTTTTGGTCAGGATGGGGAAAAGCGGTGAGCAAGCGGCGGCCAGCCACTATGGCCGCTGCGCGAAGGCGCAACAAATGCTACAGTCGCTCTGCCGTACGCTTGGCCGCGAATTCAGCGTTGATGCCGCTGTCGAGACTCCGATGCCAGGGCATCCTCCGTCGCGGGCCGCATAACCGGGCTCGTTGGTTCGGATTCAGGCACCGCAGACTGAACATCAACTCGCCAACGCATATCGGGAACCGAGTCCTTGCCGCTTTCATGCGGTAATTTTTTGGCGGACGAACTTCGGCTAGGCTCTAAGCAGTGGCCGACCAACAACAGCACCGGCGACAAGATAACTGCGGACAAGACGAATTAGCATATTGGCACGGCCGTGATACCCATAACTTGCTTAGATACCGCCGGTTAGAAAAACGACCAAGATCTTGTGAAAAAAATCACCCCGTCAGACAAAGAAAATCTCGACCGCCAGTCGAATTGCGGGTATCGTGACGACCTTGCCAGCATCGGCTAATCGGCAGCGGGGCCGCGCTGCTAAAAAAATCCCCTCTGCAGATGGGGCAGAACCTACAAAGGGGACAGCCGTGGAGCCTAAGGTCCACAGCGCAAAAGCGAAATATAGCGCTGGGCATTATCTCCGGAAATCGATTGCACACAACCACCCCGTTGGGGAAAATTACGTTACTCTCCGAAGTTGATACATTACATCTATCGAGTTCGATGATTCTCAATTCAGCCGACATTTTGAGCCAGTTAGTCGAAATCCCCAGCGTCAACCCGATGGGCAGGCCGCTGTCGGGAACAGAGTTTCTCGAAACCCGCCTGTCTGATTTTCTTGAGTCGTTGTTCAAACGGCTTGGTCTGCAGACCTGGCGTCAAACGGTTCATCCCGACCGTGACAACATCATTGCAAGATTAGACGGGGACGTTGACACAACAGTGCTGTTGGAAGTGCATCAAGACACCGTTCCAACTGACGGCATGACGATTGCGCCGTTCGCGGCGACTCGCTCCGACGGGCGGCTCTATGGTCGCGGCGCATGCGATGTCAAAGGCGGAATGGCTGCCATGCTAACGGCGTTAAGTCAACTTGCCGCTCAGCAACCTAAGGGCATGCCGACAGTCTTCATGGCTTGTACGGCCAACGAGGAACACGGCTTCACGGGCGCAACCGCGCTGGCCGAACAGTGGACAAACGCCGGTGGGGACGCAAAGCCTTTCTGCCGACCTCCAAACCTGTGTATTGTTGCGGAACCAACAAAATTGCAGGTCGTAGTCGCCCACAAGGGCGTCGTCCGCTGGAAATGCCACACGGCGGGCCGTGCGGGGCATAGCTCACGGCCTGAATCGGCCGATAATGCCATTTATACGATGGCCAAAGTCGTTACCTCGCTGCAGTATTACGCCACCGAAGTCGTTTCGATGATCGGCGAGCACGTCCTGTGTAGTCGGCCTACCCTGAGCGTGGGCACGATCGCAGGCGGCCTCAGTGTCAACACCATGCCGGAGAGTTGCACGATTGAAATTGACCGCCGTTTGTTACCTGGCGAACGCCCTGACGCGGCTCGGCAACACGTGATTGAATTCCTGGAGTCCGAGAATATTTCTGTTGAGCACGACGCGCCCTACTTGGTCGCACCTGGGTTGGACGACGAGGGCAACAGCCACCTAGCCGATCGACTTATATCGACGGCCGACCGCTGCGGAATTAATTGCGCGGCGATCGGGGTGCCGTACGGTACCAACGCCGGAGTAATCGCCGAAACCGGAGTTTCAACGGTGGTGTTTGGACCCGGCGACATCGAACAAGCCCACACCGCCGACGAGTGGATCGAATTGGAACAGGTCGAGCTGGCTTCGAAGATTCTTTTTGAATTTCTCCGCCCGTAGGCAACGACTCGCTGTTCGTCCGCGCCCCAAACGGGAAGCGGACGAAGCCTGTCCATCTCGCCACCCGCGGCCCGTTGAACCGCGGTTCGGTGAACGGACGCTAAAACACATCCGTAATGAACTGAAACCCTTCGTGGTACTTCCGGCCTTCCGGATAATAATTGTGCCACTGTCGATTGTAGACCGGGACCCGCATTTCAGGCGGATAGCGAAAGTACAGGTGGTTCGAACTTCGGTAGTACTCATTGCCCCAAAAATTTTGGGGATAGTACACGTACGGATAGTGATAAAACCGCTCCCAATCCTGAGTCTTGTAGTTTTGCCCCCAAACGCGGCCGTAAGCGCGGTCGGCGGAAGCCTCTTCAGTCGTAAATACCAACGAAATAGCAGCCGCGCAAAGCAGCATCAGAATAGTTCGGCGAATCATGAGAATCCCCTCTGAATAGACGCACCAGCGCCGTCGTGACGGGTGTCTAATAGAGCATCGGTCGGCTTGGCAATCGTTATTAAGCGAATATCCGCTACAACCGACAGGATCTGGGTGCTTGCGCTGCCATCTGGGATGGCACGCTTTCACGGCTAACGCCATATCGCCAGATATCGTGTTGGTCGTCAGAATCTGGGGCTCGTGAACTGTTACCCCGGCATTTTGCCTTCGATTAGTTCTTGCTCCCATTCCTCCATCAACGGCCAGCTTGTCGCGCAAGTGCCGAAATCGGCCATGGCGAGATAGGTTTCCAACCGGGCGATCGTCGCGTCTAGCTGGGCGTCGTCTTTGCGAAAGACCGGACCGTGACTAGGCAATAACCACTCGACATCGCTCTCGCGAATCCGCCGCAGCGAACCGATAAACGCGGGAATGTCGCTGCCGTGGTGTGCATCGATCGCGCCAACGCAACCGTCACGATAGATATTGTCGCCCGAGAAAAGAAGGTTGTCGAGCCGGAATGCAAGTTGGCTGTCTGTGTGACCCGGTGTGTGCCAGACTTCCAGTTCGATCTTGCCGATCTCAATTTTATCGCCATCATCGACCGTTTCGTCGAGCGTTACCGGCGGCATTTCCAGATTGATACCCTGCGCTTCGATCTCGGCAAACGTTTTGATGCGATCACCTTTGGCTAACGGTTCGGCCGCCAACACATGACCGGTCGCTGGCGTCTTGAGAATCTGTTTCGCGCGAGACAACCCCTGAACGTGATCCGCGTCTGCATGCGTGGCGATGAGCGTCTTACAATTGGAAAGAGGAAAATCAAGTTGACGAATCAATTCGACGATCTCGTCAACACTCTCATCGAAGCCGATATCGATTAATACCCATGCGTCCGCGTCATACACCAAATACACGGAACACCCGATCCGGCGTTGCGCCGCATGGTTCAACTCAATAACGTGGGGAAAGAGTGGCCGGCGCTCCAGCATAATGTGACCTTAATAATTAGAATTTGACGGCAAGCGATGGCAAAATTATGTTTCCAATAAAACAAGCGACTGCTGAGCCTTTGTTCGCCCCATTTGCTCCGCGGCGGAGAGTACGCCCTCTCCTCAATAAGACGCTGGATTGTAAAGTCACAGGCCACGCCCGCCAAGCACGGACGACAATGCCAAAGGTCAGTCGATTGAATCCTCAACAATCGCCGTTAAACCTTCGCGATACGACGGATACTGAAGTGAAACCCCCAATTCCTGGATCATTCGCCGATTTCGAACGCGCTTGCTGCCGCCGCCCCGGCCGCGCTTGGCCACTGTCGAATTGTCCTCATCGAAACTCGGTGGTGGTGCAGCCACCAGTTTTGCCAGGTATGCAAAGTAATCGCAACACACAACCGACTGGCCATCCGAAACCGTGAAAGTTCGAAATTCGCCGTCGCGCTCGGCAGCGGCCACAATGATGTTCGCCGCATCGTCAACGTGAATCAGATTCAAACACCTTTCGCTTGGCCCGGGGATCGGCAGGCCGGCACACAGATCGGCGATACGAGGAATCCGATCGGGGCCATAGATTCCGGCCAGTCGCAAAACCGTCGCATGCGCACCGCGAGGATGCCCGGACAGCCAGTGTTCGGCGGCCAAGCACGCCCGACCGCCGTCCCGCTGCGGCTCACAGGGCGATTCTTCATCGACCCAGCTTCCATCGTTCTGCCCGTACACGCCTGTTGAACTGATATAAACAATCCGCGGGCTCTGTGGCGGCAGAGCGTCCAAGACATTCCGCAGCCCCGAAACATACACCTCGTGAATCGACCGGCCAGCCGCGCGATCAAAACCGACCGCAAACAGAATTTTGTCGGCCACCGGCAATTCCGCCAACGATTTTGCATCGGTTACATCGGCCACGATCGGCTCGATGCCCCGACGGCACAACTCGGCGGCCCGCGCCTCGCGCCGGGTGACCGCGAATACCTTTTCACCCGAGGCCAGCCATCGCTCGGCGACTCGCATGCCAAGATAACCACAACCAAATATCAAACTTGCCATGCAAGCCGCCTAATCATCCAACGGCGCGGCGGAATCGTAGTCCGCCGACGTATCAAGATAAGCTGACAGCATAATCTGAGCCGCAAGTTTGTCGAGCCGCTGCTTTCGCTTTTTCTTGCTAAGGCCGCTCGCGGTGAGGTGGCGTTCCGCTTCAACCGACGTGAATCGTTCATCAAACAGCACGACGGGAATTTCCACCACCCGCCCCAGCCACTCGGCAAAGTCTTTAGCCTCCCGCGACTTCTCACTTTCCCGGCCGCTTAAGTGCACGGGCAACCCAACGACAAACAATGCGACTTCGTGGCTCGTCGCCAGATCGCGGAAATAGTCAGCGTCGGCGGGTTCACTTTGCCGCTGATAGTTGTCCAACGGGCTGGCGATTCGCCGCTGGCGATCCGTAATTGCCACGCCAATTCGAACCGTACCGTAATCGATGCCGGCAACTCGCCCAATCTGAGGAATCTCGCTCGCGCCGCTCATCGCGCACCTGCCGGCGACGCCTTTAACCTCTTTGGATCGATCGTCCGATTGGGCTCATCTTCAGGCGTCAGCGGGCAGCGGCTCTCTCTGGTGACCAAATAGCCGTTGCGGAGAAAGTTGAGCGTGTACTGTTGGACGATCTTATTGTCCATGAAAAGAGTATGCGCAGAGTTAACGACACAAAAATCGCTTGCGGCCGCCAGCTTTGTGGTGGCCACACTAATTACCATGTCGTCGTCCCCCGGTATCAGCGGATTAAAACCCTCACCGTCGCTACGCCCCCCGGCCAAAATAGCAAATTCGCATTTCGGCACAACCAACGAACCTTTGAATCTGCTCCACTCGCGGCCAAGCTGCTCGAACGCCGGCCCGCCAACGAATCGAATTACATCGACCGGCGCCAATCGCTCGGCGGCGTGCGCGCCGTGATTTGGAGGGCAGAGCATTACAATCCGCCCGACCGTAGCGGCGCACGGCTGCCGCGTATTCTTGGCCAACTGCATGGCCATATATCGCCGCAAAACAATATTTCCCATGCTGTGCGCGACAAAGTCCAGCTGTGTCACTTCGTTCATCCGCGCAAGAATCCGGCCGAGACACGCTGCATGTTTATGAATGTCCGCTCGGGTGCTGGCATAACCGATCGAAACGACGTTCAATTTGCCTGCTTTGGCAAGGTGCGCGCCGATGCCCGCCATCGAACTGCGCGACCGCCCCAAACCATGCAGCAAAACAACGACCCGACCCCGCATCGGTTTGATGTTGTTTTTCTCGCGTAGTTTATTGAACGCCCGCTCACAATGCTTGAAGGTACCCCAAGCTTGTCGAACGTCGTCGCCGTCGATCAAGCGGTACGTGCCCGTCAACACGTTGCGTTGAACACGCCAGTCGTGACAGACAATGTTGTCTTCCCATAATTGCCTACCACCAAGCGTCCGGCCGGGGAGGCTAAAACCGCCGAACAGTCCTTTAGGCTTCGCGGGTAAATCCCCCGCTTGTCCGGATTCCTCCGACAGACCGATCGCACAGCAAGAACTGCATAGCAGCACCGCCACAGTTGGTACGAATCGTTTCGCCATTAACATCCAGATGCTCCCGATGGTTCTATCCATTATTCGCAATCTGTCGCTGCCGGGTAACCGCTATTGCGTCGCCGGCCTATCGTTGACGGTGGCCTGATCTTGTGATAGCCTTTCCCGCTTAATACAAGTCAAACAATGGCAGCAGGTTCCGCTCAATCGCCGCTTGGAATCGCGGCCTCCTAGGGAGTTTTACAATGGCTTACGAGGTCACCTTAATTACCGGAGATGGCACAGGTCCGGAATTGGCCGATGCCGCCCGCAAGTGTATCGACGCGACCGGCGTCGCCATCAACTGGGACGTTCAGGAAGCCGGCATCGATGTGATGCAGCGTGAAGGTACCCCGATTCCCGATCGCACGATGGAAAGCGTAAGGCGGACGAAATGTGCGCTGAAAGCGCCGATAACCACGCCCGTCGGCACGGGTTTTCGCAGTATTAACGTCTATCTGCGGCAGGAACTCGGACTGTACGCCTGCATTCGGCCGTGTAAACAGTACAAGGGCGTGCGGAGTTACTTTTCCGAGTTGCCGATCGACATCGTTATCGTCCGTGAGAACACCGAAGACCTGTACGCCGGCGTCGAATTCGAGTCGGGCCAGGAGTCGACGGCAACACTGATCGAATTTATCAACGGCCTACCCTCAGATCGAAAAATCAAAACAGCTGGTGACGAGACGGGTGTTTCGATCAAGCCGATCAGCGTCTCCGGCACGGATCGTATCGTCCGCTGTGCGTTCGACTACGCCCAAAAGAACGGCCGCAGGAAGGTCACTGCCGTCCACAAAGCAAACATCATGAAGTTCAGCGACGGACTGTTCCTGGCGACCGCTACCAAAGTTGCCGAAGAATACCCGGACATCGAGTTCGAAGAGCGGATCGTAGATAACATGTGCATGCAACTGGCCCAGAAACCGGAGTTATATGACGTGATCGTCTTGCCGAATTTGTACGGCGACATCATCAGCGACCTCGCCGCGGGCATCGTCGGTGGTCTGGGTGTCGCACCGGGCGCCAACATCGGACCGGACGGCGCGGTCTTCGAAGCAACCCACGGCAGCGCACCCAAATACAAGGGCCTGAACAAAGTGAACCCGACCGCCGTAATCCTGTCGGGCATGCTGATGTTGCGGCACTTGGGCGAAATCGCGGCCGCCGACCGGCTGGAAAATGCCGTCGCGGCCGTCATCTGCGAAGGCCAGCATGTCACCTACGACCTGAAACCGCATCGCGACGATCCCAGCGCCGTTGGTACGCAAGAAATGGCCAGCGCAATCTGCGAGAAAATGTCTTAACACGTTCGTAGCGGCGGAAAAAATAAAAGTCGAGCCAAATAGGCGGGTAGTCTGGATTTTCAGTCGCCGCACACTCGGTGGTCGAATTTCTGTGTGTCAAGCCGCCGACCACGGAGTTTCCGACGACCCTCGAGGCAAGGCCCGGTTTCCCGGCCCGTCGCCGGGGCCGAGGCATGACACACCGCCATGTTAACCGCATCTGCATTTCGCGCGATCGTCAGCGGCCAGCGGCGCGGATTAGACGCCGCCGTGCTGCGGTGCGGTTTTCGTCTCCTCGAATTTCCCTACACCTGGGCCGTCCGCTGCCGCAATCGAGCCTTCGACAACGGACGCAAAACCATCCACCAAGTCGGTGTACCGGTCATTAGCGTCGGCAACTTGACAATGGGCGGCACCGGCAAAACTCCCCTGGTCGCGTGGCTCGCGCGGTGGATCGCCGACCAGGGCAAGCGAGTGGCAATCGCCAGTCGCGGTTACGGCACAAAATCCGGACAACCAAACGACGAGGCGCTGGAATTGGCCGATCGCCTACCCAGCATTTCGCACACACAAAATCGCAATCGTGTCGCCGCGGCCAACGCGGCGATCCACGAACACCGGGCCGAGTGCATCCTGCTGGACGACGGATTTCAACATCGCCAACTGGCCCGCGATCTGGATCTCGTCCTGCTCGACGCGCTCGAACCATTTGGCTACGAACATGTATTCCCACGCGGCGCCCTCCGCGAACCGGTTGCCGGACTGGCCCGTGCCGATGTCGTCGTTCTTTCGCGCGCCGACGCGATTGATGAACAGGATCGGCAGCAGATTCGTCATCGCGTGAAACAATTGTCGCCGCAGGCCGATTGGGTTGAAATATCGCACCGGCCGCTGGAGTTGATCAACTCCAGCGGCGAAACGGAAGCAATTGGCTCGTTCGCTCAAAAACCGGTTGCCGCATTTTGCGGAATTGGCAACCCGCGCGGATTTCGGCACACGCTCGAATCCATCAGTTACGATGTGGCCGCTTGGCGAGAATTCCCGGATCACTTCAGCTTTGACGAGGCCGACTTAGATTCGCTACGCGATTGGATTCGGACTACGGAATGCGAAGCGGCCGTCTGCACACACAAAGACCTCGTAAAACTCAACGTCGATCGACTCGACGACATACCACTCTGGGCGGTAAAGATCGATGTTGAATTCCTCACCGGCAAGGAGTTGTTAGTAACCCGGGTTAGCGAACCGCTAGCACTGCTATAAACGACTCTCTCTTGGACGCCACAGCGCGACGCGCTACAATCGGCTCCACAAATTCTGCTTTGACTGTCCGATTCGTCAGGGAAGACGATCGATGAATGCTCCCGAATTGCTAGACGTGCTCGACAAGCTGGGGCAACCCAACGTTCTCGTTGTCGGTGATCTGATCCTTGATCTCTACACCTGGGGCGATGCCGAACGCATCAGCCAAGAAGCGCCGGTCATCCTGCTCCGCGCAGACCGCCGCGAAAAACGACTCGGCGGCGCAGCCAACGTCTGCCAAATGCTCCGCGGCTTGGAAGCCAACGTTATGTGTGCGGGCATTGTCGGCCGAGACGAGGCCGGCCAATGGGTTATCGACAGACTAGTCAAAGAAGGTGTTGAATGCCAAGCTTTGCTAACCGATGCGGGCCGGCCGACAACGACCAAAGAGCGATTTATCGGGCGCGCCGAAGGCCGACATCCTCACCAAATTCTGCGGGTCGATAACGAAGTTCGTCGCGCAATGGCGGATGATTTAGAATCCCAATTGATCGAACTTGTATGCAACAAACTCTCCACGGCCGACGTGGTTTTGGTATCCGATTATGGAAAAGGCGTCTGCTCGCCGTCGCTGCTGCGTGCCGTAATCGACACCGCGCGCCAGCATGGCGTTCCGGTGGTGGTCGATCCGATCAAGGCCAAAAATTTTTCCGTTTACCGCGGTGCGACTGCCATCACGCCTAACCGCAGCGAGGCCGAAGTTGCCACAGATTCGAAAATTAAATCATCGACGGATGCGTCGGCGGCAGCCGAAAGGATCATCGAACAAGCAGATCTGCAAGCCGGCTTTATCACACTGGACCGCGACGGCATGGCGCTAGCCCGTCGTGGCGAGCCGACCGAAATTTTTTCGACTCGTCCTCGCGCAGTTTATGATATCACCGGCGCAGGCGACATCGTGCTGGCAACCATCGGCATCTGTACCGCGGCCGGAGTCGATCCCAGACTGGCCGCGCAACTCGCGAATGTCGCGGGCGGTCTCGAGGTTGAACAAATCGGCGTCGCCGTAATTCAGCGCAGCGAGATACGCTCGCATCTCTTATCGGAAATCCAACCGTCTACGGGAAAGATCCTTCCATGCCGCGAGCTGGTCGATCGCCTGCAGGCCCAACGCCGAGGCGGACAAAAGATTGTCTTCACCAACGGCTGCTTTGACCTGCTACACGTCGGGCATATCACCTACTTACAGCAGGCCGCCACACTAGGCGACGTGCTCGTGATTGGCCTGAACAGCGATTCCAGCGTCCGCGAACTCAAAGGCCCCACGCGGCCAGTTATCGGCCAGCAGGACCGCGCGGCCATGCTCTCGGCGCTGATGTGCGTCGGGTTTGTCGTGTTGTTTGAAGAACAAACTCCCCTGCGTCTGATCGAACAGATTCGGCCGGACATCCTCGTCAAAGGTGGAGACTATACCGCGGATCAAGTCATCGGCCGCGAGTGCGTCGAATCGCAAGGTGGACAAATCGTCATCCTGCCGCTAGTCGATGGCGTTTCGACCACGAAAATCATCAAAAGCGTGGCGGCTTGAATCCAAATACGTCTGTGGTCATTCTGTTGGGCGGGTGAAGTGCCCACCCGATGCGCGAAGATGTTCGTCTACCGCGTTTCGGCCGGAACCCCGGACTACCAAACAGTCGACCGGCAGGAATCGAAATGCCAACCATCCACATCGGCAACGACCTTTTTAATATCTGCGATCGCGGTAGCGGCCCTGCCCTGCTGTTCGTGCACGGCTTCCCGCTGAACCACACCATGTGGAATGCACAGATCGAGGAATTCGCCGCGACGCACCACGTCATCGCCCCGGATTTACGCGGTTTCGGACATAGCGTTGTGACGCCAGGTGTGGTGACCATGGAGCGGCATGCAGATGACTTGGTGTCAATTCTCGACGAGTTGGGCGTGCAACAGGCCGTGTACTGTGGGCTGTCGATGGGCGGCTATATCGCGTGGCAGTTTGCCCGCAAATACAGCGAGCGGCTTGCCGGATTGGTGCTTTGCGACACCCGGGCCATCGCCGATGCGGCCGACGTCCGCGAAGCTCGCTTTACTATGGCCAAAATGGCCATGGCGGCCGGGCCGGCAACGGTCGCAGACGCCATGTTGCCCAAACTTGTCGGTCGGGATGTCAAAGCAAATCGGCCGGAAATCGTCGACGCGATTAATGCAATGATCACAACCACAAACGTCGAGGGAATTGCCGCCGCGTTGCACGGCATGGCCCAGCGGCCGGACATGACCGGCTCTCTCAATCAAATCGCCGTCAAGACAATGGTCGTTGTGGGCGAACACGATGAAATTTCGCCCGCCGAGGAAATGCGGGGAATTGCCGACGCGATCCCCGGCAGCACGTTTGTTGTGATTCCGACTTCCGGACACATGGCACCGATGGAGAATGCGGCAGCCGTCAACAATGCACTGCGGCGTTTCCTGTCGGAACCGCCGCTCCGCTCTACGGAATCTCGAAAATCGACTGGCTCTTCATAATGGCGTGATCGTCCGGAAACGTGTGAAAAGCCTGAATCCTTAGCGTGTGGATGCGCGTTTCGATATTGATGTAGCTGATCGCACCCAGCGCCATGCGACCGCTCGAATCGAAGCGATACAGCAATCCGTCCGTTTCACAATCTTGGAACAGTTCGTTCTGATACGTCCAGAAAACCGACGGATCAACGCGTTCCAACTGGAAACCCATCGAGTATGTCACACCGCCACGGCACTCCACCCGGTCATTGCGCTCGCCGCGTAACCGGTACGACATCAAACGCCGTTTTTGTGGCAATAACGTCTGAGCACTGGTAGCCACTTCGGTTAGCGTCATCCCATGATAACGCCAAGTTACGACGTGTCCGGCACTTGTAATATCGATTCTCGCCAGGTGTTCGCCCCGAGAAACGGTGCGCGACATGTGCACTTCGAAAAGTTCCGGATGCAGCGACCGCCCGTAAAGCTGAAAAACAAGTTCGGCGATTTTGGGTCTTACAGAAAGCACAGTTGCGACACTCATTCATGAACAACGTCGCGCCGCCACAACACGCGTCGGCACTGCCACGAACTACCCATTATAAACTTCGATTCGAAGTGTCACAAATAGCGTTCATGTTCGACGAACGAATTCGGATTTTAGGTCTTGACACTCGCGACACTAACAGTCTCGCTGAGCGGCCCTATAGACCGTTCGGTGGCAACCCCACAAGGATGTCGTACAGCGCGTGCGTTCCGGCCGCGATCCCAAACCCGCGAAAGACGAACAGTACGGCGAAGAAGCATCCCGCCACGCAGCGAAAGGCGAATGTGTAAAACAGAAACGACTCGCCGTGCGGCCCAATATAATGCGCGAGGGAAAATAACACGCTGGTCGATACCAGGGCCATGCCTATCGTGGTACGGCGCGACGCAACGGCCAACCCAATTCCGGCGATAGCAAGCGGTATCAGCATCAGGCGGAACAACAGCTCTTCGTAGATTCCGGCACCGCAGTAACGCACCATGTGACCAAAATAAATCTCGGCGGACGAGGCTTTGACAACGTCACACGCAACCGGAATGCCGCTGACCGACAGCGCCATCGCATGGAGATGGGCAACGACCACCAGCAGCATCGCAAACAGGCTGCACTCCGCCGCCATGGTGTACAGTACACCGGACGAGGCCCGCCACGGTTGTCCTGATACGTGGTGCCATCCGAGGAGAACCGAGATCGTTAAGAAGGGCAATAGCAAGAATCCACCTAGGCCGGCGAACGCAAAACACTGCTGTAGCCAAACATCTGCGCCATTGCGCAACGCACCGGGCCCCAGCCAGACCATCCCAACTTCGTAGCAGGCCAACAGCGGCAATACAAACAACAGACACGTCAGCGGCCGGCGGGATTGATGCCAATAACCGCCCGATGCTGCCGGTGGCACATACAATCTGGCTTCCAAAGCTGCCCTCATAAGTTTCGGAGGACGGGATGCATCCCGTTTGTCACTAAAGATTAGCGTTCGTTTTAACCGCGACCCGTTGCTACTTAGTTGCTTCGGCGCAACACGACGCCGTACTCCAATATCTCGAAATGGCGGTGCCCGTGAGGTAAACTCAACCCGCACCGTACAAACGAACAGGACAGCGTCACCAAAATGACCGCTACACTCGATCAGGTTTATCAGCGACTCGCAAATGCCTACGGGCCTCAGCACTGGTGGCCCGGCGAGTCGGCGTTCGAGGTCATCGTCGGTGCAGTGCTCGTGCAGAATACCGCTTGGAAAAATGTCGAACGCGCGATCGAAAATCTGCGCGAGGCCGAGCTACTCGAACCCAACACGCTATTCGAAGTGCCCGTCGAAGAGCTGCAAGATCTGATCCGCCCAGCCGGTTATTTCCGCATGAAAACTGCGCGGTTGCGCAACTTGCTCGCCTACATCGTCACGCAGCACGACGGGTCGTTGGAAGCAATGTTCGGCCTTGGGATCAAAACGCTGCGAGAGGATCTGCTGTCTATTAACGGAATCGGCCCCGAAACGGCCGATTCGATTTTGCTCTATGCGGCCGAAAAACCGATCTTTGTTGTCGATACTTATACGAACCGTGTTCTGAAACGCCATGGATGGATCGAGTACGAAGCCGACTACCACACGATCCAAGATCACTTTCACGGCAGCTTGGAAAAAGACGTGGCGCTGTACAATGAGTTTCACGCCTTGCTGGTTCGAGTAGGCCATCTACACTGCCGCAAGACCGCGAAGTGCGACGCGTGTCCATTGGTCGACCTGCTGCCTGAGGCGGGAATCATCGAACCGATTGACTAACCGGACGGGAATCGACCATTGGTAACATCTGAACCCGCCTCCAGCACCGATTGCGCGCACTGGGAATTTTGGATCGACGTGGGCGGCACGTTTACAGACTGTGTTGCGCGAAGGCCTGACGAAACACTGTTGCGTCACAAACGACTGAGCTCCGGTGTCACGAAAGGCCGCATTGGCGACCGGGCGAATAACACCGTAATTGCCGATCCAGCACGACGGGGCGACCCGGAACAATTCTGGCGAGGCTACCACCTACGCGTGCTCGGCGATCGAGGCCAGACGGTTGTGGAAACCGTGGTGAAATCCTTCGACCGCGGATTCGGCTCGCTGCAACTTTGCGACCCGCTGCCTACCGACGTCAAACCCAGCGCGGTCTACGAACTGACTTCCGGAGAAGAAGCACCGATCGTCGCCATCCGCTATATGATGGGATTGCGACTCAGCGACCCCATTCCACCGGTCGTCATGCGACTGGGCACCACCCGCGGCACGAACGCCTTGATCACACGCGCCGGCGCGCGGACGGCGCTGGTAACCTCGCGCGGATTCGGTGACGTGCTGGAAATCGGTTATCAAAACAGGCCTCATCTTTTCGAACTGACCGTTCGCAAACCCCAGCCGCTTTACGAGTCCGTCGTAGAAGTTGCTGAACGTGTCACCGTCGAAGGCGAAGTCTTAACTGCGCCGACGGAACGCGTGATCCGATCACAACTGGCCGAATTGAAAACCAGCGGCATCGAATCCGTTGCCATTTGCCTATTACACGGCTACGCGCATCCCGCACACGAACAACTCGTTGCCCAGATCGCTCGCGAAGTTGGATTTCGCGAGATCAGCGCTTCCAACGAAGTCGCACCACTAATCAAGATCGTAGCGCGCGGGGATACGACGGTTGTTGACGCTTATCTCAATCCCGTGTTGGGACACTATCTCCGCGGCTTGCGGCAGCAGCTTCCCGGCAGCGAATTGCGGATATTGAGTTCAGCGGGCGGTTTAGTCTCGGCCGAACAGTTCTGCGGCAAGGACAGCATTCTGTCGGGACCGGCCGGTGGTGTGGTCGGTTTCTCCCGCGCCGCACAAGTTGCCGGATTCGATCGCGCGATCGGATTCGACATGGGCGGTACCAGCACAGACGTGTCTCGTTACGACGGCCGCTTTCCACTCGAATACGAAACTGAAAAAGCCGGAGTGCGGATCGTCGCGCCGATGATGGCCATCGAAACGGTTGCGGCAGGCGGTGGGTCAATTTGCCACTTCGACGGGGTGAAACTTGTCGTCGGACCGGCCAGCGCCGGCGCCGATCCCGGCCCGGCATGTTACGGACGCGGCGGCCCGCTCGCTGTGACGGACGTGAATTTGCTGCTGGGAAAGATTCTGCCCGAACATTTTCCATTTCCGGTAGATATCGCGGCTGCAGAAGCTCGGGCTGAGACACTCATCAGCGAAATCCGACGATCGACCGGTAAGTGCTACAGCGTGTTCGAACTTGCCGACGGCTTCCTACGTATCGCCGTGGCCAACATGGCGGCTGCGATTCGCTCGATCTCTGTTGCCGAAGGCGCCGATCCGGACGAGTATGTGTTGGTGGCCTTTGGCGGCGCGGCTGCTCAACACGCCTGCGCCGTGGCGGGTGAACTCGGCATCCGCAAAATTCTGAACCATCCCGATGCGGGGATTCTCAGCGCGCACGGGATTGGTCAGGCGAATGTCGTTCGCCACGCGGCGTGCGGTATCTACCAGCCGTACGGAACCGATCGACTGCCGGAGATTGAAGCGATATTCGACCGCATCACGGCAGCGGCCCGGTCAGAGGTTCAAAACGAAGGCGTCGCCGACGATCGTATTGAAGTTCGCCGGTCGCTCGACTTGCGGTATCGAGGATTCGATTCCTACCTGACGATTTCTGAACCCGAGGGC
The DNA here is from genome assembly GCA_046582885.1 of Pirellulales bacterium. Lineage (GTDB taxonomy): Bacteria > Planctomycetota > Planctomycetia > Pirellulales > UBA7805 > JAYZEI01. Next base: position 3,371 of record JAYGDO010000394.1, on the reverse strand, counting down.
CGAGGCTACGACACCGCGTATGCCGAAGAACACCGGCGACGTTACGGCTATGTCCACGAAGATCGCGATTTGGAAATCGTCGCGGCCCGCGTCGAACTAATCGGCCATTGCGAAAAAGCGGTGCCACGATCGCAAGCCGCCAAACCGATCAAACCGGATGCGATCGGAAAGACGGAAATTTTCTTCAACGCCAAACCGCATAACACCGCCGTTTATGATCGGAACCGCCTGACGGCGGGTGCCCGTATCGACGGCCCGGCAATCATTGTCGAATACGCTTCGACCACAGTCATCGACCCGGGATGGAACGCCGAAGTTTATACGGGCGGCGAATTGATACTGACCGCCGAAGATCCCGCGCCCAAAACAAACGACCCAGCCGTACAGGATTCGGCTGCCGACCCGATCATGTTGGAACTATTCAACAACCGCTTCTCCGCAATCGCCGAACAAATGGGGGCCACACTGCGGAACACTTCGACCAGCGTCAACGTCAAAGAGCGGCTCGATTTTAGCTGTGCGATTTTTACGGCCGACGGCGACCTGGTCGTCAACGCGCCGCACATTCCTGTGCATTTAGGCGCGATGAGTGAAACTGTGCGGACGGTCATTGCGGACAACGCCGGCCTGCATGCCGGCGATGTTTTTGTTACCAACGATCCGTACGGCGGCGGTTCGCATCTGCCAGATATCACGGTGATCACGCCCGTGCATGAACAAAACTCTGGTCGCCTGCTCTTTTTCACCGCCAGCCGTGCCCATCATGCCGAAATCGGGGGAATCCTGCCGGGTTCGATGCCGCCTGGATCAACGAACCTGGCCGAAGAAGGCGTGCTCATTCGGAACTTTAAATTGATCGCGGGCGGCGAGGCGCGTTTTAGCGAACTGCGCAAAGTCTTGGCCGATGCGGAATTTCCTTCGCGCAATCCCGACGACAACTTGGCCGATATCGCCGCACAGGTCGCGGCCAATCAACAAGGCGCGAGAGACCTGCTGGCGCTAATCGACGATTGCTCTTGGCCCGTCGTCGCGGCTTACATGCGGCACATCCAAGAGGCTGCCGAACAAAAAATGCGTGCCGCGTTGACGGCTGTGGCTGACGGCCGCTACAACTTCACCGATTTTCTGGACGTGGACGGAGCCAGCATTCCGATTCAAGTTGCCATCGAAGTCCGCGGCAATTCGGCCGTGATCAACTTTGACGGAACCGGCCCGGTGCTGCCGAACAACCTGAACGCGAATCGGGCGATCGTGACCGCAGCCGTCATGTATTGTCTGCGATGTTTGATCGCTGAAGACATCCCGCTGAACGAAGGCGTGCTCGCGCCGATTCAAATCGTGTTGCCCAAGTGCCTGTTGAACCCGCCTGGACACACAGATCCGCGACAATCCGCGGCCGTCGCCGCCGGCAACGTGGAAACTTCACAACGTGTCGTCGATGTGTTGCTCGGGGCGCTCGGGGTGGCTGCCGCAAGTCAAGGTACGATGAACAATCTGCTTTTCGGCGACGAGTCGTTTGGTTACTATGAAACGATCTGTGGCGGAGCCGGCGCTACGGCGTCTGCGGCCGGCGCGGATGCCGTTCACACGCATATGACCAACACGCGGATTACTGACCCGGAAATTCTCGAACAACGCTACCCGGTTCGCCTGCAAGAATTCTCAATCCGCCGCGGATCGGGCGGTGCCGGCGCGCAGGCGGGCGGCGACGGCATCGTCCGCCGCCTGCAGTTTTTGCGTGCCCTCGACGTTTCTATTCTCTCGCAGCGGCGCGGCGTACACGCTCCGTATGGCATCAACGGCGGCCAGCCGGGCAGCATCGGCCAAAATGTGCTACGCCGCGCGGATGGCACGAAAGAAAATTTGGAGGGACTCATTCAATTCCACGTTTGCGCCGGGGACGAGTTGACCATTGAAACTCCTGGCGGTGGTGGCTGCGGTACCCCGGCGTGAGTTGCCGTAGGCTCTCACAGCATGGTAGAATTTTCCAGCGGCGGTATCTGCCAACCGCGATTCACCGCCGCCGAAACGGCCTTTTTCAAACCGCGAATCTCACAACGATTAAGAATCATGGCAGGACATTCCCACTGGGCGGGCATTAAGCACAAAAAAGCGCTGATCGACAACAAGCGCGGCAAACTCTGGAGCAAACTCTCCAAGGCGATCATCGTGGCGGCCAAAATTGGCGGTGGCGATCTCGACCAAAATCCACGACTGCGACTCGCGGTTTCCGACGCCAAAGTCGGCCGTATGCCCAAAGACACGATCGAACGAGCGATCAAAAAAGGCACGGGGGAACTCGAAGGCGGCAACCTCGAAGAAATCGTGTACGAGGGTTACGGCGCCGGCGGAGTTGCCGTGTTTTGCGAGGTGCTGACCGATAACCGTAATCGTACCGCGCCCGAAATACGGAAGATCTTTGAACTGAGTGACGGAAAACTCGGCAGCACGGGATGTGTCGCCTGGATGTTCGAGCGCAAAGGCATGTTTCTGATTTCAACCGACAAGACGGATGAAGAGTCGCTCATGGAGCTCGCCTTGGAAGCCGGCGCGGACGACGTGAACCAGGAAGGCGAACAATTCCAGATCACTTGCGATCTCGACGTTTACACGGAACTCGCCGAGGCGCTGGCGACCGCCGACCTGGAACCCGATGTACAGCAAATCACACGAATTCCGATCAACACCGTTGACCTCGACGCAGCTACCGCCAAAAAAGTGCTGCGACTGGTGGAGCAACTCGACGACCACGACGACATCCAGAGCGTTTCCGCCAATTTCAATATTCCTGACGAAGCGATGGCGGAAATATCTGCAGATGGAAACTGACGCGAAAAACGCCGTCGGATCTCGCTGACGTGGCGCGAGCAGGTTCGAGAAATGCGCGGGGCGCCGCGACGGACCGCCCGACGACGAGAGATTGGAAACGACAACGCTCTTGCTGTCAGTTTGAATCCTTCGTCTTGTTCTTCTCAATCTCCATAGCCTCTTCTTCCGTGCGGTGGTATCTCTCCACCCAGGCCGCGACTGCCGAGTGCCTGATATTCTTGCCCTCGGGATAGGGAACCCATTGACCACCGATCAGCGGTTCGATTTCGCTCCACAACGCGCCGTCGGGGCGGGCTTTGGTTGATGTGGTTGACCTTCTCATTAGCACCCTGTCGCGGTCCGATCCATATTCAAAACCCATCTCAACTCTCTCATGCACTTTTAGACAACGCCGCCATAACCTGTCGGAGCGTTCGGTTGTCGGTGATCCGTGGCCGGTTCGCACAGATTGCCCCCCTTGGACCCTACCCTCTCTCATGCTCGTATACCGCTTGCAACAGCGCCCGCACGTCTTTGTATTTTTTCTTCTTGACCAGCGCCGC
>JAYGDO010000376.1:0-7787 GCA_046582885.1 Pirellulales bacterium | reverse complement strand
GGCGTCGGCGTCGCAGCCTTCCAGGACATCGTGTTGAACTACGCGAAGGAAATTGAAGTTTCCGCGCAAGCCTTCCGCGCGGAATTGAATTTCAACGTCCGCAAAGCCGGTGATTACCGGGTGACCGATGCCGCCGGCCAGCCGCTCAGCGATTGGGCCACGGTACCGGCAGGCTCGCCGCTCACACTCAACACCGCGGCCATCCCGCGGCTCGGCGCCGGCGCGGAGTACGACATTAAAGTCGAAAGGAAGATCGGCGACTCCGTCATTGCAGTTCCATTTACCATCAAACTCGAATCGCTGAACTGAGGCATCACGCGGCTGGGCCGTCATAATTTGCCCAGGCCGATTTGCCCCCCGCCGACGCACCTTATTCTGCCATCGTGGTCTACCTACCAGGATCAACATTCGTTTATACTGGCGGTCGTGGTGCGCCGCGCCGCTCACAAGACACGCTCGGCACTTCGTGACGTCCAGCAAGCGGGTCACCGAGTAAGCCGGCAACAGGAGACGAACAACCGTGGGATTTCCCGACGATCGTGACCGCAGGATCATCCGCAAAGCGGAGGCGACCGAGCAATTGGCACGCGATCTGGCCGACTGGGTTGCGGAATTCAACGATGGCCGCGTTAAAAAAGATTTGGCGCCGATCGCCGAAAGTGACGAATTTGAGCTGACCCGATTGCGGCGTCTCGCCTCCGCGCTTTACGCCTCGTCCAAAGTACCGGTCGCGGCGGCGGTCTACGGTCCGTCACAGGTCGGCAAAAGCCTGTTTGTCGGCCGAGTCCTGCTGCCCAGCAGCGACGACTTCAGCCCGCTGGGGCGGGACGAACAACACGGCGAACCGGCCTACTACCAACACCTCTCGTTCGACGAGGATCTCAACCCGCAAAGCGGCTCAAACGAAGCGACTGCTCTGGTAACGCGGTTCACCACTAAAGATCGCATTGCCGCCAGCACGGCTCCGGAGTATCCCGTGATGGTCCGCGCGCTGACGCGGGCGCAGTGGCTGCGCGTGCTGGCTCGCGGCTTCGCCGTCGAATGCAAAACGCCCGATCGCAACTGGACCCAGGAGCAACTGGACGACCTTTTTCAAGACATAAGCCGGCGCTACAACGGTACGAAGGTCGATCGGCGTTGGCGGATGGACTTGCTCGACGCCTACGCGTACATGCGAACATGCGACCGCCGCGGGTTTCAGTCAAAAGAGGCACTGGTCAACGGATTTCTCACTCGCTATCCACTGACCGAGGAAGGCTACATCGCCGTGGCCGCGAATCTATTTTGGGACAATTGGGGTTCGCTGACCGGCATGTTCATGCGCATCAACGACTTCCTCACCAAAATCCACACATCCGATCACGACCCGGCGATTTTGACGCACTGGGCCGGTGTCCGATTTTTGCTCGACAGCCAACGCCAGAAAGTCCACGAGCGACGACAATCGCGTTGTTTCCAACACGTCGATTGGGCCGACTTCAAATTGGTGCAAAACGGTAATTGGTTTGTTTTGGAATATCACCCCGGCACCGGCGCGGGGCGCGAAGAACTGGAAACGATCCAGGCCGCGATGCTGGAACTCTGTATGCCGATCTTACCGCACCGACTCAGCGAAGATTGGCGGAAGACGATCGAATCGATCGACATCCTCGACGTCCCCGGCATGCGGGCCGGCCGTCATGGCGCGGAACAGGGCAAACGCACTGCGGCCGACACGCTCGACGAGCAGATGGAAATCGTCAAGCGTGGAAAAGTGGCCTATTTGTTTGAACGGTACACCGAAGAATTGCAGATTCAGACGCTCCTGCTGTTGGCCCGCGGCGGCAACCTGGAAGTCACCGCGCAGATGAAATACCACATCGACAAATGGGGCAAGGCCCGCTACGGCGATGACGTTTGGCCGCACAAAGTCCGTGACGAGCAGCCCGCGCTGTTCTTGGGAGTGACCGGCATCGATGAAGAGTTTCGCAACCGCGAGGAGTACGCCAATGCTGCTCTGTACGACGCCCGACTGAACCAATTGGTCGATGCCCTCGCTTCGGTAATGAACGACTTTGGCGGCAAGAACAAAAAATTCACCAACGTTTTTCCGATCCGCTATCCCGGTACCTGGGACGCCGACAAGGACGGTCGCGAAAACGACGGTGCCGAAAAATGGGACCACGCCGGCAAGGCGTTTCTTAGCTCGAAAATGGTCCAGCAGTATGTCGCCAACGCCGAAGAAAAGTGGCGGTGCGCGATGGACGACGATGACGGAAACATGTCGCTGATCAGCGCCGGTTGGCGCGAAGTGACGACGGCCGAGCGCAAACAGGGCCAGCTTGAAAAGACCGTCAACGACGTCTATCGGCGGCTGCTGCTGCTCTCCCGCGGCTGGATTGTCAATGCCGATTCAAACATCGACCGCATCCAGCGAATTGAATGCGCCAAGCGGGTTATCGAGTGGCTGACGTCCGACCGCCAAACCGTTTACGAGCGCGTTCAAGCGCTCGAGACGGCGCTCTGCTTCGAAGAGGGCGACCAGTGGCAGATTTCGGACTTTGCCGACATGCCCACCAAACAGGGAGTCGGCCGTCCCGATTCGATCGATCGGCGGTTTCCGAAACAGTTGCAGAACTTTCTGCACGAATGGGCAACCGTCCAGGCGCCGCAGCAATGGGAAGAATACGTCAACGAACATAAAGAGGCGGGACCGTGGTTGAACAGCGACGACTTCAACCACTTAACGCGTTATCTGCGGGACTACCTCTGCTCGAAGCACGTGTTTGACGACGTCAATCAAAACCTGTTGAAAGTCGTCGGATTGAAACTCCGCGACGAAAGCGCCAAACGGCTCGCCCGCCGCAAGTACATCCAGGTGTTGCTCAACGATTTGGTGATGAACCCCGGTCCGACCGCCGAGCCGATCGAGACGGTGGAGGGCGACGAAGGACAAGAAGGGCAAGAGGACTTCGGCCTGATGGCCGGCTTCATCGAACGATGGCAGAGCCGTCTGCCCGAATGTCTCGCCTCCGGCGCCGGTGCCGAGATTCGCATCCCGCCCGGCAACGACGAACTAATCGACTTGCTCGAGCCCTATGCGGACAAGAAGGAAAAGGAAAACATCAAAGACGATTAACTGATTGGGAACGCAGAGCTCCCGGCGAACCGATTTCGCTGCGGCTGGACTGGAGCCCCCCCCAACCCGGAGCGTCGCCTCCACAACCGAATACCGACAACTAAAAACAATTTCTGCATGCACACACTTTTCGCAAATACCGGCGTTCAAATCATCTGCGTCCCGCTGTCCGGGCGTCGCTATGCGACGGCGCAGATCGGCTACGGCTGGCAGTATTGTCAGATCAAGGATCCCGACCCCGACTCTGAAGACGATCCCGATGCCAAACCGAAAAACTTTCCCTATATTCAGTGGCAGATCGTTCAGGCGAACGTCAGCAAACTCTATTTGGCCGTCGATACGACGCTGGGTGATCCGCAACTTGGCTACTTTTGCGACCCCACCACGCTAGCCGGCGACTTCGAAATCACGATCGAAAACCTGCTCGATCTGGCCGGCGAAGTTTTACAGGGCATACCCAGCGTAGAACTGCGCCTGCGCGCGGCAACGGCCACCGCAGGCGAAGCAAAACCGGTGCATATGGTCATCGATTTCGGCAACAGTCGCACCGGCGCGCTGCTGTTGGAAGTGATCGGCGAAGTGTCGCAACAAGCGGAAATGATGCCGTTTGAATTGGCCGACCGCTACGCGCTCGACCACTTCGACGATGACGGCGAACAAATCAGCCGCCCGGCAACCCGCTGGTTTTCTTCAAAAACTCGCTGGGTCAACACACCTTACTTGCCGGCGCAGGAGGCCATGAAGACCGAGTACTACTACGAGACCAAAAAAGGGTTGCTCGGCAAAAAAAACGTCTCCGTGGAGCGTGAAATCGCGGTGCGGCCGAACCTGTTCGACGACATTTCTATGTGTCGCCTCGGCCGTGAAGTGGACGAAGTCAGCCAAGCCATGCAGGCCGAGGGTGACTTTCGACTGGGCGTCGGCTCCCCCAAACGTTATCTGTGGGCCGACGATGAAAGCTGGCTCGAAGGCGCGTTTTGGTACATGGCCGATCCGCACGATCGCGGCAAGACAAACACGTTTTCCAGCAAGCTGCAGGGACCACTGTTGCGGTTTCTGCACGAGGACGATCGTGACTTTTTGCTGGACGACAAAGCAGACGACTTGCCGGACGAGGCATTCGCGACCGAAGTGCCGATCAAACCCCAGCACCCACCGCGGATGCTGATGACGACGGCCATTTACGAACTGCTCTGTCAGGCATATCAGTACATCAATTCGCTCAGCTACCGCACCGGCACCGGCGATCCGTCGCGGATGCGCGCAATTCGTAGTCTGACACTGACATTTCCTAGCGGCATGTTCCAACTCGAACGTGAGCGGTTTCAAAAACAAGCGCAAAAAGCGATTGAGATTTTTGCCCGCACACTCGGAAAAGATCAGCGGCACAAGACGGAACTAACGCTAAGCATCGACGAAGCCAGCGCCGTACATCTGACCTACATGTGGGCCGAGTTACAAATGCTCGGAAACGATCCGCGGCTTTGGTTCTCCTCGCTCAGTCAATATCACCCGCCGCTCAAGCAAGCCGGCGACGACGAAGGTGAAGAGGCCGAAACGGCGGAAGAAGCCACCGGCTCGGTTCCGGCCGGCCGCCGCCGCAATCGCGGAAAAATCCGCCGTCCGGGCGCCGCCGGTGCGGGCGCGACGTTCGAAGACGACGACGACGATTCAAATCGCCAAGAGATGCGTATCGCCTGCATCGACATCGGCGGAGGTACGACCGATTTGATGATCGCCAGCTACAGTTTCGAGCCGGGCATCGACGACTACATCGAAGGCAAATCGCTGCACGTTGATGGCGTTCCCATTGCTGGCGACCAACTCGTCAAGCGGATGCTGGAAAAAATCATCGTGCCGCACTTTGCCGCAGCGATCGGCCTGGAAGACGAAGACGTGCAGCTGCTGTTCGGCCCCGAAGTGCCCAAGAACCGCGGCTTCGGCTCGCACCGGATTAATTGGATCAACCGTTTGTTCGTGCCGATCGCGGAAACTTACATTCAGATGGCGGTGGACGGAATCGACGAGGAAGAGATCACCCACACCGACCCCGAAACCGTCGATCCGGCCGTCGTCGAGTCGCTGGAGCAAATCTGCGACAAACTGCGCGGCCCCGGTTATTACAACGTCCATCAAGATTTAGCGCTGACATACGACCGACAGGCGTTCGAGGACGTCGTCCACGAAGTTTTCGATGATTTGCTGTTTGATTTCTGCTGCCGCTGTGTCGATTTTCAGGCCGACGTGCTGCTGTTGGCGGGGCAGCCGTCTAAGATCGGTTTCATCCAGGAATTGATCCGTCTGTATTTGCCGCTGCCCGCGTCGCGGATCATTCCGATGTTCAACCACTACGCGGGCAACTGGTATCCCTACCAGGATATTAAAGGCCACTCGCCGGGCCGCATCGTCGATCCCAAAAGTCCTGTCGTCGTCGGTGCGGCAATTGAATTCCTCGCCCGCAACGGCATGCTGCCCCAGTTCAAGTTCCGCATGAAGGGCAAGGAAAAAGAAAACAGCTATTACTGGGGAATCGTTACGGAATCGACGTCGACGATCCGCAAAGAGCGGGTGCTGTTTGAACCCGCCAACGAAGATGCCCGGGACGAGTGGACCGAGTTCACGACGATCGCCCAGCGCGTGATTATCGGCCGCAAAATGGTTGAGGACGAGGGCGCCCGGGCGACGCCCATTTACGTTTTAAAAATGGATACACAGGGCCGTATCGGTCCGACCGAAATAACGGTTCGCATTCGCCGTAACCAAGCCACAGACGAGGACGAGGAACAACTGGAAATCGATACGGTCACCGGAACTGTGGCCGGTGAGCCGGCGGTGCTGGAAGAAAACGTCCACTTCTTGTGGAGAACGCTAGCCGATGAGCGGTACTACCTCGACACCGGCGGACTGGACAATATCGAGCTTTCGTAAAGCTTTGCGGCGCTTAGGCGCGTAGTCGGGTTACTTGCAACCGACCGCGCAGCGCAAACCCGTCTGCGACAAACTTCTTTACGTTCGAGCCCGTAACCTACCCGGCCTGTTATATGTTGCTGACTCATCCAACCCACCGTAACCCGGCGTACCAGCGAGGATATGGGTTTAGCCGACATCTGCCTTGCTTGCGCATCGGCTTAGCGGTACGCAGTTAGAGCACCTCTCCGATGTCAGATAAAATCGAACATATCCTGGTGCTGGGTGCCGGCAGCGCGGGTTTTCTCGCGGCACTGGCATTTAAGCGTTTGTGCGCGAACGTTCGCGTCACGATCATCCGTTCGGCGAAGGTTCCGATTATTGGTGTCGGCGAATCGACGACCGCCGCTGTGCCCCCTTTTCTGCACGAGACGATCGGATTAGATCGTGGTGAGTTCTATCGCGCCGTGCGGCCGACTTGGAAACTGGGAAACCGGTTTTTGTGGGGCTCGCCGGAGCTTTCGCATTTCAATTATACGTTCGACACCGATCTGAGTGTTTGCCGCGACAACTTGCCACGTGCGGACTGCTATTTTTGTTTGACCGACCTGCAGGATGCAACTTTGTCTTCGGCGCTGATGGACCGCGGGCTTGCACCTTGCACGCTAAATCAGGGGCGCTACACGGTCAATGAGGTGTTCGGTTACCACCTGAACAACCGGTTGTTCATCGAGCATCTGGAACAGATGGCCGGGCAATTCGGTATTGAAATCCTCACAGGCGATGTCGTTCACGCCCAACGGACCGCGACGGGCGATGTCGGCGGCCTAAAACTCGAGGACGGTCGCCTGCTGGAAGCTGATCTTTACGTCGATTGCTCAGGATTTCAGTCCGTGCTGCTGGAAAAAACGATGGGAGAGAAGTACGTCAGTTACAGCGACACGTTGTTTTGCGATCGCGCGGTAATCGGCTCATTTGACCGCGATGGCCCCATCCTGCCTTACACCACGTCCGAGACGATGGAACACGGCTGGTGTTGGCAGATCGAATTTGACGATTACGTGACGCGCGGCTACGTACATTCGTCGCAGTTCTGCTCGGCCGACGAGGCCATGCAAGAATTGAAGGACAAGAACCCGCAACTTGGCGATGATCTGCGAACGATTTCATTCCCCAGTGGCCGCTACGAAAACTTCTGGGTCGGCAACGTAGTGGCAATTGGCAATGCATCGGGGTTCGTGGAACCGCTCGAAGCGACAGCACTTCACCTAGTCGGCGAATTGGTGCGGTCGGTGATCCAAACATTTCACGAAGGTGGAGGACGAGTTCTGCCGCAAATTCGCAAATTGCAAAATGATCGCTACCGGCAACTGTGGGACGATGTGCGGGACTTTCTGGCGATTCACTACAAATTCAATCACTGGTCGAATTCGCCATTCTGGCGGCATTGCCGTGCGGCCGTCATGCTGCACGGTGCAGAGCCACTGATCGATTTCTATCGCCAAGCGGGACCGTCCGAGTTGATGTCTAAATTCATCTACGAAGAGAGCATCTTTCGACGCCAAGGCTGGCTGCAAATACTGATTGGCCAGCGCGTTGCAACCGATTTTGATCCCGAGTTTACACAAGAAGACTGGCGAAACTGGAACGCTCGGCGCGATCGCGTTCGCCAACAAGCGATGTCGGCGCTGCCCGTGCGCGAGGCGCTGCAAAAGTTGTACGGCGCCGATTCTGTTTGGCCTCACCAAGGATTGTAGCAGCC
>JAYGDO010000340.1:0-2037 GCA_046582885.1 Pirellulales bacterium | reverse complement strand
ATACGAGTCAAGCTCGGCTTTGTTGACATGGGCCTGCAGTCGCGAATGTTCGATGACCGCTTCCGCCAGCGACAGGTGCGACGGATGCGATTTGTCGAGCCGGGCAATCGTGGCGAAAAGCGGAATCGATCCTTCGGGAACCATCGCCGCGTCGTCGGCCAACGGGTCGATCCGCAGATGGTGAAATTCCGCCGTCGCGTCGATCGTCAGCAATCGCAGTGTGCCCGGATCGGAATTCACTTTGTACGCCTGCTGCAGCAAATTATTGACATAGATGTTGACCAGGCCACTGTGGACGTCGATCCGCAGTACAAATTCTTCGTCGATCTTGATCGGCAGTTCGCGCGCGTGCTTATCGTGGAAATGCCGCTCATCGCCGTATTCAAAAAAGAAACGTAGGCCAGTTTTTTCCTCGTTCGCGGAAAGCATGATCGCCTCACCACGGCCGCCGTTTTCTGACCGATTAAACATTACGCCGACCAGTCGCTGCGTTCCGCCGGTGATGCGAAGACGCAGGCTGAGTGTGAAATTTTCAGGCGGTTTGTCTATGGCCTCTAAATAACAGTCACGCGGTTCATCGACGAGCGTTTGAACGAGATGGTCCCCGCTGAAATTCCACTCGCCGCGTCCCTGCCGCCAGACATCGTCCCGCATTTCCCGAAACCCCTCGACGACGAACGTGTCCGCCGCAGGCTTTGCGTTGTCGGCGATATTTTTGGCGAGTCGCTGTATTGTATCGGCCAGGTACCTTTCGGCAGCCACGATCGCTGTTTGCGATTGCTGCACGTTGTGTTCCCTTCGCGCGATCGTCTGTTTGTGGACGGATTCTCGCAAGTGTGGAATACGAGCAACTGCCGGCAGATGAACTTCCTGCGGTTCGGCCCACTGGCCCAACAAGACCCGGGGCACACCCGGTGTGATCTGCTTGTTTTCGTCGAAGGTTTTGTCGTTGCCGCGAATGAAAAATTTGGTCTTGGCATTTCGATCCCGATCGAAAATTCTCGCCACGCCCGCCAAATCGACTCCGCCCGGTCCGCCACCGCCGCTGTCGATGCCGACCTGCACCGGCTCGAAGATGTTGCGGTAGCGGTAATATTCCTCTTGATGGATCGGATCGTATGGATGATCGTGGCATTGAACACACGCCATCGTTATGCCCAAAAAAGCCTTGGCCGTGTGTTCGACCGTGTCGCGAATCCACTGTTCGCGGCTGTCCGTGTTTCGGTTGCGAACCAGCAGGCCCGTTGCGCGAAGGTTGCGAGGATCGAACGGCACGATCTCGTCGCCGGCCAGCATCTCCATCACCATCCGCTGGTAACCCTTGTCGGCGTTCAACGATTCCACCACCCAGTCGCGCCAGTGCCAGATGTTCTTTTGACTGAAGCGGACCTGGTCTTGAAAACCGTACCAGTCGCTGTAGCGCCAAACATCCAACCAGTGACGAGCCCAGCGTTCACCGTAATGAGGGCTTTCGAGCAATCGATGGACGGCATTCTCGTAGGCGGTTGGTGAGGCATCGGCCAAATACGCGCGGAGTTCTTCGCCGGACGGTGGTAGCCCAATCAGATCCAAATAAACTCGGCGGAGCAACAAATGCCGCGGTGCCGCCGACCGTGCGGTGACTTTTGCCGAGCGGTGTTTTTGCGCGATGAAGGTATCGATCGGATTCCGTGACCAATTGGCGTCGCCAACCGCTGGCGGTTCCGGCCGCTGGATCGGTCGATAAGACCAATGGGCGCGGGGGTCTTCGGCCTTTTCGTCTGCAGGGGAAACCGCGCCGGCCGCAATCCACTTTTTTAGCGTCGTGATTTCATCAATCAGCAGCCGTTCACCTTCCGGTGGCATCCGCGAGTCGTCATCACTCGTGATCCGCTGCACCAGCTCGCTTTCCGCGGCGTTTCCCGCTACGAGCGCCGGCCCGTTTTCGCCGCCCTTCAGCGCGAGCGCCTTGGTGTCGAGCCGCAAATCGGATTCCGACTTTAAGGGTCCGTGGCAGCGAAAACAATGCGTCTTCAAGATCGGTTTGACCTGCCGCAC
>JAYGDO010000220.1:0-8567 GCA_046582885.1 Pirellulales bacterium | reverse complement strand
TGAAACGTACCGCTGGCGATTCCGCATCGGCGATGCATTGTTCGCACGCTACTGGGTGCAGGCGATTCGCTATTTAAGCCGCTCGAAGTTACGAGGCACGAAGGGAATTGAACTGTCGGTCGGAAAAGACGCTTATCAGCGAGGCACGACGGTCGATCTGCGCGTACGGTTTTTCGACGAACGTCTCGCGCCGGCCACCGATGACGGGGTAACGGTCGTCGTGGAAGGCAGCGGAACAAAAAAACGCCGCATCAAATTGCAACGCAGTCCCGGCAGCCGCGCGATCTTAGAAGGCGAAGCGACGGGACTGACCGTGGGCAACTACGCCGCCTGGATTGCCACTCCATCGGTGGACAACTCTGCCCGGCCCGAACGATTTGCGGTCACCTCACCGCCCGGTGAAAAGGCCCGTAAAGAAATGGACGCGAACGATTTGAAAAAAGCCGCCGACCGCTCACGCGGCCGCTACTTTGACGTGACAACTATGGACGAGATGATCGACGCACTCCCCCACGGCCGTCCCGTCAAGATTGCCACAATCCCGCCCGAACAGCTTTGGAACAAGTGGCCCGTATTAACGTTATTTCTCTTTTTGCTCGTGGCCGAATGGCTGCTGCGGAAGCGGAAAGGGATGCTGTAGACGAACGGATAAGAAAGCGGCAGCGGCCGTGTCGACCACGCACCGCTCATTGAGAAATTTCAAATCGCAGCTCGCAGGTATGCGGCCACCTCAGGCGAGGCTGACAGCCCGGAATTCACCTGAACTGAGTCCTTCAATTAAAACAAGTGAAACGGCCCCAGCGAATCAACTCGGCAACGGTTCAATCAGCACGGCCAACGGAGTTTTGATTTTCTTCTCCGCGTAAAAGTCCGGTCCCGCCGATCGAATTTGATCGCGCTTCAGTTCGGCGACTTCTTTCGGACCCGACCAGACAATGCCCTGATCGTTGTTGTGGATGTCAACCGTCAGCACACATGCCCTCTCGCGTGTGTAGCCAAATACCTTCACGAACGTTTCGATAACGTACTCGAATGAGTGATGTTCGTCGTTCAGCACAACCACAGCATAAGGCGGCAGCCGTTGGGGCTTAGTCATTTCATTTTCCGGCGCGATCGTGGTCACGGCCGGATCGTCGGCGAAAGGGTGGTCGGACATAATTCAATAGTCTCGTTTGAGCCGTGTCGTATTGCAACCGAACCCTAGGCGGAAAACTCGATTCACGCCCGTTCCACGGGCGTTCTTCCCCACGAGTTTTTGTCATGAGTCATCGCGTTGTATTTGTGATACGGATCCTGGGAATTGACCGTTAACAAACGTGGGAGCCGCCCGTGCGACGGCTCACCTCAAACCGTAAACAGTACTAGTAAGCGCAGAAAAAATACGCCTATATCTTCTACGAATGCGGAAAGCGTATCACCTGAAATCCCCCACTTTAAGTTCCGGATATGAGATTCTTCTCCATCCGTCCGATTGCCCGTCCGCTTTCGGAACAAAAGACAACTAGCACTCGTCTAAAAAACTGCTGTATCATAGCGTTACGGTGTATGCTGGCCGGAAGGTGGCAATAATTGGGTCCGGACGGGCCGATAAAGTAGAATACCGAACATCCGGGCCTATTCTAATTCGCGCAGGAGCACAGCGTCGCCATGAACCACCCGCTTCAGCAACGGATCAGTGCCGTCGGGCGAAGCGCTCATCGCAATGCCGTTCTCTACGGTGGCTGCTGGTCCGCTGCTATGATCATCGTGAGCTTGTTGGTCGCGGGGATGCTGGATTATTATCTCCGCGTCGAGTACCGCCCCGCGCGGCTGATGATTAGTACAGGCTTACTGATCGCAATCGGCTGGGGACTGTACCGGTTTCTCTACCCACAGCTTCGCGGTCGATCCGGCAGCGTGTCGGTCGCGCACCGCGTACAGGGCCGGTTTCCGCAACTGAACGACAAGCTTGCCAGCGCGGTCGCCTTTTTGGGGCAGCCAGAAAACGATCCCCTCGCCGGCTCCCCAGCCCTGCGGAGGGCGGTCGTCGCACAGGCGTCGGCAGAAGTCGAGCAACTCGAACTGCGCGAAGTTGTCACTCGTCGTCCCGCCCTCCGGGCTTTTTGCGGTGCGGCAGTTGTCGTCGCGATCGCGGGCCTGGTTACTTTTTTCAGTCCGGTCAATTCGCAAACGGCCCTAGCAAGACTGGTCAATCCGCTAGGCAACAACGATTGGCCCAAGGTCAACCGGCTCGTCTTCGCCAACCCTCCATCGCGGCTCGCTTCCGGTTCGTTGTTTGAGGTCGAACTGCGCGACAAGAACAATCGTATGCCCAAGGAAGTCACGATTGTGTATCGCTTCGACGAAGAAGATGGCGTCCGCGAAGTTCCTGCGCAGATGCGATTTATTGACGGCGTTATGGTCGCCACGCGAGACAATGTGCGACGTCCGTTTTCGTTTCGCGCAATCGGCGGTGACGGAGTAACACCCTGGCGCGCGTTGGAAGTCCTCGAACCGCCACGCGTCGAGTCATTGCAAGTCACGCTCACACCTCCCGAATATTCCGGCTGGCCCGTGACAACATCAACTGGGCGAATCATGGCACTCGCCGGCACAAACGTCACCTTGCGGGCTACGGTTTCCAAGCCGCTCACATTTGCGGCACTGGTCACCAACGACGGAAAAAGTATTCCCGCAGCACTGACCGAAGATGGGCTGCGATTGACGATTCCCGCTTCGGAAAAAAGTGTGTGGACGATCCGCGAAAGCGGCACTTACAGCATCGAATTGGTCGATCAAGACGAAATCACGGGCGGCGCGAGCGACCAGTGGCAAATTCGCGCCATTACCGACGAGCCGCCAACGGTCAACGTCGAAAAGCCCACAGCTGAATTGCACACCACGGCAAACGCCGTCGTGCCACTTCGCGTATTGGCCAAGGACCGCCTAGCCGTCAGAGACATCGCCATCAAGTACATTCGCAGCGACGCCTCGGACGAAGGCGAGAAGTCGTTTTTTCTATTTCAGGACGATGATAAGGTCCCGCCGATTTCTGTCGAACAACTTTCGACCGTCGTCTCCGAGGGAGACCGGGAGCTGGTCACCAAAAACTGGGAGTTGGCGACATTGAATCTCGACCCCGGCAGCCAAATTTCTTTTCACGCTGCCGCACGCGACTATCAACCGGCGGAAGGAAAGAGTCCGATTCAGCGGATCATCGTACACACCGAGCGCGAGATACTCGAACGACTCGAGCAGCGGCAGTTGGCGATTCTGGGCGATCTATCGCGGATCGTTGAGCGGCAAAAGAACGCCCGCGCCCGCACGACCGACCTGGAAATCCAACTCGACGAGGTCGGCCATTTTGAGGATCAGGACATCCCGCAACTGCAGGGGCTCTCGCTCGCACAACGGGATATTCGCCACGCCCTCACCCACACCCGCGAAGGCATCCGCAGTCAGATTCGTTCGGTACTCGACGAACTAAAAAACAACAAACTCGATAGCCCTGAAATGACACGGCGACTGAACGGGCTGGATGGCCTAATCGGACAGTTGGAAAAGGACAACTTGGCGCCAATCGAGTCGGAACTGACCACGGCAGAAAAATCGGTCGAACGTCGAACATCGAATAGCGAGCGCGGCGAAAATGAAGAGCCGCGTGCGCAGCAGGCGGCCGAACAGCAACAACGAAATCAAGAAGCGCTAAAGTCCTTGACCAAGGCCGGTCAATTGCAGGACGAAGCAATTCGGTCGCTCGAAGAGGCGCTGGGTGACTTGCAGCGATGGGACAACTACCGCAAGTTTGCGAGGGACCTGGGTAGCATCCAGACAGGGCAGCGTAAACTCGGACAGGACACCACGACCATTGCCGACCAAACACTCGGCCGCAACGAAAAAGATCTTTCGCCACAACAGCGGGCGGATTTGAAAAAAATCGCGGAGCGACAAAACGAGTTGGCGCGGCGATTCGACAAAATCACCGAGGGCATGGATAAGGCGGCGGCGAATCTCGCCGAGTCAGACCCGCTTGCCGCCGACGCCATTGCCGACGCGCGGCACCAAGCCAACCGGAAAGCGATTAGCGGGCGAATGCGAGCGGCCAGCCAAAACGTGTCGCGCAACCAAGTCGGTCAGGCGACAGACAGCCAGACACAAATTGCCGATGACCTACAAGAAATGCTCGACACGCTGGCCAATCGACGCGAGCAAGAACTGGAGCGATTGGTAAAAAAACTGCGCGAAGCCGAAGAGGAACTTCACGCTAAGCGCGAGCAGCAAACCGGTCTGCGGAAAAAGATGAAAGAGGCCCAGAAGATTAAAGCTGAGGACCAGCGGCGGCGCGAACTGCAACGACTCGCCCAGCGGCAACGTCAGCTAAAAGAGGATATCGACCGCATGACGCGGCGACTTCGCCGCCTCCAGGCCAATCGCGCGGCGAGCAAACTCGCCGATGCCTCGAGCCAAATGGGTCAGGCTGGCCAATCCAGCGATAACGGGCAAGGCCAACAGGGCGGCGCGCAGGCGGAACAAGCAGAAAAAGATCTCGAGGACGCGCAGCAGCAGCTTGCCCGAGCGCGGCGGCAAGCCGAAGCTGATTTGGCGGAAGAAAAATTGGCCCGCATGCAGGATCAACTCGAGGCGGTCGCCGATCGTCAGCAGAGCGTGATCGACGAAACGCGGCGATTGGAAATGATCCGGCAAGAACAAGACCGCCTGACCCGCGGCCAGAAAACGAGCGTCAGCCAATTGTCCGAACAGCAAAACATGCTGTCGAACGAAACGCGGAAAATGGCCGAACAACTTGCGGCCGCGGGAGTATTTCGCCGCGCTCTGGATGGTGCTGCCGAGCGGATGCAAAACGCCTCGGAACGGCTTTCGCAACGCGACACCGGCGAACAAACACAGCGAACCGAAAAGCAGGCTCTAGACCGCCTCTCACTGATTATTAAGTCGCTGCAACCAGACAAGCAGGATAAGAAAAGTGGAAACGGTGGCGGTAGCGGCGGCGACACGCAGCAGCAAGGCAATGCAAAAATTAGATCGCTCGCCGAATTGAAACTGGTAAAATTACTTCAGGAGGATTTGAATCTCCGTACGGAGGAGAACCGGCTGGCGATCATCGAGCGGGCCGACCGTGGCGATTCGCTGGACGATTTGCTCATCGAACGTCAGCAACTTTCTCGCGAGCAGGGACAACTGAAGGAGATCATTCTCGATATGTTGCAATCGACTGACGACGTGCCGGAGGCGGATCCCGACAAACTGCCGGAATTGGCTCCCGTCGAAACCGACGCCAATGACGGCGCGGCGGGTACTGACGTCGAACCACCCGAAACCAGCGAGGAATCAAGATGACCAATCCGGCACTCACCTGGGTTTTGGCATTTCTGTTCTCCGTGTCCGGCGGGGTACCGGCCAGCACGCGAGCCGATGAATCGGACGTCGACAAAAAGCTGCTAGATGAACTTGATGCAGACTTGCTGGACGACGACACGGCAGAGAACAAACAGCCGACGGCCGGCGCCGCATCCGAAAAAACCGGCACCGTTGATGAAGAATTGCTGCGCGACCTGGATGAAGATCTGGGCGACACGGCGGGTGAAGATGTACCACTGACGCGCGATAGCGAAGCACCCGTCGAGGAGTTGGGCGAAGAAACCGATCCGCTAACACAGATCGGTCACAAGATGCGGCTGGCTGAGACGCTAGTTCCGGAACGAGCCGAATTCGATCGAACCAAAAATCTGCAGGACGAAATCGCGGCTGATTTGGCGGCGCTGATTGAAGAAATCAAACAACAGCAGCAACGGTCGTCATCTTCGCCTAAAAATCAAAAAAATACCCCTCAACAGGGCTCTCGCAGCAAGGTCAATCCGCGGCAACAGCCAAAGCCACAACAAAAACCAGGCCAGCGAGAATCGCAAAAGCCGGCAACCGACAGTCAGGAACGCAACGGCCAATCAAAACCGACAAAAGCTGAACTCGACAAGTTAAACGAAGATTTATTTAAGGCGATCTGGGGACATCTGCCCGAAAAGGAGCGCGAGCGGCTCCGGCAGCTGCCAGCAGAACAGATCATGACCGAATACGAAGTGCAGATCGAAAAATACTTTCGTCGCTTGACCGAGGAACGAGACGACTTGCCCTAACCTGGTTTTAGTCGGAGACAACGCTATGCTGTCGCGGCGAAAATTTCTTTCTGGTTCTGTTGCCACAACCGCCCTCGGCGCGATTGCACCGGCGCTCGGTTGGGAAGGGGACGACGATCCGGAAAAGACCGCGGGCGATTTGATGACGCCTGAAACGGATCGCGCGGTCGAGCGCGGCTTGGAGTTTCTTGCTTCGCACCAACATGACGACGGCGCCTTTGGTTCTGGAGGATACAGCCGCAACGTCGCTGTTTGCGGTCTGGCGGGGATGGCGTTTATGGCCGGTGGTAGCACTCCGGGCAGAGGACCGTACGGTGCGAACGTACGGCGCTGCATGAATTTTATTCTGGAGCACACCCAAGATAGCGGTTTCATCGCGGTCCCCGGCGCAAGTAGCCACGGGCCGATGTACGGGCACGGTTTCGCGACTCTATTTCTCGCACAAGTCTACGGCATGACGAATCACCGCGCGGATATCCGCGAAAAGCTGGCAAAGGCCATCAAGCGGATCATTCAGTCGCAGAACAAGGACGGCGGCTGGCGTTATCAGGCCGTTCCTCGCGACGCCGATATTTCTGTGACGGTCTGCCAGGTCATGGCACTGCGCGCCGCGCGCAACGCCGGAATTCACGTACCAGCGGATACCATCGACAGGTGCATCGACTACGTTAAAAAGAGCCAAAACGGAGACGGTGGATTTCGCTACATGATCCAAGGCGGCCAAAGTGCTTTTCCGAGATCGGCGGCCGGAATCGTCGCGTTGTACAGTGCGGGTGTGTACGACAGTCCGGAAATCTCCAAGGGTTTGAAATATCTCATTCAGCATTTGCCGAGACCCGACCGGCTCTCGCGCGAAAGCCACTATTTTTACGGCCACTATTACGCGGTGCAGGCAATGTGGCATGCGGGCGGCGACTATTGGTCTCGTTGGTACCCGGCCATCCGCGATGAACTGATCGCCATGCAGCGCAGTAGCGGGTTCTGGATGGACTCGATCTGCCGCGAATACGGCACGGCGATGGCAAGTGTTATCCTGCAGATACCTAACAACTGTTTGCCTATCTTCCAGCGGTAGATTCGTTTGAGCCGATACCTCGCAATTTTACTGTCGTGGCTCTCGATGATTGTCACCCCTTTGGCGATCGCCGCCGAATTGGTTGCTGTCAATGGCGAACGCCAAACTGCAACACTGGTCGGCCTTGATGACACGAGCCAGTTCATATTTCGAATCGATGGCAAAAACCAGTCGCTCAACGCTGCTCAATTTATTCGTTGGGGCGAGGCGGTAGAAAAGTACGATAGCCCGCTAGCCGTTGCGGCGGACGGCAGCGTCATCGTAGCTTACGAACACGGCAAGTTGGAAATCGCCGAAGACGTACTAAACTGCGAGACCCTACTGTTCGGTGATTTAAAAATCCCCGTCGAACACCTGCTCGGCATCGTCTTTCAGCCGCCAGAGAAATCGCGGCACCTCGACAGTATCATTTACGGCTTATTTCACACCAAAGCAACAACGGATGTGGCGATTCTCGAAAACGGCGATCAGCTACAGGGTGCGGTAACGAGTCTGAAGGAACAGCAGATTCACCTGCGATCGGCGACCGAAGTCCGACCGGTCGAAATCCGCAAGACCGTGACGCTGAAATTTAATTCCGCACTGGTCGACACGGTCAAATTGCCGGCCGTGAGGACCATCGTGTCGTTCAATGACGGTAGCCGCATCGTCGCGCAAACCTGGACCAAATCAGATGGTACGGTGAAACTAACGACTCCCTGCGGCCTTTCCGTCCAAAAAAAAGCGGACGACATCGCCGCGATCCAAACTTTTGGTTCGCACGTCACATATCTTTCCGATTTAAAGCCGGCGCGGTACCGACCTCGTCCGTATCTATCGCTGTCGTGGCCGTACCGTGCGGATCGTAGCACGCTGGATGGGCGGTTGCGATGTGGCGGGCGGCGGTTCGAAAAAGGTGTCGGAATTCACAGCGCGGCGGTGGTAACGTATCAGCTTGATCGAGCCTACAAGCGGTTCGACACTTCGCTTGGAATCGATGATGGCACAAAGGGCCGCGGCAGCGTTGTCATCGCCGTGTACGCTAACGACGGTGATAAAAAATCGACCGAGAAATTTAAAAGCGGCGTGATCCGTGGTGGCGAAACAGCTGTGCCGGTCTCGATCGACATTCGCGGCGCGACAAGGCTCAGTCTCATCGTCGATGTGGCCGATCATGGAGACAAACAGGATCACGCGGTACTGCTCGATGCACGGCTGATTCCATAAACTGCGCTAACCGCGTTCCGATTCGGCCGGGCGTTTAAACGGACCGCGATCATCCTGCGGGCGGCGGTTCGAAAAAGGTGTCGGAATTCACAGCGCGGCGGTGGTAACGTATCAGCTTGATCGAGCCTACAAGCGGTTCGACACTTCGCTTGGAA
>JAYGDO010000186.1:0-2543 GCA_046582885.1 Pirellulales bacterium | reverse complement strand
CGGGGATGCCAAGACTCATCGAGTAATCCGCGGGACCAAACTGCACCATATCAACACCTTTGACTGAAAGCAGCGCTTCGAGGTTTTCGACGGCCGACTGCTTCTCGATCATCAGCGCGATCACGGCATCGTCCAACGCCTGGACAAACTCGGGCGTACCGCCTTCCAGCACAAACCGCACATCGCGCCGCATACCAACCCCGTGGATGCCTCCCGCTTGCGGCGTTTCAGCGCGGACCGCGCGGACACATTCTTCAACATCCTCCACCGTGCGCGGATCGGCGAACAGAACGTTTTGAATCCCAGAACCAATCGATCGAATCGTCAAGTACGTCCGCGGCTCTTGCTCGATTTTCATCATCGCCGACATGTTGTCAAACAGATCGACAGCGCGGCCTATGTTCTCCAAAGCGTAAAGATCGTAAGGCGCGTACTCGCCCACAAACTCAATGTAGTCAAACATGCCCGAGTGACCGACCAATTCGACAATCGACGGCCACGAACTGTGAATGTGCGTGCCGATGCTTGGCTGATCCGCGTCTAACAACTCACGAAGGCGGTTGCGGCGCATGGCGAGACTCCCGGTTGCTGTTAAATGACTTGGCCTACCAACTTCTGACTGGTATCGTACACAAAAATCATCCCGCTGACGTGAGCCCCAAATGAAAATCACGCAAGTTATCTGTCAGGTTTTGCGTATCGAAAATGTGGTCGCAAAAACGGCCAGCAGTCAAGATTCGATCGTTGTCCGTGTGCGAACCGACAGCGGACTCGAGGGAATCGGCGAAGCCGATTCGTCGCCCGAGATGGTGATGGCCGCGATCGATGCGCCATTCAGTCACAACGTAGCGTGCGGTCTGCGTGAATTGCTGCTCGACGAGAATCCACTAGAGCACGAGCGCATCCGCCAAAAACTTTACCGAGCGACGATGTACTGTGGACGCGGCAGCGTAATGGGCACGGCCATTTCCGCGATTGATATGGCCCTTTGGGACATCAAGGGAAAGCATTTTGGCGAACCAATTCATCGCCTACTCGGCGGTAAGCAACACAACCGCATCAAGGCATACGCTTCGATCCTGTTCGGGCGTGACGGTCGGGAGACCATTGACATTGGCCAACGGTGGCGAGAAGCCGGCTATCGTGCGGTGAAGTTTGGCTGGGAGCCCATGGGCGAAAACGAGGCGCTCGATATCGAATTAGTTCGTGGCGCACGCGAGGGGATCGGCGATGATGCGGATTTGTTGATCGACGCCGGTTGTGTTTGGGACGCTCGTACGGCGCTGACTCGCGCTAAAGCGTTTGGCGATTACAGCATTGGCTGGCTTGAAGAACCGCTGATGCCGGACGACATCGATGGTTACCTCTGGCTGCGTGATCGCTCGCCCGTGCCCATCGCCGCCGGTGAAGAAGAGTGTGGCCGGCAAGCATTCCGGCAATTGATCGACCGCCACGCGTTGGACATTTATCAGGTCGATATCTCGCGCAACGGATTTACGGATGCGATGTACATTAAACAACGTGTCGAGGAAATTGGCGGGCAGCTATGCAATCACTGTTACACCAGCCCCGTGACGGTCGCCGCCAGTCTGCATTGGCTGAGCACGTGGAGCGGCGCGTTCCTGTTTGAAGACTGTGTTGAGGACTCACCGCTGCGACACGAGCTTACGGTTGAAACAATCCAGGCGGAAAACGGCTGGATCACCGTGCCCGATCGCCCCGGGCTGAGCGTCACGCTCAATGAAGATTTTATTTCGTCACGCCTGATTGCCGAATCGGCTTAAAGCTACAACGACTGTTGGCCCCACGGGGTTGGCATCGTGGGCACTCGCCGGTGCCGGTCGCGGCGTTGGTCTTTTGGCCGCTGTTTGAACCACGTCACAAACGCCACAAGTTGCTTGACGGCTTCTTCGTAAACTTGACGCCCTTTCTCTTCAGTGGCTAATTCCGCATCGCCCAAGACGCCCGTTTCGCTGTAGCTACTGGTCCAAGAAATGACCGTCGCCGGACCTTGTGCGAACAGATCCACCCAATGGAACGGACTGTCCTCTTCATTAAAGCTGATAACACCGCTTTCTATTTTGTCTTTCCGAACGTGATCGCCGTCGAGATACAAATACAAGGACGTTTCCAATTCGCCGGCGTGCGAACAGCCCCCGGGAAATTTGCTTTCTCGCCAGTTCGGCAGAAATTCTTTGTCAACGGTCAGCAGATTCCACCACGCCGCTACGACACACTCGGCATCTGTTTCCAGGTTCGTTCGCCGGGCGACCAGATCGAGATTTGGCATGTTCGAACCGTGGCCGTTGAGCAGAACAAGTTTTTTGAATCCGTGATAAGCCAACGACTTGGTGATGTCGAGCACGTGATGCATGAAATGCTCGAAATCGTTATTGATGGTGCCTGGAAAATCCATCACATGCCCCGTGTAACCGTAAGCGACAATCGGCAGGACCAACATTTTGTCGGGAATCTGTTGCCCCGCGCCGTGCGCTATTCCGGTTGGGCAAACCAGATCGACGTCCAACGGCAAATGATGGCCG
>JAYGDO010000219.1:0-9378 GCA_046582885.1 Pirellulales bacterium | reverse complement strand
ATCATGATTTTTAACCTCGGTGCGCCGAGCCATCTCGATACGTTCGATATGAAACCGGACGCGCCGGCCGAAGTTCGCGGGCCTTTCAAACCGATCAGCACAAATTCAGACAATATTCAAATTTCGGAAATTTTTCCGCGCCACGCAAAAATTGCCGACCGGTTTTCCCTGGTTCGCAGTTGCTACCACACCAGTGCAGCCGTCCACGACGCGGGCTGGCAAGTGATGCAAACGGGTCGGATCTTCACCGGTGGCATCCACACGCCGCACGCCGGTGGAGTGACGAGCTACCTACGCGGGAGAAAGAGCGATTTGCCCCCGTTCGTCGTGTTGCCCGAAACGATGGGCCGCGGTGGCGGAAATTTGCCGAACGGACAGGCGGGCGGTTTTCTAGGCAAGGAAAATGATCCGTTTGCGCTGAATGCCGACCCGTCCCAGCCGAATTTCAAAGTGCCGGACCTGCTGCCTCCCAAAGAAATCGGTTCGATCCGCGTCGAGCGCCGGCGCCGCATACGGGAAATTGTCGATTCCGCCGTCGATAAATTTGAAGCCAGCGGCGATGCGCGTTTGCACGACGACAATTTCAAAACCGCTTACCGGTTGATGACAAGCCGGCAGGCACGCGATGCATTTGACTTGTCGAAAGAGCCGGAGAAGGTCCAGCAGCGGTACGGCAAGAATCGATTCGGCCAGTGCTGCCTGCTTGCGCGGCGGCTGGTGGAAGCGGGCGTCCGCTTCGTCACCATAAACACTTTCCTCACCGTCTTCGACGAGGTGACTTGGGACATTCACGGTTCGAAACCGTTCACTTCCATCGAAGGCATGAAGAATATCGTCGCGCCGATGTACGATCAGGCGTACAGCGCGTTGATTGAGGATCTCGTCGACCGCGGCATGATCGACGGCACACTCGTTTGCAATCTCGCCGAGTTTGGGCGGACGCCGAAGGTGAATCCGGCTGGCGGCCGTGATCACTGGCCGCAGTGTTATACCGTTTATTTTGCCGGTGGTGGAGTGAAGGGCGGCCGCGTGGTCGGTGCGAGTGATCCGATCGGCGGCGTACCGGCAGAGCGTCCCGTTCAGCCTGCCGACGTCGTGGCCACGATCTTTCATAGCCTTGGTTTCGATCTAGAATCGCACCTGCCCGGACCCGCCGGGCGACCGTTCCCGCTGGTTGATTTCGGCCACAGCGAAATTCATGAGTTGTTTTAGCACCCATTCTCCATGCTCGCGCTTTGCGGGGAGACGCAATACACGGAGGTTCTGCCTCGACAGTTTGATAGGGCTATCCGCGCATTGCGTTGTTGGGCAGTGCTCAGCAACGAGAGTGACGCTATTCGTTTTCGCATTGTGGATGGCCGGCACAACTCAGGCGGCCGACTTTATCATCATCCCCGAGTCCGTATCACTCACCGGCGCACATGCGCGGCAGCGGTTGTTGGCCGAGCGCGTGGAGGACGGTGAATTCCTGGGGCAAGTCGGCGGTCAAGTGAGATTCGAGTCGGGCGATGCGAATATCGTCCGCGTCGAAGCCGACACGCTGATCCCGCTCGCCGATGGTGCGACCGTCGTCCGCGCACAACATTCCGGCCAGACTACGGAAATCCGCGTCGAGGTTTCCCAGATGCAGCGGCAGCCCCAGTGGTCATTTCGAAACCATCTGCAATCGGTGCTGTACAAAGCCGGTTGCAGCACGGGCGCGTGTCATGGGGCGCTGGCGGGCCAGGGCGGTTTTAAGCTCAGCCTGCGAGGCTATAACACGGCACGAGATCATTTCGCCATCACGCGGGAGGCCCGCGGGCGGAGGATCGAACTGGCGGATCCGGGACGCAGCTTGATTCTAGCCAAGCCTTCCGGGGCAATTCCGCACAGAGGTGGTTTGCGGTTCGAAGTCGACTCGCTCGAATACCGCGTCCTATCCCAATGGATCGCCTCGGGCGCGCCGGCGCCGCGCAACGACGATCCGCGGCTTGGGCGGTTGGAGGTATTGCCGGGGAAGGTGACGCTAAAAAAGGGCGAAGAACAACAACTTTTGTTGCGAGCGCATTTCACAGATGGTCGCGTTGAGGACGTCACGCACTGGGCCAAGTTCACGGCCACGAACGAGGCGGTTGCGAAAGTCGGCGAAAGCGGCAAGGTCACGGTCATCGGTTCCGGCGAGGCCGCTGTCACCGCCTGGTACTTAAACCAGATCGTCGTCGCTCGCGTTGTGGCGCCCTACAAAAACGAAATCCCAGCGAGTGTGTTTGCCAATGCTCCGCGTCGGAATTTTATCGATGAATTGGTGCTGGAAAAGTTGCATAGTCTTCGGTTGCCGCCCTCGGCACGGGCGGGCGATGGGGAATTTCTGCGCCGCGCCTATTTGGACACAATCGGCACGCTGCCAACCGCTGATGAAGTAGGGGAATATCTTGCGGAGGGGGCGGCTGATCGTCGCGATCGACTGATCGACGATTTGTTAACGCGGCCCGAATATGTCGATTACTGGACGTACAGGTGGTCCGACGTGTTGTTGGTCAACGGACGGCGGCTTCGCCCGGCGACAGTCAAGGCATACTACACGTGGATTCGCGAACAGGTCGAATCAAACACTCCCTGGGACGAATTCGCGAGGCGCATCGTTACGGCCCGTGGTAGCAGTACCGAGAACGGCGCGACCAATTTTTACGCATTGCACCAGTCGCCTGAGGAGATGAGCGAAAACATCAGCCAGACGTTTTTGGGGCTCTCGATTGCCTGCGCAAAATGTCACAATCATCCGCTGGAGAAGTGGACCAACGACCAATATTACGGCATGGCAAATCTGTTCGCGCGGGTTCGCGCCAAAGGCTGGGGTGGTGATCCCCGCAGTGGTGACGGGCGGCGGACGCTCTATGTTGCTACCAGCGGCGAGTTGCTGCAGCCGCTGACCGGCAAGCCGCAGTCGCCACGGCCGCTTGACGGTGAGGCCGTTCCGTTCGAGGCGACCGAAGACCGGCGGCAGCACCTAGCAGCGTGGCTTACCGCAGCCGACAATCCGTACTTTAGCCGCGCGATTGCCAACCGCGTGTGGGGTAACTTTTTTGGTGTCGGATTGGTCGAGTCGGTGGATGACATGCGGAAGTCGAACCCACCAAGCAATGCCAAGTTGCTCGGCGCACTGTCCGAATTTCTGATCAAAAATGAGTACAACCTGAAGACGCTGATGCGGGTAATTCTGCAGTCGGAAACCTACCAGCGAACCAGCCGTCCGCTTGAAGGAAACCAATCTGACGGCCGGCATTATGCGCGGTACTACCCGCGGCGATTGATGGCGGAAGTTTTGCTGGACGCGATTTCGCAGGTGACCGACGTGCCAGCCGAATTCAATCAAATTGGTTTTCCGGGCGCCGATTTTCAAAAGACGGACGCCTATCCGAAGGGCACCCGCGCCATTCAACTGCACGATGCGGCGGTCGTTTCGTACTTTTTGAAAACGTTTGGCCGCAATCCGCGCGAAATCACCTGCGAGTGCGAACGGTCGAACAAGCCGAGCATCGTGCAAACACTGCACGTTGCCAATGGCGACACGGTTAACTCGCGGCTGCGGGCCGAGGACGGTGTCGTCAGCAAGCTACTGTCCGGAAAGATGTCCAATGACCAGGTTATCGAAGAAGTTTATCTGAGGGCGCTGGCGCGGCGGCCGGTCGACGAGGAAAAATCCGGGTTACTGGCCATGTTTGCCGAAGCGGGCGAAGCCGGACGCCGGGAAGTCTTGGAGGACTTGCTCGCGGCGATTTTTAGCAGCCGTGAGTTCCAATTCAATCACTGAACAATGTGAGGACTATGAATTTATCGTTCACGGCATTGATGGCTGTCCTGTTGTCCGGGCACCCCGCCTGCGGCGCGGAACCGACCGTGGCCTACGAACAAGTCGCGCCGATTTTAAAGAAGTACTGTGTCGGTTGTCATAACCTTGACGACCACGAAGGGGAATTGTCACTTGAATCATTTGCCGACATCCAAAAAGGCGGCGAACACGGCCGCGCTGTTCTGCCCGGTCAAAGTGCGTCGAGTCGCCTGATTCGCGTGCTCCGCGGCCAGTCCAAGCCGGCAATGCCGCCGAAAGATGAACCGCAGCCGAGTCGCGCAGACGTGGCGTTGCTGGCCGCGTGGGTCGACGCGGGTGCTCGCGGACCGGCGGGGGCCGAGCCGGATCGCTCAAGGCTGATCGTTCCCAAAATCAAACCGACGAAAAAGATCCGGCCGGCCATCACTGCGATCGAGTATGCTCCGGACGGGAAAACGATCGCGGTCGCCCGGTTTGGCGAAGTCGCGTTGTTGCAATCCGTGGAACAGCCGCCCCTGAAAAAGTTTGTCGGTCTCCCCGGCAAAGTGAACGCGGTTAGTTTTGCCCGCGACGGTGCGTGGCTGGTGGTGGCCACGGGAAAAGCCGGTCTGATCGGCGAAGCCCGAATCTTTGAAGCCGCAACTGGAAAACTGGTTCAGACGGTAACCTCCCATCGCGACACTTTGTACGATGCGATCGTCGATCCGGCCGGGAAAATACTGGCCACGGCAAGCTACGACCGCCGCATCATTCTGTGGGATGTCGAAACGGGCCGGCAGATTCGTACGCTGTCCGGCCACAACGGCGCAATTTACGATTTGGCGTTCAGCCCCGACGGCAAAGTACTCGCCTCGGCAAGCGGCGACGAGACCATTAAACTTTGGCGCGTCGAAACCGGCGAGCGGCTGGACACGCTGGGCCAGCCGCTGGCGGAGCAGTACACCGTCGCGTTTTCGCCGGACGGACGGTACATTGCGGCCGGCGGCGCGGACAATCGCATTCGCCTGTGGCGGTTTGTCTCTAAAGAAAAACCGCAGATCAACCCGCTCGTTCATGCGCGGTTTGCGCACGAAGGGGCGATTCTGAGAATCGCATTTGTGCGGGAGTCGGGCTGGATATCATCCGTAGCAGACGATGGCACGTTGAAGGTTTGGACCGGTGAACTCTTCATGGTCAAGAACTATCAGCGACAACCGTCGGTCGCGCACGCGATGGCGGTGTTTCCCGGTGGCGATTCTATGATGATCGGGCGGATGGATGGTTCCTTGGCATCGTATGCGATTCCTGACGTCGCGGATCGATTTACGGCAAACACGCGGCGGGGCCAAGGAGCAGCCACGCAGCGACCGACAGCCACCGCTGCGGAAACGGAGCCCAACGACGCGTCGGCCGACGCGCAGCCGATCGTGATCCCGGCGACCGTAACCGCTGCGATTAATCCGGCGGGGGCAAATGAAGATGTGGATCTGTTTCGCTTCGAGATCAGAAAGCGGGATGATTGGGATTGGATGATTGAGATTAACGCGGCCAGAACAAAGTCTCCGCTGGACTCAAAAGTCGAAGTTCTCGATACCCACGGAAAACCGGTTCCACGTGTGACGTTGCAGGCCGTGCGCGATTCCTATTTCACATTTCGCGGCAAGGACTCCAATACGAGCGGCGATTTCCGCGTCCACAACTGGGAAGAGATGGAACTGAATCAGTATCTCTACGCAAACGGGGAAGTGGTCAAATTATTTCGCTACCCCCTCGGTCCCGATTCGGGGTTCAGTGTGTACCCCAACAGCGGCAACCGATTTGGTTTCTTCGGCACAACGCCGATCAGCCACGCTCTGCACGAGATCTGTTACATCGTCAAGCCGCTGCAGATTGGGGAGCCGCTGGTTTCTAACGGCCTGCCGGCCTTTCGGATCAATTACGAGAACGACGACGACCCGTTGAGGAAATGGGGCGTGGACTCGCGGCTGATTTTCCGGGCACCGGCTGCCGGCACCTATTACGCTCGAGTGACCGATGCGCGCGGTTTCGGCAGTCCGCACCACAAATACACGCTAACCATCCGCCCGCGGCGGCCGGATTACAAAGTAACGCTGCATGGTGCCAGCCCGAAAATTCCCGCCGGAAGCGGCAAAAAGTTTCACGTGGCCGCCGAACGTATTGATGGCTTCGACGGTGAAATTCGAGTGGACATTACCGGAGTGCCGCCCGGGTTTTACGTGACAACGCCACTGGTGATTGAAGCCGGACATCTTACGGCTCACGGTAGTATTCACGCGCTGCCCGACGCCTCGCAGCCGACGAAGGAGCAGGCCGGCGCGATCAAGGTAACCGCATCGGCCAGCGCGAAGTTCTACGACGGCGAGTTTTTGACGACCACCGCCATCGTTACCGCAGACGATACGGACCAACTTGAGGGGAATGTTGTGCGGCAAGTCAATAACCTCGGCGAAATCAAACTCGAACCACGGCCGCCGTTGCTCGCCACGCTTTCGCCGCCGGATGCGAAATGGTCGCTGGATGCCGCGGCAGATGAGGGCCAGCAGGTAAAACTCGTCGAACTGAGCATTGCGCCGGGACAAACGATCACGGCCACGCTGCGCATCGAGCGGCACGGCCACAAAGGTCTTGCCAGTTTTGGGAATGCCGAAGCGGGGTGGAACTTGCCCCATGGCGTTTTCGTCGACAATATCGGCCTGAACGGTGTCTTGATTCCCGCTGGCGTGACCGAGCGAACCGTGTTTATCACGGCGGCCAAATGGGTGCGCCCGCAGACGCGGACGTTTTTTCTGGAGTCGAAGCAGTCCGGCAACCAGTGCACTTGGCCGGTTGTGCTCAACGTCGTCCGCAGTGAAGATGTTGATTAGCCGCCTGACGCCCGGCCGGATCCGTTGGCTTTTTCGCGCAGAACGGATACAGCCATTCAGAAGACAATAATTTTTTGCAGGCATGTTCATTATGGAAAAATGGCCACTCGGTGTATTCGCCAGTATCGATGCGGGACTTGGAGTAAAACTCGAGGTTGCCCATGAACTAGTTGTGCCCACCGTTCACCTACACGCGCCGGCAAAAGAAACCCGAACGGAAGAAAACGCGCGGGTTTTTCTGGCCAGGCTTAAAGAACTGGGCATCACGATCACATGCGTGTTCGGCGGCTTTGAAGGCGAGAGCTACGCCGATATTCCCACAACGCAGAGCACCGTGGGGCTCGTTCCGCCGGAAACGCGCGCCGCGCGGACCGTTGAACTAAAGGAGATCGCCGATTTTGCCAGGCTGTTGGGCGTCGGTGTCGTCGGGCTGCACGTCGGCTTTGTGCCACACGATCCCGGTGATCCGACGTATCAGCAAGTTGTCGATGTTACCCGCGAAGTGTGCGACCACTGCGCCGGCAACGACCAGGCATTGCACCTCGAAACGGGGCAGGAGTCGGCCGACACGCTGTTAGAATTTATTGCTGCCGTCGACCGCATGAACCTGTTCGTTAATTTCGATCCGGCGAACATGATTCTGTACGGTTCCGGTGAGCCGCTCGAAGCGCTGCGAAAAATCGGCGGGCACGTGCGCAGCATTCATTGCAAGGACGCCAAGTGGTCGGATCAGCCCGGAGTGACGTGGGGTGCGGAAGTGCCGCTGGGCGAAGGCGATGTTGGCATGGAGGATTATTTGCGAACGCTCGACGCCATCGGCTTTGACGGGCCGCTGACGATCGAGCGAGAAATTCCCCAAGAGCCCGAACGGCAGAAGGCCGAAATTGGCGCGGCGTTGCAGTTGTTAGAGGACTTGAAATCCCGGCTGCAGCCCGCAGATTGATTTCGGCAGAGCTTCGGCCTCCTCATTCCCAGGACTTCCCATGTGTATGAATATCTTCAAGCTGCCGATAACGGCCGCTGTGTTGACTGCCGCGGTTTGCCAAACGGCCGCCGCCAAACCGCCGAATGTCATCTATATCCTGGCCGACGATTTGGGCTACGCGGAACTCGGCTGCTACGGCCAGCAGTGGATCAAGACACCCAACATCGATCGCATCGCGGCCGAGGGAATCCGTTTTACGCAGCACTATGCGGGCAACGCCGTCTGCGCGCCGTCGCGGTGCTGCCTGATGACCGGTAAGCACCCGGGACACGCATACATTCGCAACAACGGCGACCCAAAACATTTGCAGCATTTAAAATCGAAATTCGGCTGGGAATTCCCCGGCCAGAATCCGATCCCGGCCGCCGAAGTGACCATTGGCGAGATGCTCAAACAGAAGGGGTACGCGACCGGCGCGATGGGCAAATGGGGGCTGGGCCACTTTGGTACGACCGGCGATCCCAATCGGCAGGGTTTCGACCTATTTTACGGCTTCAACTGCCAGCGGCATGCGCACAATCACTACCCGCGTTTTCTCTGGCGTAACGACAAAAAGGAAATTCTGCCCGGCAACGACCGCACGCTCAACGGCGAGACCTACTCCCAGGACAAATTTACCGAAGTCGCGATCGAATTCATCCGCGCCCATAAAGACCGGCCGTTTTTCTTGTACTTGCCGTTCGCCATCCCGCACCTTTCCATCCAGGCGCCGGAGGATTCGCTCGCCTGGTACCAGGGTAAAATCCCCGAAGAGGATTACGTCCATCGCGGTTATCTGAAACACCCGTTTCCCCGCGCGGGATACGCGGCGATGGTGACGCATATCGACCGCGACATTGGTAAGATTATGTCGCTGGTCAAACAACTCGGACTCGACGAGCAGACGCTGGTCATGTTCGCTTCCGACAACGGGCCGACGTTCAACCGGCTGGGCGGGTCCGATTCGACGTTTTTCAAGTCGGCGGGTCCCTTCCGGGGCCTCAAGGGCAGCCTCTACGAAGGCGGAATTCGCGTGCCGCTGGTGGCCCGCTGGCCCGGCAAGATCAAACCGGCCAGCGAAAGCGATCACCTTTCGGCCTTTTGGGACGTCATGCCGACGATTGCCGAGTTGGCCGGAGTACGGCCGCCGAAACAGACGGATGGCGTCAGCTTCGCGCCGACGCTGTTAGGCAAACCCGACCAACAAGCGGCACACGAGTTCCTCTACTGGGAGTTTCCCGCTTACGGCGGCCAGCAGGCGATCCGCGTCGGTGATTGGAAGGCCGTCCGCCAGAAGCTGCGGGCCAAGAACCCCCGGCTGCAAATCGAACTGTACAACCTGGCCGACGACAACGGCGAGCAACATGACGTCGCCGAGGAGCATCCCGATATCGTCCAGCGGTTGGCCAAGCTCATGCGCGAGTCCCGTGTGCCCTCGAAGCTGTTTCCGATCCCCGCGCTGGATCGGCAGGCCGCCGACGCACCTTAGGTTCGCGGCATGAATGTCGCAGGCCCGCAGCCGGCCTCTTTATGGGAAGCGGTGCAATCCGCGGGAGCCACTCCCGCCTAACCGAGCCTTGGGCTAAAATCACGCGGTCATTTTCGAGCGGGGCCCCGTGGAAGAGGCCGCACCGCCCACGCCCTTGTGCGATTTAGGAATAAAAACCAGCAACATGAAAATACTGATCACAGGTGCCGCAGGGAAAGTTGGTCAGGCGTTTTTGCAGACGCTGTTTGACAAC
>JAYGDO010000099.1:0-3196 GCA_046582885.1 Pirellulales bacterium | reverse complement strand
AGGCGAATGTCGACCGCTCGGGGCCCGGACAGTTTCACCAGCGTTCCTGTGATCTAAGCCCCGTAGCGGACTGGAAGACCCACCTCGCTCGCGCTGCTTCTGCGACACAAATCATTGTCCCGCACCCCCACAAAAAAACCTTTGTCCGCAAAGCGGAATATCCACGACTGCGGTGCGACGGGTAAGCTGTTAAAATGACCGCCGCCTCGCCGACATGACGGTTCGTGGCAATCCGCACCGAAACACAGACAGAACCGGGGAAACTTCCGATGCTCAAAATCGTGTCGTGCCTTGCTGTATTGTTCGTGGCTCTCAATGTCGACGCTCAAACGGATCATGCCTGGCCGCAGTTTTTGGGGCCGAATCGAAACGGAATTTCCGCCGAGACCGGGCTTCTCGACCGTTGGCCGGCGGGTGGGCCAAAGGAAATCTGGCGCGCCCGCGGCGGTGTCGGAATGTCGGGACTGGCAATCAGCCGTAACCGACTACTGACGATGATCCAGACCGACGGCAAACAGCACGTCATCTGCCTTGATGCCAACTCCGGCAAGACCATTTGGCAGACCCCCGTCGCGCCGGAATACCGCAACGGGCAGGGCAAGGGCCCACGGGCAACGCCAACGATTGCGGGAAACTCGGTATTTGCATTCACCGGAGAGGGCATTCTCGTCGCACTCCGCCTTGCGGACGGAAAAATCCTCTGGTCGCACAACGCGGTAACCGAACACGGCGGCAAACCGGCCGCCTACGGCATGTCTTGCTCGCCACTGGTCGTCGGTGACAACGTCATTGTGACCGTGGGCGCGCCGCAGGCGACCGTACTGGCATACGACACAACCTCGGGCAAACTGACGTGGAAAGCGGGCGCAGGTGATTCGACCGGTTACTCCTCACCGGCGCTGCTCAACGTGGCCGGAAGCCAACAGATCGTCGCCTACACGGGCAGTTCGCTGCTCGGCCTCGCCCCGAAAGCCGGAGGCGTTGTGTGGCGGTATCCGTACAAGACCGACTTCGACTGCAACATTGCCACGCCGCTGGCCTACGACGGCCGGGTGTTCATTTCATCCGGAGAGAATCACGGCAGCGTGCTGTTGAAGTTGACGCCCGACGGCGGCCAATTCCAAATCTCGGAAGTCTGGTCCTCGCAGGGCACAAAAAGCGTCCTCCGTAACGAGTGGCAAACATCGATACTGATTGACGGGTACCTGTACGGCTTCGACAACGTCGGCAGTGCCGGCCCGGTCACGCACCTGACGTGTGTGAACGCAGCCACTGGCAAGCGGTCGTGGCAGAAACTGCGTTTCGGCAAAGGCAACCTGATCGCCGCCGACGGCAAACTACTGATTTCAACGATGAAAGGCGAGTTCATCGTCGTCGCAGCATCCCCGAAGCAGTACGAAGAAATCGGCCGCTCGACCGTCATCGGCACCACGCGGCAAGCACCGGCCCTATCTGCCGGTTTGCTCTACCTTCGCGACGACCGCGAGATCGTCTGTTTGAATGTACGAAAACAGTGACGCGATCGCGTCGCTCCCGGCGGACGATCTAACCCCTTTACAGAAGGAACCCGACCCGTGATGCGATTGTCCGCACGGACACTGATCTGTGTCGTTCACCTGCTGGGAGCCTGCTCGACCACACCCGGCCAAGACTTGCCCATGGCCGCACCGCAGCAGGTGGGCCTTTCGGCCGCCGGGATCGGGCGAATCGACCCCTTCGTGCAGAAGTACCTTGACGAAAAGCGACTGGCCGGCGCGGTCACGATCGTCGCCCGCCGCGGCAAAGTGGCCCAGTTCAAGGCCTACGGGACGATGGATATCGCCGCCAAAAAGCCCATGCAAAAAGACACGATCTTTCGCATCTACTCGATGACCAAGGCGGTCGTCAGCGTCGCCGCGATGCTTCTCGCCGAACAGGGAAAACTGGATATCGACGCCCCGGTTTCAAAGTACGTGCCGGCAGCAAAAGAGATGAAAGTCGGCGGAAAAGGGCAGGCCAATGATATGACCGTCCGCGATCTGCTGCGGCACACGGCCGGGTTCCCCAACAACGTCACCGTCGACCGGACTTTTCGCGCTGCCGGCCTGCCCCCACTGAGCCAACTCACGCTTGAGGAAATGATGCGGCAACTCGGCGTCGTTCCGCTGAAGTATCAACCCGGGACGAGTTGGTACTACAGCTTTGGAACAGAAGTTCTGGCGCGGGTTGTCGAAATCGCTTCCGGGCAGTCGCTCGACGTCTGCCTGGCGGAACGGATCTTCAAACCCCTGGGCATGAAGGACACCGGTTTCTATGTACCGGCGGAAAATCGCGGACGCCTGACGGCCGTCTACGGCCGCGGCCTGAGAGTCGTCGATGCCCCGCAGCCCGGCACCAGCGGCCCCTTCACCTTCGAGAGGCCGCCGAAGTTTTTGTCCGCCGGCGGAGGGCTGGTCTCGACCGCCGCCGACTACATGCGGTTCTGCCTGATGCTGTCCGGCAAGGGCGAAGTGAGTGGGGAACGGCTGCTGAAAGTCAAAACGGTCGAAGAGATGACCCGCAACCAACTCCCCCCGGGGGTCGGCGAAATCGGCCGCCGACCGACCGGCCGTGGTTTTGGCCTGGGCTTCGCGGTCCGCATTCGAAAGATCGACTCGGCGCCTTCATCGATCGGCGAATACGAGTGGCTCGGCGGAGCCGGTACCGAATACTGGATTTCACCGCAGGATGAACTGGTGGTAATCACCCTGACCCAGCAGATGCCCATGATCGAACTCGGCCAGGCGATCAAGCCGATCGTCTACGGGGCGATCGTAAAGTAAAAAACGCACGACGAGCCCGCGGAACAGGCCTGAAAACATTCGGCACGGCCCGCTGTTTTGCTGGCGATCGGATTCCGGCACAATCCGCATCAACCGAGCTAAATCGCGGTAGCTCCAGCCAATTCACGTGCCAACAATCGAACCGATGCCCGATTACTTCAGCAGCCCTTGTGTGGGGGCTTACCGCCGCAGCGCCGAATATTCTCCGGATCGCCGTTCTGGCCCTCCAAACAGCCAATCACCACCGCTATGTTTGTCCGGGCCGGCCGGCTTTTTCACCCCGAGCCCCTAAGTCCAGGTTGCATTTTACGTTGCGCGCTGAAATACTGCGCAAATAGAAGGCGGTCAGGCATTTCAACGCCCACAGGTGGTTCCATGGACACTTTCGAACTGAA
>JAYGDO010000080.1:0-8022 GCA_046582885.1 Pirellulales bacterium | reverse complement strand
CAACTGGAGAAGTTGTTCGGGGGGAAGGTCAATTTGGAGACGGTTCGCCACCCCGATAAAATCACCGGTTTTTTACTTCCCGCGGGCGGGGGAATCGATTCGCTGAAAGTGCTTCACGATCGCCGGCAACCCTTCAAACTGGGTGTGGAGGATCAAAAAGAGATCAGCGGTCTGCTTACCGGTCACGGCAATTATGAGTGGGGCGTGAGATACTTGTGCGAAATCCGCTATGGCATACGGCTGGAATTTCAGAAGGCTGACAACGTTGTGGCTGTATTCCTCTGTTTGGGATGCGGTCACTCAGGTGTGTTGCTGGGAGAAAAGAAGTACGAACACGATATGCAGAGCGAACATCTGGACAAGCGGGGCGCGTTCGCGGCAGTTGCCGAGATTGTCAAGCGTGCCCTCCCTGAGGCAGAGGCCATCCAGAAGATCTCGATCGAGAAAAGAAAAAACTCCTACAATTCCGAACCCTATCAGCAACAGATCGAACGTTTGCGCAGCGAACTAAATTCTCTTTAGTTCCCGCCGACCTCGGCCGGACCCCGCTGTTTTGGCCTGCCGATGGTTGGCGATCATGGGGCGGTCATTTGACGGACCGGGGCAATCCCGGCTTGGCGGCCACTAGGCGGCCAGGTGACTAGGTGACCGCAGGTATTTCACGGTATTTCCTGGTCGCGAGGCGGTCGTTGAGGTTAGACTAGGGTCGCGTGGAACAGAGATCGCCATCGTTCGTTCCGGAAGAGTCAACTTTTAGATTTCCCACTCGATGCGCAGTTCGCAACAACAACCGCGTGGCGGCTTTACGCTGGTGGAATTGCTGGTGGTCATTGTGATCATTGGTGTCCTCGTGGCCGTGCTGCTCGTTGCTCTCAGCGGTGCCCGCTCGGCGGCCCGTCGGGCGGCGTGCAGAACAAACCTCCAGCAAATCGGCCGAGCCGCGCTCTCCTACGAGGGAATCCATGATCGCCTGCCGCCGGGATATCTGGGGCCGAAACCGACCGTCAAAGTCGGACCTTTTAAGGATCCGTTCATCGGTGCGATGGCGTATTTGCTGCCATATCTGGAAAGCAGGGACATCGTCGATGACGCCCCGGTCAACAAGGATCCTTCCGAAGCGGGGTCGAAATGGTGGAGCGATGAGAAGATCGTCGGGGCCGCTAAGCACCATGTACCGGTCTTTCAATGCCCTTCGGCGGATCAGTCGCCGGGACGGGGAACGCTATTAACGGTTTCGACGTGGCATGACGCGGACGAGCGTAAGTACTGGGTTAAAGCCGCATGGGTTTCTGTGGCAAATGGTTCCGCCAAACTTGGAACGACAAACTATCTGGGGTGCATGGGCTACGTCGGCACGGTCGATTATCCGCGGGCCGATCGGCTTCGAGGCCCGTTTCACAATCGTTCGCGGGAATCATCCAGGACCGCCGCAAGGGACGGGACGACCAACACGATCATGTTTGCCGAAGCACTTGGTCATCGCGGGTGGCGCGGAAAAATGAAATACTCGTGGATGGGGTGCGGCGCACTGCCGTTGGCATGGGGCATCAATAAAAAGCATTTCGCGAGTTTTTCCAGCGAGCATATCGGCCAGATCATGTGCTGCATGATGGATGGATCGGTCAAACCGATATCGACGGATGTCTCACGGAGGACTTTAATCGGCGTCGGCAGTATCGACGACGGATCCGTTACCATCGTTGGCGACATTGTGGACGATGGAGCCCGCTATCAGAACAGGATGGGAGGCCCCGGAAGAAACAGAGGAAGGAACAAAACTCGCCGACTCAGGTAGAAATAGTGGCGACGCGAGTAAATCGCCCGCTGTGCTGGCCCGAGGCGAACCGCGCGACTTAGAAAATTTCCAACATGCGTCGACTACCGCGAATTTCTATTCTTTCCATACCGATCGGGCGCGATCATCGGTCCCTCGCCTGACGGGTCGGAGTGGCCAGGGCTTGACGGCTAGTCGATGCCGGCAGGTTTTTCGCGGTATTTCCTAGTTGCGGGTCTGTAATTGCATGTTAGATTAGGATCGCGTGGGGCAGAGATCGCAATCATTCGTTCCGGAAAAGTAGGCTTTTTAGATTTCCCGCTTGATGCGCAGTCCTCAACAACAGCCGCGTCTTCGCGGCTTTACGCTGGTGGAATTGCTGGTGGTCATTGCGATCATCGGTATCCTTGTGGCCCTGCTGCTTGTCGGGCTCAACGGTGCCCGCTCAGCGGCCCGCCGTGCGGCGTGCAAAAAAAACCTCCAGCAAATCGGCCGGGCCGCGCTCTCCTACGAGGGGATCCATGATCGTCTGCCGCCGGGGTGGCTGGGGCCGAAACCGTCCGGTAAAGTCGGACCTTTTAAGGATCCGTTCATCGGCACACTGGCGTATTTGCTGCCCTATCTGGAGAGCAAGGACCTCAGCGACGACATTCTGGTCAATAAAGACCTTTCCAAATCGGGGCCGAAATGGTGGAGCGACGAGAGTACCGTCGAGGCCGCTAAAACCCACGTGCCGGTCTTTCAATGCCCTTCGGCGGACCAGTCACCGGGCGTACGGGGGACGTTTTTGACGATTTCGACGTGGCACGACGCGGATGAGCATAAGTACTGGGTCTCCGGCGCATACGTTTCGGCGGCAAATGGCTCCCGCAAGCTGGGAACGACAAATTATCTGGGTTGCATGGGCTACGTCGGCGCGGTCAATCATGCGTTCGCCGATCGGCGTCGAGGCCCATTTCACAATCGTTCGCGGGAATCATCCAGGACCGCCGCGAGGGACGGGACGACCAACACGATCATGTTTGCCGAAGCACTCGGCCATGGCCGCGGCGAGATAAAATACTCGTGGATGGGGTGCGGCGCACTGCCGGTGGCGTGGGGGGTCGACCAAGACCATTTCGCCAGTTTTGCCAGCGAGCATATCGGCCAGATCATGTGTTGTATGATGGACGGGTCGGTCAAACCGATGTCGACGGATGTTTCCCGAGAAACTTTAATTGGCGTCGGTAGCGTCGACGACGGGTCGGTTGTAATGGTTGGCGATATCGTGGACGATTAGCGGTTGGGGGCCGTGATGGACAAATTAGTGTTACTGCTGCGAGCCCGGTTCGCCGGAATTTCCCTGCTGTTTTGCTGCGCACTTTCAGCCTGCAGCAACGAAGGTGCCTCGGTCGACGGCAACAACGGGGATCCACGCGATTTGAGTGTTGAGGAAATAAGCGATCCGGATGTCGAAGCAGGTCGGCAGGCTGTGGATGATCCGTCGTCCGACAATGAGTCCGCGGCGCCGGCTGATGCCGACCAGCCGGAATTAAAGGAACCCGTGCTTCAAGAAGAGCGGGTTAAAGGCCTCTAGTGGTCACCACGCGCCGGCATTCGGGATCTAGCGGGTGTTCAATCTTTGCCGGGCCTTGTTAACAATTCGCACACCACCGCGCGATGTCTTTGGCCCAGTAGGTGAGAATGATCCCCGCGCCGGCGCGATGAATCGCGGTTAACGATTCGGTGACAATTTGCTGCTCGTCGATCCAGCCTTTTTCGGCGGCGGCCTTAACCATGCTGAATTCGCCGGAGACGTTGTAGGCTGCCAGTGGTACGCCGGGAAAGCGGTCGCGGACTTGGCGGATGATGTCCAGATACGCCAGCGCAGGCTTGACCATGACAAGGTCCGCGCCTTCGGCCAGATCAAGTTCGACTTCGCGCAGCGCTTGCTCGGCGATTGATGCGGGATCCATCTGATAACTGCGGCGGTCGCCGGACTGCGGCGTGCTTTCCGCGGCCTCGCGGAACGGGCCATAAAAAGCGCTGGCATACTTTGCGGCGTAACTCATGATTGGCAGATGATCGAAACCGACGTCGTCCAGCGCCGCCCGGATGGCGAACACCATGCCGTCCATCATGCCGCTGGGCGCGACCATGTCGGCGCCGGCCACGGCATGACTGACCGCTTGGCGGCCGAGCAGTTCTAGCGTGGCATCGTTGTCGACGTCCGTGCGGCCCGATTTTTCAGTGAGTTTTCCGCAATGACCGTGATCGGTGTATTCGCAAAAACAAACGTCTGTGATAACCAGCAGATCCGGGGCTGTTTCTTTGACGACGGCGAGTGCCTGCTGCACGATGCCGGTGTCACTGGTTGAATCGCTGCCGAGTGCGTCCTTTTCGTTCGGTATGCCGAAGAGGATCACGCCTCCGATCCCCAGATCGGCCGCCTGGCGAATTTCGTCGGCCAGCAGATCGGGAGAAAGCTGGAATTGTCCCGGCATGGAATCGATCGGCTGCCGTACGCTTTGCCCCGCGCGGACGAATAACGGCAAGATCAATCGTCGTGGCGACAAATCGATATCTCGGACAAGCGCGCGGACGGCCGGATGGTGCCGCAATCGGCGCAGACGCACGCTCGGGAAATGCTGGTGCGGAATGAATGCCATAAACTCAGTGTAAATGAACTGTGGCAGGGGGGCAAAGGAGCGGAAGCGGAAAGGGAGTTAGGCTTCTTTGCCTCCCTGCCCCGCTTCCAGCCTTGCTCTATGTAATGAAACCACCAAACCCGATATAAATAGGGTGCCTTCGAACTGCATAACGAGTAGGAAAACGCCATGCCATGGTTTGGTCGTAAGAAGCGACTTGTCGATTACGCAAGCTGCGCGGGATGAGCGGGAAAGCTTCCCCAGGATGGGATCGCGCAGGTCGTGCGTGAACTGCCAAAATTCGAAGATCCAAATCTGATCATTGGCCCCGAAGGATTCAGCGATGCGGGCGCCTACCGCTTGCGCGACGATTTGATCATTGTTCAGTCGCTCGATTTCTTTCCGCCGTTAGTGGACGACCCGTTTGTTTTCGGCCAGATCGCGGCGGCCAACAGCATGAGCGATATCTTCACCATGGGCGCGCGACCAACGACCGTGCTCAATATCGTCGGCTTCCCGGACGACAAACTGGGGCTGGACATCCTCGGTCAAATTCTTAAGGGCGGCGCCGAACGGACAGCCGCAGCCGGCGCGGTCGTCGCGGGGGGCCATACGGTGCGGGATAGCGAAATTAAATACGGACTTTCCGTGACGGGCGTGGTGGAGCCGAAAAACCTGATCACCAACCGAAACGCCAAGCCCGGAGATGTGTTGATATTGACGAAGGCCCTCGGAACCGGATTCGTCACAACCGCGTTTAAAGCTGGAAAATGTCCGGAGGAAATTATTGAGGCCGCGACGAATAGCATGGTGCAGTTAAACGACATCGGTCTCGAAGCCGCCCGGGCGGTCGGTGCGGTCGCGGCAACGGATATAACCGGTTTCGGATTGGCGGGACATGCGCGGGAGATGGCCGATTCAAGCGATGTGACGATTACGTTGCAAATCGGTAAGCTGCCGGTACTTCCGGGCGCGGAAAAACTTGCTGAGGCGGGCTTTATGACCAGGGCCAGCGCGTCAAATCGAAGTTTTGCCCGACCCACAACGCGCATTGGAGCGGCCGATCCATTAAAATTGGAGTTTGCCTTCGATGCGCAGACGTCGGGTGGTCTGCTCATCAGTACCGAAGCTAATCGAGCGGATGAGCTTGTCGACCGCGCTCGTTCGGGTGGCGCGGCCGCCGCGTGCATCATCGGCAGGGTCGAAGCGAGACAAGATGTTTCGGTGGTCA
The DNA here is from genome assembly GCA_046582885.1 of Pirellulales bacterium. Taxonomy (GTDB): domain Bacteria; phylum Planctomycetota; class Planctomycetia; order Pirellulales; family UBA7805; genus JAYZEI01. Next base: position 2,390 of record JAYGDO010000080.1, on the reverse strand, counting down.
TCGAACCATAAACTCGAACCATGTTTTCGGAGAGATTGATGAGGTTGGAAGAGGCACGAAATTTCATCTGGATCGCGGCGGTGTCGGTTGCCGTGTACTTTTCTCCTTGGCCGCCGTCCGTTGGGCAGTTCCTAACGGCAAGCATCGCCGCGGCTGCGGAAGATAGCGGCGAAGATGCCAAGGCGGACGAAAATGAAGAGGTTGAGGAAGAAGCGAAGCCGATCGGCTTGCCGCTGTCCGCTAGGCTGAAAAAACTGTTTGCCGATACACCAAAGTCGGTCGAAGACCTGAAGGCAATGCAGACGCACATCCAGAACATTGCCCGGCTGGTCACACCCTGCACGGTGGCCGTGCAGCTGCGTGGCGGCATGGGCAGCGGGGTCATCGTCAGCGAGGACGGATATGTCCTGACCGCCGGTCACGTCGTCGGGCGTCCCGATAAGGAGGTTACCTTTATCTTCCCCGACGGCAAGAAAGTTAAAGGCAAGACGCTGGGCGCAGACTACGGTATCGATTCCGGCCTGATGAAGATTACTGCGGAGGGCAAGTGGCCATTTGTCGAACTTGGAGACTCGGGCGATCTAGAAACGGGCCACTGGTGCATGGCGATCGGCCATCCCGGTGGGTTTCGCAAGGATCGTTCGCCGCCCGTGCGTGTCGGCCGCATCGTCCATAAATCCGGCAAGGCGATTATCACGGACTGTACGCTGGTTGGTGGCGACTCGGGAGGGCCGCTGTTTGACATGTCTGGAAAAGTCATCGCGATCCACAGTCGCATCGGAGACGGATTGAAAGCCAACGTTCACGTCCCGGTCAACACGTATCGAGATAGTTGGGATCGGTTGGCCGACGGCGATGCGTGGGGCGGACGGCGTCCGGGCGGCCCGGTGATTGGTGTCGTCGGTGAAACGAATTCCGAGGAAGCAAAGGTTACCCGAGTGCTGGGCAATTCGCCGGCAGAGAAATTCGGAGTTGAAGTCGGTGACGTGATCACCAAATTTGACGGAAAAGAAGTAAAGACCTTCAAGGGGTTGTCTGATGCCGTGGCGGAGAAGGAACCAGGGGACAAAGTGAAAGTCGAACTCAAGCGGAATGACGAGACGATAACGTTGGAACTCGTCGTCGGCAGGCGCGGCGGATGAAAAAAACAAGAAAACGGAGATTGGTAGGCGTGAGACATTCATTATTCAAGCTCTTTTGGGGCTGTCTACTGGCCTGGGTGGCAATTGCCTTTGCGCCGGCTCTACTGTCGGCGGACTTGGATCATCGCGACCATCCTCAAGTGCGTCGCGCTTTTCGTTCGGTTGTTTCCGAGGAGCGAAAAGCAACGGTGCGGGTTCTGTGCGACGGCAAATCAACGATACTCGGCGCGGTCGTCGATGCCGAACAGGGGCTGGTCGTTACCAAAGCCAGCGAACTGCGGGGCAAACTCGCCGGCCGGACTTTTGAGAATACCGAGTACGAAGCAGAATTGCTCGGTAAGGATGGCGAACACGATATTGCGCTGTTGAAATTAAAAATTGGCGATGACAAATTGCACGCCGTCAAGTGGCGCAGTTCCGGCACGCCCGCGATCGGGAGTTTTCTCGCCACGACGAGTCTGGGCGAATACCCGTTGGCCATCGGCGTCGTCAGCGTCGCGCCGCGCAAGATCGGCCATCAACGCGGTTTTTTGGGCGTTGGACTGGACGAGGCTGATGGTGGACCACGAATTAAGGAGGTCATTCCCCTGAGCGCCGCCGCTTCGGCCGGACTAAAGCCCGAGGATGTCGTGACACATGTCAACGGCAAGGAAGTTCCCGACCCCAACTCGCTGATCCGCCTAATCGGTCGGCTCCGCCCCGGCGACGAAGTTAACGTGAAAGTCAAGCGAGAAGAGAAGGAGCTAGATTTCAATATTCGCCTAGGCACGCCGGAGATGAACGGTGCGCGTGCCGACCGCTTCAGCCGGATGAATGCGCTGGGAGGAAAACTTAGTACGCGGCGCGCGGGCTTTCCCACGGTGCTGCAGCACGATACTGTCTTGCGGCCCGATCAATGCGGCGGCCCGGTTGTTGACCTCGAAGGCAATACGGTCGGTATCAACATCGCGAGGGCGGGGCGGGTGAATAGCTACGCTATCCCAGCCGAGGAACTTCAAAAGATCGTCAGCCGATTGGCCAAGTAACCGCCGCACAGTGGCGACCACGCCGGTCGGTGGGCTTGGAGCGACCGCGGAGGAGGCCTAGCAGACCGGTCGATACGGTTTGGCGACGGGGCCCTGGGTGAAACGAGCAACCGGCTTTGTGGCGTCCGCGCCAATCGTGCGATTATGAGGCTGCGCCGTTCGGATTCCCTCACGAACAAAAACCGGGCGGAATCAGGGCTGAAAAAAAGTTACTTTCCAAAAC
>JAYGDO010000066.1:0-20570 GCA_046582885.1 Pirellulales bacterium | reverse complement strand
AATTGTTCGGGCGACATCGCCGGGCGGGTCTTTGGGTTACCGACTAGTCCTTTCCAACCGGTGAGATCCTTACCGTTAAACACCGCCGTGAATCCTGCCGGCGGCACATTCAATTGCGGTTTCTTCGGTTCGGCCTCCGCTGCCGAATCGCTGCCGAGTTTTTCCAATACGATGTTGCGGAAATACGCCGTCATCGGCCCGCCGGCGTGCAACTGCAAAGCAATAACGCCGCTTGCCAATCGCTTGGCATGATTGTCGCTGATCTCAACCGCAACTTTTCCATCGACTTTGTGGATGAGCTGCTCGCCGCGGGCGATGACGGTATACTCATGCCACTCCGAAATCTTGATGGGCTCGACCTTCTCCGCATTCTCGACAACCTTGGGCTTGCCCGAGTCGGCATCCACGACAACCCTCGTTCCCCGCTGAGCGATAATTCCACGGCCGGTACCTTCGCCGTAAAGCATCGCGGTGTACCGCGGAGCGGGATGAATGTCGGCTTGATAACCGATCACGCGCCACGTTTTTGGATCGGCCAGCTTACTGCGGTATTGGATGCCGGAATTATTATTGCCCACAATCTTGGCTTCGAGCGTCAATTTAAAATCGGAAACGTCGCCACCCTCCCAGACGAGAAACGTATTGCCACCGATCTTTTTATCGACCGTCGATCCGACAATCGCACCGTCGCTGGCTTTCCAGAGATCCGGATTTCCAGACCAGCCATCGAGATTCTTGCTGTTGAACAAGGTTTGCTTTTCGCCCGCTAGAAGCGCCGTGGAAAACAAAAGACAGAGTGTAATCGCAGCACCGACAAGTTTCGTGTCATGCGTTTTCATGGCAAATATTCCCTTTAAACGAGTAGATTTTCGAGCGAATCTCCTGGCATGATGGTACGCAACGACCCGCGCATTCGCTAGTACTGAACCGACAGCTTGCCGCCTTCTGATCAGGCCCAGGGCATCGAACTGGCGCGGCGGACGTTGATTTCGTCGATCACCGCATTGCCAGACTGCGATATCAGAAACACGACGATGTTTGCGATTTGCTCCGGCGCAATCAAATCCGCCGGGTCGATGTCGGGACGCGCCTGCTTGACCAAATCGGTTGCCACTCCGCCGGGATTGATGGCGTGGACGCGAATGCCGTCCGACTGCACCTCCTTGGCGAGCGCTTTGGACATGCCAAGCAGGGCGTGCTTCGACGCGCTGTAAGCGGCTTGATTGATATAGCCTTTTACGGCGACTACCGACGCAATATTAATGATGTAAGAAGTCGTTTGCCGCCGCAGGTGCGGGATCGCTTCACGGCAAAACAAAAACGCACCCCGCGCATTAACGTCTTGGATTTCGTCCCAAGTTTCCGTCGCTGTCTCTTCAAGTGGCTGGAAAACTCCCATACCCGCGTTATTAATCAGGATGTCGAGCCTCCCCCAACGGCCGATCGTCTGGGCCACTACATCGCAAATCGACGACTCAATTGTTACGTCGGCGACAATCGCCGCCGCCTGCCCGCCGTCGGCTTCAATCCGAGCGGCAGTCCCGGCAATCTGATCTTCAGACCGCGCGGCCAAGACGACCCGCACACCGTTGGCCGCCAGCGCTATGGCGATGGCGCGGCCGATACCGCGACCGGCACCGGTGACGATGGCAACTTTTTCGGCGGGTGCAGATGCGGTCATCGAAAAGAGGTGCCCGGCTTTCCGTATCAGGGCTTTTTGACCAATTCGCCACGCAGCACAATATCATCCCAGTGGCCCGTGTCGTCGAACGAGCCCAGACCGACTCGGCCCCACTGAAACGTGGTGTCCTTGGCGGTCATCACCGGCTTTTTCATATCGTCGAAATATACCTCGATCTTGCCGTCTTGAGCCGTGCGGATAATCTTGACACGGTGCCACTGGTCATCCCAGTTCGTGCCTTTGGTGGTCGTGATCGAAATTTTGGTTCGCGGCGCTTTGTTGACGATGAAAATCTGGTTGGCGTGTGCATCGGCTTTTTTACCCAGATGTACGTAATGAAAATGCGCCGCGTCTTGGTAACCGAAAAACAAACAGACGTCGCGATGGCCGTAGTCCGGATGCGTACTGCGGACTCTCGCGGTCAGCACAAAGTCGCCGACATTAACTCCCCGGATCAACGCGATGTTATAAGGGCTGCGATGTGGCGGTTTGTATTTGCTCTGCTTCTTGAACTGGCTGTACACCGAGTTGTCGCCAACTACTTCGATCTTCCACGCGGCCGCGTCGGTCGGCTCCCAACGATCCGCACCCTTTTCAAAATCTTCTTGAAAAACGACCGGTAATTCCTCGGCATTCGTGGTGGCGGCAACGACCATCAGCAAACCAACAAACAACAGGTTCCCACGCATTTTGATTCTCCTGAGATTTCACGGGTGTGGTGGAATCGTTTGTACCAACAAGCAACCCGATCCTCCATTACGGCACGGCGTTGATCGTATTATAGATCGTCTGCCGCACGTCTACACCATCTACGGCCTTGATTGCATAACTAATTCCCATCTGCATCACCGGCCGGACTTCTTCAACTTCAAGGAAAACGGTTCGATCATCTAACATCCGGACGCCGAACACTTCGACTTCGTCTCGGCCAGTGCGGTTGGGATCGGAAACTTTGTAATCTTTAGAACCGTAATTGCTCGAATACCGGTAATTCCACTGTTCGACGTGAAAATTGTCTGGGTCCGACGCAGCCTGTCGGTCAACCGGCCGCGAAAACCTAAGCACTAAACCATCCTTGCGGACGTTCAATCCCACCGGCAAGTCGGCCGGCCGGCCGGTGTACCTTACCCGCTGGATGCAGCCATCTTTGGTTGCCGCGCACTGCCAGCCGCGGAGACCGGAAAGATATAGCTGTCCATCGTGCGGGCTGAATCGGCCCCGCATGACGCCCGATTCGAAGACCAGCGGGAATTTGTAAGTGCCCCCCTGCACGACGCCTTTGACCGCTTCGCGTAAGACAAGACACATCTGGCAACGGCCGTAAGAAAGATGCAGCATTTGCTTGGCCAGCGGCCCCCAACGATTGCTGGTGACCCAAACCTGGCCGCCGCTGGAGCCGTCGTGCTCGCGAGGAATCCAGCAGAGCGGCCGGTCGTAACCAAGCGGGCGGTCCGCCGTAACTTTCGGGCCACCAAAACCGTAATAGCCGCCACGTTTGATCTGCGCAATAAACGACTTAGGCGTCCAGTTGCCTTCCTGCGGCGATGCCGTCACTTCGCCACCCGGTCCGACACCAAGACCGATCGGATTGCGGAACCCGGTCGCAATTGATTCGTGCAGGCTGCCATCCTTGGTAACCCGACAAACACCTTGGCGCGCCCGGATATAGTAGAAATTGCCGTCCGGATCGGTCTCCAGACACGAGGCGTAATCGTGACCTCCCAGCGAAGTCGCGCCGTCGTTGTTGAAGTTTTCGTAAAAATCCGCTTCGCCGTCCCCGTTTCGGTCGTGCAGACGCGTGATCTGGTCTTTACCCAGCACATGGACTTTGTCGTCAATGATCCGCAGACCCATTGGCTGATGCAGTCCGGTCGCGAAACGCCGCCAGGTGTTCTTCTCCAGCCGCTCATCGATGCCGCTGATCAGCCACACGTCGCCGTGCAAGGTGCAAGCGGCCATGTCGCCGCTGGAAAAAAAGTCGTGGCCGCTGAGGAACATCAGCGCCTTGTAGGGATTATTGAACGGCACGGTGATCGTGTCGATGACATAGGGAAAATCGCTCGGCGGGCTGACCACGCCCTTTGTGGTGAGCGGCTGCGGCCAGAGCGACGCGCCAGGTTTGATTAGCTTTTGCAACTCGCGGTCGAGGCCTATTGGCGTGATCACGTTGGCCGGTTTCTCCTGCCCTCGTGGCGGACAGACTGCGACTGTAAATCGGGTCACGCCGGCGGACGGCCTCAGCACAAGTCCCAGATGCCCCGAATCCGTAAAGACAATCCGGCTACTGTCTGCCGAACTTTCTATCCAGACGACCGCTTCCTGCTGGCCGCGCCGGTAATGGGCCCCGTGGGTCCGATTATCGGCATCCGCGAACGCCCCGAACGGCGTGCCCAAACTTTCGCTGACCGAAAGCGTCAACGATTTTTCATGCGCGGCAATTTCGAAGGTGCGGGTGAATACCGGATGCGACGCGACTTCGTGCAGCCAGGGAAATTCCAGCACTTCCGCGCCGTCCACGCGATAGCTCAAAACGATGCGGGGGCCGTGAACGTAAAGCCCTCGGTATTCGACGGACGATTTCGCCCAGCCCAGCTGCGAATTATGAAACTGGACTTTCCCTGAAATCGACGGCGATTTAACGATTCCATAACGCCGCGGATCGAATTTAACAAAGCCCCCCGTCCACCCCGCGCGAAACGACATGGTTTTCGTGTCGTAGCAGACCGCGCCCTGCTGCCTGTCACCCACCTTGATCGACAGTCCTTTGGCCGCCGTTCCACCCGGCGAGGCCAACACACTCGCCAGGAACGGCCCCACGTCGGTATCGTTCCAACGGCCATCGATCGAATCGGCTTCTTTCCAAGTCGCCGCCGGATCCCCCGGATTGTACTTGGGCTTCTGAGCCGAAGAAATCGTCGGCAGCGTAACCGCCGCAAACAAAAGAAAGCAGCCCGGAAAATTCGCGCGCATCGTCCCTTTGACCTTTCCCTTGGAAAGATGCGCAGTCTAATGGCGCGAGAAATGAAAACCAAGGTCGCGGAATCTTCCGGAGGATGACAAACGTCAGAACTTCACCGACTAATCGCCGAAATTCCCTTTACCGCCACCAGGAATAGCCCAGACGCGCGGTGAATCCCGTGCCGAAGACGCCCGAACCGTGCACGAGATACGGCTCGTCGGTAATGTTCTCCAGGCCGAGGCTGAATCGATGCTGATCGCGATCGCCAAACGAACGCCCCAATCGCATATTCAACGTCGCATAGCCGGGCGTGCCGCCGGGCGGAATCCGCTCGTCGCCGACGTCGCGGACGGGATCGAGGCGATTTTTCCGGCTTACCAGCCAAGTATAAATATCGAGGTAACTTCGCAACTTTGAATCGCGCCAGCGCAGGCCTACCGTCCCTTGCGTCGGAGGAATCCTGCTCAGCGGCGCGCGGGTGATTTCGTTCCGCCCGTAGATGTACCAATAATTGCCGTAGACACTCCAGCCGCAATCGAACAAGTATTCGCCGTTGAACTCGACACCGTTAATGATCGAATCTTGGTTGTCGCGGCGGAACTGATTCGCGCCAGCTGCGATCGGCACAATGTTGTCCTGCAGGTCGTTCCAGAATACGAACGCCTGCGCGCGGACATGGTCGTAGTCAGCCTTCACGCCCAATTCGTAGTTGTACGAATGCTCGGGAAACAAACCGAGGCTTGGCAGGTCCTGGCCTTGCTGCAGCACGTTAGGGTTGTTGCCCATCAACTCGTCCAGGTTCGGCGCACGGAAGCCTTCCGAGAACGACGCTACAAGATTGACGTCGGGCGTAACGTGATAAACCAATCCCGCGTGGGCAACCCAGTCCTGATAATGAGGCAACGCGGGCACGGGCGTGGGAACGCCGACCACGTCGATGATCGGAGTTCCCGCAGCATCGATTTGCTCAAACCGCACGCCGGCCGTCGCTGCGAGGGTGGTGGTGATCGGTAATTCCCAATTCAAAAACGCGCCGATCCGTCGGTAGTAGGCATCGTCCGGGATGATCGAACCGCTGGCCGTGCCGCCAAAGGGTGAGTCGATGTCGTCATGATACCAATCCGCGCCGAGTGTGATTTTTCCAAGCCAATGAAGGTCGCGCGAAGCGACGAGATTCAGCCCGGCCGTTTCAACGTCGGTCTCCTGAAATCGCACCGTCGGAATGCCGCGGGTCTGAATATCGCGCTGGCGATGATAGGAAGCTGTAAACGTCACGGCGTCAAACAGAGGGATTGCATTCAGAGCCTGGTAGCGGATGTAAACCAAGTCGCGCTGCTGAGGATCGAAAAACCGCGCGTTGCCGGCGTTCTTGCTGCCGTTGATGTCGCCGGGGAAACCGGGAAACCGATCGCTCCGCGGCAAATCCTCTTGTTCGAAGTGCTGGAAGGCTACGGTCACCATCTGCGATGCGTCGAGCAAAAAATTGAATTTGATGTCGCCGGCAAATTGCTGATAGTTCGTGCCCCTTTGTCGGCCAAAAAACCAGCCGGTGTCCAAGTCGTGCGGATTCATAAAGCTGCCGCCCGCGAAGAATCCCGCATTGTCGAACCAGCCTTCGACATTCAGCCGAGAATAAGACGACGAGTTTGCCGTATTGTAGTACTCGCTGAATTCCTGGCCGAAGAAATTGCCGCAGCGCATTCCATATTCCGAGTCGGCTCCCCGCGAAACGACATTAATTACGCCACCGATTGCGTCCGAACCCCAAAGAACCGAACCGGCCCCGCGCATCACGTCGATATGGTCGATCATGCCGATGTCAATCGTATTGAAATATTGATTTGGACCGAACCGGTATACGGAGTTATTCATGCGGATGCCGTCGATCAACAGCAGCACTTGCTGACCGGTCAAGCCGCGGACAAACGGTGACGCCTGGCCTGCCGCCGTGCTTTGCATCAGGACGCCGACTTCATTCTGCAGAGCTTCGAAAGGCGTGGCCGCCTGTTTTCTTTCAAGGTCGTCGCGCGTGACTCTGGAGACGGCACGCTCGCTATCTTGAACCGAATTCCGGCTGCGCAGTACACCCGTGTTAGGCCCATCACCGACGACCTGCTGGCTGGGGCCGGGATAGCTTTGCTCGAATGGAACGACTGGCGGTTGGACGACGATTTCTGGCTGGCTGCCGGCCGGTGGCGTCACTTCGATCTCGGGCTGTGTCGGTTCATCCGAACCGGGCTGCTGGGCGAACGTGACGCCGGCAAACAACGAGACAACCAGGCCAAAAGAAATCAAACTCTGTGAAAACATGGTAGAAAGAACCTCGCCAGCAACCGCGCCGTCTGCGCCGTCCGCCTCATGGCCCAAGGCTAGAGGCAAAGCGCACCCCTAGACAGACCGTGAAGGTCGTATCGGTTGTAGCGGATGTCATAGTTGAAGCGGTCGTCGCGATTCCACAAAGATTGCGGAATTTACCTAGATTGACGGCTGCGCCGTTCAATTCAGGCGAAAGCGGACGGGGACCAGCACGGTCGATTCGACGAATTGGCCGCCGCGTGTAGCCGGGTTGAATCGCCATCGCCACAGGGCATTTGTTGCCGCGTTGTCGAGAATGCCGAAGCCACTGCTGTCAACAACTTCGACGTTGGACACTTGACCGTCCGTTGCGATCGCGACCCGCAATACGACGCGGCCTTCGATCCGCCGTCGAATGGCGGCCACCGGATACTGAGGTCGCGGGTTGCGAACCGGCGTTGCGTTTACCAGCGTCCTGGCAGGCACATCCACCGCGGTCAAATGCGCGACTTGGGGAACTGTCCGGCGGCGTTGGTTGGACACGGCATGTTGGCGGTCAGATGTCGGCAGCCCGGAGTTGGCCTCTGCTGGCTGCCGCGCGGAATCGGCTGTTCGGTGGACGACAGAGTTCATGGTAGAAGGCTCGGTCGCGGGTACGCTCGGCGGCGGAACCGTACTGGCGGGCAAGCTGTCGCGGGACACGGACGTCGCGGACGCGTCCATCGGTTGCTCGTTGGCTGCGGGCATTGCCACATAGGTAAGGAATTCAACCGCGACCTCTTCTTCGACTGCGGAATCTTCTTCGACCGCTTCTTCGACTGTCAATTCCAAAGAAACGACGGCGTTAACCCCCGGTGGCGTTGGCTTGCCAAAAAACGGGAACCCGCAATAAGCGATGGCCGCCAGCGCGCCGACATGACTGGCAGCCGACAAGCTACAGCTCCACGCCAGCAGGCGATCCTGAACCAGGTCCAAATTGAGAAAGGAGAACTTCACGATTGCTTTACCACATTTCTGCCGCAGCAGTTACTTCTTCAAAACCAAACTGCCATTTCGAGAAACCCACAGACGGTGTCTTCGCCCTGCTCGATGCAAAGCTTTTTTGCCGCCCCTCAACAACCCGGCCGATGTCGCAATCCGCGGTCGCGGCCTGCTGGTTTTTCTCTCCCTCGTCGTCGTTGCGGTCAGCCAGCATGGATCACCTCTTACTTATCAGCCGCAACTTTCAGCGGTAAGCGGCAATAGCTGAGCGTCAACAGCGCGTAACCGGTCACCAGATTCGGGTCGCCCTCTAGCCATCGTTCGCTCTCGTTGACCCACGCTCCGTTGGATTTTTGAGTGCCCGCCAGCTCACTAAGCATCTCAGTTCGCCAGTCGTGCTCGACGCCTTTTGCGTCGGCAAAGGTATCTTCGCCCAGCGCGGCCAGCGTCTTGCCAAACGTCTGGTAGTAATAAAACAGGCCTTGCTTGCCCAGGCCGGGATTGGCATCGAGCCGATAGTTCTTGCGAATCCACTTTGTGGCCGATTTTACACGCGGGTCGTCCTTGCTCACGCCGGCGTAAATCAAACTCTTCAGTCCGAGATACGTCATCGAACCGTAACTACGTAGCCCGCGGGCCACTTCGCTTTCGCCCTCTGGCCACTTGGCTTGGCTCGAGCCGCCCGCCGCAGCTGTGTAATAAAATCCACCGTCCTGATTTTTCGACGCCCACTTCGTGTCGTTGTGCTCCGTTTCCAAATTTTGGCAGCGCGAAACAAAAACAATCGCCCGCCGCAGCGCTTCGTCGTCCTGGCCACGACCAAGCTCTTTTAGGGTATCTATAAAAATTCCCGTATTGGAAAGGTCCGGCCGCTTGTGCTTACCGTAGCCCGTACCGCCATAGGCCGGATCAGATTTGTCGAGGCCCTCGCTTTCGTCGTTCTGAATTCCTTTAACAAAGTTTTCGGCCCGCTGGAGCATTTTTCCGTACTGACCGCTGCGCTGTTTCTCTGCTTCGTTGAAACACATCAGTGACATGCAAGTTTCGTAGTTGCGGTACAAGCTGCCCTCGGCATAAATGCCGCCGTCCTCTCGGACGAATCCTTTCAGATACTTGAGACTCTTGGCAACCAGCGGGTCATCGATGCTGTAACCGTTTCGCAGTAGGCCCGTCGTCACGATTGCCGTAATACCTGGCCCCGCACCGGAGCTGAACGAACCGTCCGCAGCCTGCCCCCGGGCCCGCAAGTAGCGAACGGCATTGCCGACGACCTTCGCGTGCAAAGCGGCATCGTACTCTGCACCACGCGTCCGGCTGGCGGTCGATTGCAACATCGCGCCGACGGCGAGAAAGGAAAACAAGCAAAAACGAAATCGCATGGCCATGCTCCTCGACAATGTGTAAGTGGGGCCGGAATATCGCAATCTTGTTCCGGCCCACCGTGTTCGGGACGGCGAGGCCCCTGCCGAAACCGTTTGCAAAGACTCAGCAGCAATCCGGACGTCGCAGACAAGAACCGCCTACTGCAAATAGTGTACCGCAAATAAAGCAAGATATGTTGCCGTAATTGCCGTGACTTAAGGGAGGTTCGTGCGGCAGGGCTTCACATATTGCCCCGCAGTTTGTCGTTTTTTTCGACGGACGTGTTCAATCTTCCGACACATACAAGGGAGGGCAGCTTCGATTGAACCGACCCGCATTGAGTTCTATGATGGGGAATTCACAAGGACAAAAGCTGCCTGCGAGCGACTAATGCGCTGGCCGATTCGTGCTCAAATCATGTTGCCGATGCTGCTGGTGATGCTTATTTCGCTGGTCGGCGTCAGCGTGCTCAACGCCTATTTTTCCGTGCAGCAGACCAAAGGCCAGATTGTGGGCCAATTGACCAATGTGGCTGAGACTCTGCAGAACCTCGATTTTCCGCTGACCGACCGCAGCCTGACACAGGCACAAGGACTGACCGGCGCAGAATTCTCGTTGGTCAACAGCGAAGACGAACCGATCGCGTCAACTATCGATCGCAGGCACATTGCCGACATCGCCAAGTTGACTGACGTGGACGCTTCGGCGGAAGTCAAACTGGGACCACTGACCGAAGTCGGCGACGCTCGTTTTTATCACGGGGCCGTACGTATTACAGGCCGCGCGGCGATCAACAAGCCGCTGGTGCTGCACATCCTCTATCCGGAAAAAAGCTACACTGAGGCATTTCGCCAAGCGATCAAGCCACCCCTGCTCGTCGGCGGGGTGGCGTTGCTGCTGGTCGTAATTCTCGGCGCGGTGATCGCGTCGCGCGTGACGCATCCGCTGCGAAACCTGGGCACACAAATGGACCGCATTGCAGAAGGCGATTTTCGCGACGTGCCGCTGCCGCGGCGTGATGACGAAGTGAAAGACCTGGCTGAATCGATCAATGAAATGGTCGGCATGCTCGGCCACTACGAAGACAACGTCCGCCGCAACGAACAGCTGCGGACAATCGGCCAACTCGGCGCGGGAATTGCGCATCAGATGCGCAACGCAGCGACTGGCTGCCGCATGGCGCTCGACATCCACCGGACCGAGTGCCCGACTGGCGAGAATAGCGAGACGATCGACGTGGCCACTAGGCAGCTTGCGCTGATGGAGAAGTATTTACAGCGGTTTCTGTCGCTGGGCCGGACGTCGATTGGTCCGCACCAAGAACTTGACATCTGTGAACTGGTCGAAAATGTGCTGCCGCTGGTTAAACCCGCTGCGCAACACGTCGGCGTACGGCTGGAGTGGACGCCGCCAGCAGATCGGCCGCGTGTGCACGGCCACGCCGAAAACCTGGAGCAAGTTATTATTAATTTGCTGCTCAACGCCGTGGAAGCCGTCTCGCAACATACGCTGCCCGACGCGACGGGCAGCGTCAACATCACCGTCGGGACGGAATCCACTAAGGACGGTGAGCGTGTGACCGTTGAGGTCGACGATTCGGGTCCAGGTCCGGCCGACGACGTTCGAAATCGTATTTTTGAGCCGTTGGTCACCGAAAAACCAGATGGCACCGGCTTGGGACTTTACGTCGCCAAGGAAATTGTTGATCAGCACGGCGGCACGATCACTTGGCAGCGTCGCAAAAATCGCACATGCTTTGTCGTGTCACTTCCAACCTTCCAGCCGGAGGTCACGCGTGCCGAAACTGTTAGTGGTTGACGACGAGCAGACCATTTGCTGGGGTCTGCAGCGCTTAGGCGAAGGGCTGGGGCATGAAGTTGTCACTGCTTCTTCGGCCGAAGAAGCGCTGGAACTGGTCGCCGACCAGCGGCCCGACGTGATCGTGCTTGATGTCCGCCTACCCGGTATGGACGGCTTGGAAGCGATCGGCGAATTCCGCGATCGGCTGGGCGACGTACCGATCATCATCATGACCGCCTATGGCGACTTGAACACGGCCGTCACGGCGGTCCGCAACGGCGCATTCGAATACCTCATCAAGCCGTTTGATTTGGATCAGGTCAAAAGTGCGGTGGCTCGCGCGGTGCATGTTGAACAAGACGTGGATGACCGTGAGTTACCCAAATTTCAAAGTATCGGCGACCTGATCGGCAAGACACCGGCAATGCAGGAGGTCTTCCACCGCCTCGCGCTGGCGGCGGCGGCCGATGCTAACGTGTTGGTCAGCGGCGAAAGCGGTACCGGAAAAGAGTTGGCCGCTAAAGCAATCCACCGCTACAGTCGCCGGGCAAACGGACCGTTCGTGGCCGTGAACGTCGCCTCACTCAGTCCATCGCTGGCGGAAAGCGAACTGTTCGGCCACGTGCGGGGCGCATTCACCGGCGCCGATCAAACGCGGACGGGTCTGTTGGTGCAGGCGAACGACGGAACGCTGTTCCTCGACGAAGTGGCGGATATTCCACTGTCGGTCCAAGTGAAATTGCTCCGGGCTCTCGAAGAAGGTGAAATCGCGCCGGTTGGGTCAAGCGACAAAGTCCAAACAAATTTCCGCGTCGTATCGGCCACGCATCAGCATTTGCTGAGAAACGTCAAGGACGGCACATTTCGGCACGATCTATATTTTCGCTTGTGCGCATTTCAGATCGACATCCCGCCACTGCGCGAGCGGCGCGAGGACGTCCGCGAACTGACCGATTTCTTTCTCAGCCAACTCGCGAGCAGTGACCAGTTGGCCCGGCCGACGATTACACCAGAAACGTATGCCGAGTTAGAGCGGCGGCCCTGGTACGGCAACGTCCGTGAGTTACGCAATTCGATCGAGCACGCGCTGATTCTCGCCCGCGGCGGCGTCATCATGCCGGAGCATCTGTCGCCGCCCGTTCAGGCATCCGCCGTACCGCAAGTCGTCGACGTAGATGCACGTTCAGCGATTGCGCTGCTGGTCAGCGAATGGGCCGAGGCAGAACTAAACGACGAGAACAACACCGATTCACTACACGAACGGATGCTCGCGCTGGTCGAACCTCCGCTGCTTGAAGAAGTCCTCCGCGGCAGCGGTGGCCAATACTCACTCGCAGCCCGGAAACTTGGGCTGCATCGCACGACTCTGCGTAAGAAGCTGGACCAGTATGGAATCAAGTCGCAGGAATAAACGAATTACTTCGTTTCAATCGTCCACGCGGTCACATTCTTCTCGCTGGTGGCGATAATGACCGCGTGGCCGTCGTGTTTTGTCGTGGCCAATCCGAACAGCTTTTTACCGTTACTGAATTGATCCACGATCCTGCCGTCCTCGGAAATAATGTGAATCGAACTGTCCGGTGCGGCCACAATCCAGTAATCGGCGGCGGCTTCGTCGATCTTGGCAGACGCGATTGGCTCGATTGGCGTTTCGTAGAAGCCCCCCGGCAGCGGGTGTTGCCAGAGGATTGTCCCGTTGGCGGTTAACCCCATCGCCGACCATTCGTTGGCAAGATCCAACGTCAAGGCGCACAAGTCGTCGTCACCATCGCCGTCTAAATCGGTAACGGATGCATGCATAATCGATCGGTTGGCCGCCCGAATCGGCGACCATTCACGGCCTTCATGGTCGATTGGCACGAGCGTCCCTAGTGCGTGCGTGCAAACGGTGCGGCGATGCCCCTCGGCGTTGGCCATGGTCACCGTTAAACCAAAAAGTTGTCCTATCGACCGATTCCTCCACTTGCGGCGGCCCTCAAGTGTCACTCCGTGTACGCCGACTTCACCGCGATAACCGACGATAATCTCCGGCGTTTGATCACCGTCTAGGTCGGCGATCGTCGCGTCGGCAATTTGCGCCGTGTTGTCCTCCGGATAACTAAGCAATTGTTTCCAGTCCGCGTCGAAAACAAAAATCTGAGGCTGGTCGGATGCACCGGCAAGATAGATCGCCGCTCCGTCCTTGGTCGTTGCCGCCCTCACAAACGTGATAAATTGCCGTTCGGAAATCAGGTTATCCAACGTTGAAACAATCTTGCCCTGCATGTCCAGTTCGATGATCTGACGGGCAGCGTCAATCACGAAAATCCGAGGGGCATCTTGCCCCTCTGCCACAAGTAGATTTCCCGGCGCGTTGATGTCGCCGACTTGCCATAGTTCGGTCAGTTTGAATTTTTCTGGAACTGAGAGTTCGGCAATTTGAGTCGCTGGCAATTCGAATGTTTTGGTCAGTCCGCCGTCCACACGCACCGCTTGTACTTGTTGTTCGAATTCACGCAGCATTTGCTGCCAACGCTTGTTTGCGTCCTCCGCCGATCGCTGATGGGTGTTTTCGCCTTCGCGCAAGCGATCGATGTAGCTCGACAACATCTCCGTCGTAATGTCGCCGCCCAAATGCAGCATCTGCAACCTTCCGTCCTTGCCGAGAATGACGTAGAGCGGTATCATCCCCACCCCAAACTGTTCCAGCAGATTGGGATTGTTTTCAAAATCCAATCGCGCGGTCGGTATCTGAAAACCCATCTCCTCGAGTTGTTTAGCGATCGTCGCGTTGTCGACGCTTTGATCGTCGATAGACACCGCAAGAAACTGCACGTCCTCTGCGTCGGTGTACTTGCGGGCAACCTGGTCGAACTTGGGCATGGCAATCTTGCACGGCCCGCACCAGGTAGCCCAAACGTCGATGGCCGTTATTTTTCCTTTGAGAGAATCCGGACCGATCTTCTTGCCGTCGGCCCCCACCAACGAAAACGATTCGACTTGCCGCCCCAACAGCGGATTGGGTTGAAACTGCGGGTTCGGTGGCGGAACCAGCGCGTGCACAAACATTTCGTCATCCGACGAGGGCCACTTAAATTCCTCCTCGGTCAAACCGGTATTCAACGCCGCATCGTTCAACTCCATCGTCACGACGTATACGGCGCCCGCCGGGTAATCAACGCGGCGCAGCAGATGCGTTTCGCGGTCGATCCAAAGCACGAATTCGCCTTCACGCATATTGAAGCCGATGCGGTCACATTGCGAATCCTGCCACGGACGCTGTTCCAACAGGACCGGTTCTTGGTCGCTGTCGCGGACCTCCTGAAGTGGTTCGTCCGCAGTCAACAGATCCAGTTGAATGGGGTAGTACATGATCTGCTGAAAAAATTGCTGCAGTTTTTCATCGTTGTAAAATGCCGGCACCTGAATCTTCTCTGGTGCGGCGGTCACAACAACCTGGCCCGACCAATCCGGTGCGGTGGCGTAGAGCTCTTCACCATTCGACAGGAGCAGGCTCGTATCGAGCTTGCAGCGGAGACGGTTGGGCCGCTCGAACGCCACCGCGAAATCTACGATTAACTCGTCCTCGCCGCCCGCCTGCTTTTGCACGACGCGCAGCTTCGCGCTATCGCTGTATGACTTCGCCGTCTGATAGGCCCTAATCGTGCGGTCGAGAATGGCATCCGCGGTGGCCGCCCGTTTCTCTTCAGTCGTTTTACCACCATTTTCTTGATCCTGTTTAGACACCGTATCGGTTCCGCCTTTTTCGCTCTTTGAATTGCAACCGCAGCACATCATGACCGCGGCCATCAGGCACAAGTTTTGGGCGTTTGAACGCAGACCGATAATCTTGGACATCCGAGCTTCCCCTTCTTCGGCGGATAGCAACCCGACGTGCCGGCGAGCGACAACTACCAAATCCTTCACCGACACTCCGTGCTACGATTGACACACAGAGACCGCAAACCGCCGATTATCGATAGATTGACCGTTTGGTAAATATCGACTTGGCAGCCGCGGACCTTCATGCGTGGCAATCGCTTTTTTTGTATGATGAATGCATGGTTACGACGTTGAAATATGGTGAGGGGTCCGTGGTGGCACTGGAGGTGGGCGCCGACACGCTGGTGGCCGAATGCGGCCTCCCGAACGCGGAGCCGATCGACGACCCGGCGGCGGCTGTCGCCGCAGCGATGCTGGATCCGATTGACTATCCGCCACTCTCTGACTGCTTGGTTCCCAGCGATCAAATCGCTATCGCTCTGGATGCCGGCTTGCCGCAAGCGGCGGCACTGGTCGCCGGAATCGCGTCGACGCTAATCGAAGCGGGCGTCGACGCCAGTCGGATTGTAGTTGTCCAAACCCCCGAAGACGCGCGGCGCGAGGCCGACCCGCGCGCGGCGATGCCGCAGTCCATCGCATCACGAGTCGAACTGATCACACACGAACCGGACAACCGCGACGCGCTGCGTTACTTAGGGGCGGCGGCCGATGGGAATCCAATCTACATCAATCGCCGGCTGGCGGACGCCGACGTTGTCATACCGCTTGGTTGTTTCCGCCTCGACTCTGCGGTTGGATATCACGGTATCCACAGTGGGATTTGTCCGACGTTTTCCGACACCCCCACGCAGAAGCGGTTCCGCTCGGCGAGCAACGAAGATCGGTCCGCGCGTCGCGATCGAAGGCGGCAAGAAGCCGACGAGGCGGGCTGGCTGCTAGGTGCAGCGCTGACGGTACAAATCGTGCCGGGCGAGGGAAAAAGCGTGCTGCACATTTTGGCCGGTGATGTAAAATCGGTTGCAGAACGCGGCCGCGAACTTTGTCGTGCGGTGTGGGATTATCGCCTTCAACAACGCGCCGAATTAGTGGTAGCCGGGATTCAGGGTGACGCGGCATCACAGACTTGGGATAACTTGGCCCGTGCGCTAACCGCAGCCATGAACGCCGTGGCCGACGGCGGAGCCATCGCCATCTGCACGGAACTCAGCGCCCGACCCGGCCGCGCTTTGCGTTGGCTTGCCGAATCCGACGACTACGAAACTACAATGCGCAACGTACGCAAAGAACGATCGCCCGACGCCATTGCTGCCGCCCAGTTGTTGCGGGCGTTGGATAGTAACCGCGTCTACCTGCTCAGCCAACTTGACGACGAGGTCGTCGAACAACTTGGCGTCACTCCAATCGACGAAGTCGAAGACCTCGTCCGCCTCAGTAGCCGCAGTCAATCCTGCATTGTCCTTTCCAACGCGCAATATGCGGTGCCTTCGGTTGAATAACCGTATTAACGCCCGGTAGCAGCATGGCAATACGAGTTGAATTCTACGGCGTCCCACGCGCACGAGCCGGGATTACGGAAACGACGTCGGCGGGCCGGCGGTTGGAACACGTGTTGACCGACCTTGAAACCCGCTTTCCAGGACTCGCCGAATGCTGTATCGCCGGCGGAAAACTTCGCCCCGGATATGTCGCGAATCTGGATGGCCAACGATTCACAACCGACGAACAGACCGAGCTCTCGGCGTACAACAGCGTATTGATTCTTTCCGCGGATGCCGGCGGAGCCTAACCTAGTATCGCGGGATACGGTTACCGGTCGCGGACGATGGCGACCACGGCCGTCAACACGTAGAGCGACAACAAAATCCACCAGCCGACGTGAAAAATACTTCTTTGAGGCTTGAAGACCGACAGTAGGATCAACCCGATAAATGCCGACAGACCCAATGCGCCGGCGAAAATGTCGGGGGTCACGAACCGCGAAACCCCAAACAGAACGGACGCCAGTCCCGTCAGCAATAATACGTCTCGAATCGAGTACGGCTGCTGCTGCTCGACAAGCTCAACCGCTTTGAATTTCGTACGGTCGTCAAGTTGGTCTTGCAGCCGTCGCCGCATTGAGTCCTCGCGTGCGCGCTGCCGTTCAGAAGTCTCGGGCTCAAGCCTGTACGCTTCGTCGTCATCGGGTAACTCGTGATCTTCGGCCATCCGCGGGATTTTAACATGTGGGCCGAAACAACTGCAGCACCACTTCGGCGACAACCAACGTTCAGCGAGCGGCGGAGCCGCGCTGTGGTTGTTCCGGCCTATTTAGATGGCCGTGGATGGTCGCCAGCAAGTTGGCGCGGTCAATGGGCTTGGGAGCATAATCATCGCACCCGGCTTTTAGACATTTGTTTCGGGCCCCCTGCAGGGCGTGCGCGGTCAACGCGATGATTGAACCGTCGTAATCTTGACGGCGCAGTTCTTCGGTCGCCGAGTAGCCATCACGAATTGGCATCTGCATATCCATCAGAATCACATCGAATTGCTCGCCACTGTCCCGAGCCGCCAACGCCAACATTAGTGCGATTTGGCCGTTTTCGGCAACCGTGACGTCCGCGCCCTCCTTCTCGAGAATGAAAGAAATCAGCCGCTGATTGTCGGGGCCGTCCTCGGCCAACAGAATCCGACAGTTCAACCGTAGATCTGACGATGCGGCTCCGATGTCACCAAGTTCCTCTTGCGAATGCATCAGCATTTCCCGTGCGGGATTGGCCAGCATGAGGACATTTTCCAACGAACCCGGGTCGATCGTAACATGAAACCTACTGCCCGCGCCAAGTTGGCTTTCGACAACAATATCGCCTCCGAGCATCCTTGCGAAGCGGCGACTGATGGCCAGACCAAGTCCGGTACCGCCAAACTTCCGCGACATCGTTTCATCACCTTGTGTAAACGGATCAAACACTTTTGAGCACTGTTCGTCCGTCATGCCAATTCCCGAATCGATGATGGAAAACTGCATGACCGGTCCAGAATCCCCGGCGGGCAAAAGCCTCGCAATCAACTTTACCTGACCGCGATCGGTGAACTTGATCGCGTTGCCGACGAGGTTGATCAAGATTTGCCGCAGCCGTTGCGGGTCGGTTTGTATAACCGCCGGAGCCTCGCCCTCAAATTGGGCGTGAAATTCTAGTTGCTTCTCGCTGGCACGCGCCCGCATTAGCGAAGTCACATCCGCCACGATCTCACAAGGCGAACACGCCAGCCGCTCCACCGAAAACTTACCGGATTCGATTTTCGACAGATCCAGTATATCGTTGATAACCGTCATTAAATGCTCGCCGTTGCGGCGAATTGTCCGTATGGCATCCACCCGCTGATCTTCGGACAGGCAATCGTCCAGCAAATTTTCTGAAAACCCGATAATGGCGTTCATGGGCGTGCGGATCTCGTGGCTCATCTTGGCCAGAAAGTCGCTTTTGGCGCGATTTGCTTCCTCGGCTCTGATCAGTGCTTGGTCGAGCTGCGCGGTACGGTCGACGACGCGTTGTTCCAGCTTGTCGTTGGCGGATTGCAAATCCCTTTCCGCACATTGAATTTGCTGAAGCATCTCGTTGAAGCAATCGCAAAGCGTGCCGATTTCGTCGTCTGCCGTCCTGGCAACTCGCAGTGTGTAGTCGTGATGCTGCGACACAGACTTAGCGGTGTTGGCAAGACTGGCAATCGGCTTGGTGACGAATTGCTGCAATCGCAGTGAAATCATCGCCGAGACCGAAAGCGAAATCACCAGTACCAGCACCGTAATATTAAAGTGCGAAAAAAACATTTCCGCGCCACTTTGTGTGGCCGTGCACAAATAAACCGTCCCCAACCGTTCGCCGTCGCGGACAATCGGATGGTGGATCTCCAAAAAGCTATTGGAAAACTGGTAGCCCGAAAACTCCAACGGGCGTGGCGTGGTGGTTCGATCGACTCCGGCCGGAACCGCCTGTACAAACACGCTTCCGTCGCTCTGATAGACCTTCGCCACTTTAACGGCAGCTTGCGAAGTCAGCGCCTCAAGCACATCCACAACCGCGGCCGGATCTCCCGATTTCATAGCCGCAGCTGTGCTAGAACCGACCACGTCGGCCAGTGCCGTTATCTGTTCAACCTCTTTGGCGCGGGTCAGACTAAAGTGGTAGTAGCCGAATGATACAGCAGACAGTACCAGGGCGATGGCACTAGTTCCCGCGATGAGTAAAAAAAGTTTGTCATTCAGCTTGGCCGGGTGGAACAATTTCATAATTTGTCGGTAAAGCGAAATTCGCGCCGTTCTCTCCCGCGAAAGCTGCGCGCGAATTTCTGTTCGTTGTCAATTCAAATAGAGGCGTGGGCATCTGTAAAAAACATACTTCACAGATGCCGTCTACTAGAGGCGGACCGAGGCCGATAATCGTCCGATGCTGCGAAATTGCTACAGCCGCGCTTTACGGCCCGTCTTTGGACGGCGGATCGTCTTGCCCGACATCCAGAAGATCCGACACCGCAACCAACATTCGCGTGGCCGCGGCGGGCGAACGTTCAAGCAACCCTCCAAACGAGCGGATGGTGGCTTTGGCCCGCTCGCGATATACGGGCTTGCCGAGCGCATCGGCCAGGAACAGCAGATTTTGCGCCGACACCGAATTTCCCGATGGTTGCGCACCGTCGATGGGGTTCTTCGCGCGGGCCAACAGTGTTTCGTGGTCGTCCGACGTGAAGAAAAATCCGCCGCTCTTTGAATCCCAAAATAATTCTAACTGCTTTTGCATTAACTGGTCGGCCGCAGCCAGCCATTGACCGTCACCGGTTGCCCGATGCAATGCGATCAGCCCGTCGATGAAAAATGCGTAGTCGTTCAAATAGGCATTCAATTTGGCGCGACCCTGTCCGTAGGTCCGCAACAGCCGGCCGTTATCGGTCCGCAGTTTTTCCAGCACGAATCGCGCCGCGCGTCGGGCGGCGGCGACGTACGATTCATCCTTCAAACCACGACCCGCATCGGCGAATCCGCGAATCATCAGGCCATTCCAACTGGTCAAGATTTTCGTATCGGTCAATGGTCGTTCGCGCCGCGCTCGGGCGTCGAACAACTTTTTGCGGATCGGCGCCAGCTGCTGTTCCAATTCCGCCTCGGTCTGCTTCCGATCGTCCGCCGTCTCGGCAAACGGCCGCGACAACTGCGGCGCAAAATAGTGTTCCTCAAAATTTGGCTCGGCATCGAGCCCGTAAACCGAAGCGAACAATTTAAACTCGTCGGCCGTTAGCAGTTTTTGAACCTGGGCCTTCTCCCAACGGTAGAACATCCCCTCGACGTCCTCGGACTCGGCATCCAGTGCCGAATAAAACCCGCCTTCGGGACTGGTCATTTCTCGCAACACGAACCGCAGCATTTCTTCCAGCACGCGGCGAAAATCCTCGCGCCGAGTCAGCAAATATGCTTCGGTATAAACTGTGGCAAGCTGACCGTTGTCGTAGAGCATCTTTTCAAAATGCGGAATCCGCCAGAATCGATCGACGCTGTAGCGATGAAAGCCGCCACCTAGATGGTCGCGAATTCCACCCAGCGCCATCCGCTCAAGCGTGCCGACCAGCATGGCTTTGGCCTCCTCGCTGCCGGTCTTTTTGACCCGGTCGATGAGAAACAACAAGTTCGACGGTTCGGGAAATTTTGGACGCTGGGCGACGGCCGGATTGAATCCGAAACCGCCGTACTTGGGATCGTAT
>JAYGDO010000036.1:0-10284 GCA_046582885.1 Pirellulales bacterium | reverse complement strand
CTCGAATTAGCGGAAAACACAATTCTGATTTTCACGACCGACAACGGGACGGCCGCCGGCGCCGGCCGGCGGCGCAAACCCGGCGGCACGGCGGCGGGCAGCTGGGCCGGATTCAACGCCGGCATGCGGGGCGCGAAGGGTTCCGAGTACGACGGTGGCCATCGGGTTCCCTTTTTCGTCCGCTGGCCGGCCGGCCTCGGTTCGCGCGGGCGGGACGCGGCGGCGCTCACCGCGCACATCGACGTGCTGCCGACGCTGGCCGAACTTTGTGGGCTCCAAAAACCGAAAGACGCGGCGGTTGACGGTATCAGTATTGTGCCCGTTTTGAAAAATACGGCCGACTCGTGGCCTGCCCGGACTTTGCTGGTTCATTCTCAACGCATCGAACATCCACAGAAAGGCCGCAAATATTCAGTCATGACCAAACAATTTAGGCTGGTCAACGGCAAAGAGTTATATGACATCAAGGCGGATCCCGGCCAACAAACGAACGTCGCGGCCGACTATCCCGAAGAATTCAAAAGGCTGTCCCAGCGGTACGACACTTGGTGGAAGAGCCTTTCGAGCGTGTTCGATGATTACGTCCGCATATCACTCGGCGCGGACGCGGAGCACCCCGCTAACTTGACTTGCCACGATTGGCACACGAACAATGGCCCGGTGCCCTGGAATCATGGCCACATCCGCGGTGGTGCAATGGGCAACGGGTTCTGGGCGGTCAACGTCGACCGCGCCGGCCAATACGAAATCACGCTTCGCCGCTGGCCGCAAGAAGTTAAAAAATCGCTGGAAGCCGTCGCCGCGCGAGTGAAAATCGGCGACGTTGACAAAAAACAAAAAATTACCGCCGAAGTCACCGCCTCAACATTTAAAATTGGGTTAAAAGAGGGGCCGACGCAATTGCAAACGTGGCTGACCCTGCCCAACGGCAAGCAGCGGGGGGCCTATTTTGTGGAAGTCAAACGCATTGCCGGCCCGTAACGACGCGCGCCGATACCCCCCGGGCGTAACCCTTGCGCCACAGCAGATGTATGTATTTCATGACGGAGCGACTTCTTGTAAACCGAGATTGCGCGGTTCCTCGCTAATGGTGAGATTGGGCATGCTACGATGCATTTTGGCCGGGTTGACGGTCATGCTGACTGCGGCGACCGTCAGGGCCGACAATTTCCAAGTCGTCACCGACTTTACGTTAAAAGACACGGGCGGTCGTCGGTATGCGCTATCCGACTTCTCGGAAAAGAAGCTCGTCGTCGTCACGTTTCTCGGCACCCAATGCCCTTTGGCAAAGCTCTACGCGCCGAGATTGACAGCCCTGGCGACCGAGTACAAACCGCGGGGGGTTGCTTTTGTTGCCATCGACTCGAACAGCCAAGACTCCATTGTCGAAATCGCCGCTTACGCTCGGCGCAACGGCTTGTCCTTTCCAATGCTGAAGGATCCCGGCCAAAAAGTCGCCGACCTATTCCGGGCAAAACGCACTCCCGAGGTCTTTGTATTGGACCCGCAGCGACGAATTCGCTACCGCGGCCGTGTCGACGATCAATACAACGTCGGCGTCAGCCGCGATCGTCCGAAGCGTCAAAATTTAAAACTCGCCATCGACGAGTTGCTCGCCGGCCGACCCGTCACGCAGCCGGTAACCGAAACAGTTGGCTGCATCATTGGCCGCAAGATCGAGCCAGATCCCAGTAGCAAGGTAACCTATTGCAACCAAATTGCCCGCATCTTTCAAAAGCATTGTGTCCAGTGCCATCGACCCGGCGAGATCGGACCGTTTTCACTGACCCATTACGAGGACGCCACCGGCTGGGCCGAGACGATCGAAGAAGTGATTCGCGATCAGCGAATGCCGCCGTGGCATGCTGATCCCGCTTACGGACCGTATGCCAACGAGCGGTTGATGGCCGCCGCGGAAAAGAAACTTGTCTATCAATGGGTAAAAGCCGGAGCCCCGGAAGGCGACCGCAGCAATTTGCCGCCGCCGCGCACGTTCGTTACGGGATGGCGCACGCCGCGCACGCCCGACCAAGTGGTCGCCATGCGAAGACAGCCGTTCGTGGTGCCGAAAGAAGGGGTCGTCGAATACCAGTACTTTGTTGCCGATCCCGGATTCGACAAAGACAAATGGGTGACGGCCGCCGAGGTTGTGCCGGGAAATTCGGCGGTGGTCCACCACGCGATCGTTTTCATTCGCCCGCCGGACGGTGTGCGGCTGCGCGGATTCGGTTGGCTGGCCGCGTACGTGCCGGGTCAACGTGCGTCGATCGCGGCGCCAGGCCGCGCGCGGCGGATTCCGGCGGGATCAAAATTAATCTTTCAAATGCACTACACGCCGACCGGCACGACACAAGAGGACGTCACCAAGATTGGCTTGGTATTTACGAAACCTGAAACGGTAAGAGAAGAAGTTGTGACTTTGCTCGCATTGAATCGAAAATTCGAAATCCCGGCCGGCGCCGAGAATTATCGAGTGCAGGCGTCGTTGCGGCGGCTTCCCGTCGGCGGCAAGCTGCTTGCCATAGCGCCGCACATGCACTTGCGCGGAAAGTCGTTCCGATATACGGCGCACCGCAGCGGCGACGAACGCATTTTGCTGGATGTGCCGAATTACGACTTCAACTGGCAGCATGGCTATCGTCTTGCCGAACCGCTGCCATTGTCCGCAATCGATCGCATTGAGTGCGTCGCGCACTTTGATAACTCGGAAGACAACCTCGCCAATCCCGATCCGAACGCGACCGTCCGCTGGGGAGATCAAACCTGGCAGGAAATGATGGTCAGTTTTTTCGAAGTCGCCGTGCCGATTAAAACGAAATTGGCCGACGGAGCGAATGAACTGTCAGATGAGGAGCAACTGGCCAAGGCGAAAAAAGCGGCACGGCAGTTTATGCAGCGATTCGACCACAACGAAGACGGCAAGGTCGAACGTGACGAAGTGCCC
Organism: Pirellulales bacterium; assembly: GCA_046582885.1. Taxonomy (GTDB): domain Bacteria; phylum Planctomycetota; class Planctomycetia; order Pirellulales; family UBA7805; genus JAYZEI01. Next base: position 7,340 of record JAYGDO010000036.1, on the reverse strand, counting down.
AACTCGTTCCGTGTTTTTGCATTTCAGTCATTCGACAAGAACCACGATCGGTGCATCGACATCAACGAGGCGCGTCAGTACGCGCTCGCATCAAGCCAGCGCGACGAGCGTCGGACACGGGACCTGCGGCAGCGTTTTTTAGACTAGCATTTCATCCGCCATTGCCCTCCGGCCCGCCTCCTCGAGGTGAGTGAAGTTCGCACGTGATTTCAACTGACGCATTTGCGGCCGTTTTCGCCCGACATCGAATCCTGGTGGCGGCTTTCGTGGTCTTTATGACCGCGCTGGCAAGTTGGGGCTATTTTCGCGAAAAGACACCCGACAGTCTGTTGCGGGGTCGGCGCGAAGAGCAATCGGACGACCGATTATTGCGCGAAGTCAACGAGCAGTTCGAACTGCGCACTTCCGAATGCTTTCTGGTCGTCGATGCGGAAGATCTTTTCGCGCCGCAGGCCGTCGCGGCTGTCCGCGGCATTGTCCGGGATGTCGAGGCGCTGGATTACGTCCGTCGTGTGTTTTGGCTCGATAATCTGCCGGTGGTCAACGCGTTTGGTTTGCCCGAGCCGATCCTGCCGCGCGAGGGCGACGCGCCGGGGTCGTTTCAGCAAGCAAGACAGCGAGCACTGGCGCATCCGCTCGTCGCGGGGCAACTTGTTTCGCCCAATGGCCAGACGCTACTGATGCCGGTCACGATCGATTGGCTCTACTGGACCGATGACGCCGATTGTTCCTCGCGACTACGTCAAACGGCCAAAGATGCGGCGGCCGGCCATCCGCAAGCCAACGTGCAAGTTCGTCTCACCGGCAGCATGCCGATCTTCATCGCGCAGGCCGACGCGTTCAAGCGTAATGATCGGAAATTCACGATTATCAGCTACGCGCTGACCGGAATCATTGCGATCGTTCTGTTCCGCGGACTGTCGGCCGTGCTGATCGTAGCCTCGGCGCCGATGTTGGCGGTTTTTTGGTCGTCCGGCCTCATTCAGTTGCTGGAAATCAACCGCAACGATTTGACGAACGCCATCTTGCCGGTGCTGATAACGATGGTGGGAATGACGGACGGAATTCACCTGATGGTGTACGTCCGGCGAATCCGCGCCGAAGGGCGCTCGCCGCTGGAAGCGGCCTGTGAGTCGATCCGCCGCGTTGGCTTAGCGTGTCTGTTGACGTCGGTGACAACAGCCATCGGGTTCTGTTCGCTGTTGCTCGCCGAATCGGCGTTCATTCGCGACTTTGGCCTGGCGTGTTCCGTCGGCGTGCTGGCAAGTTTCGCCGCGGTGATCACGGTCATTCCACTGGCCTGCAGTACCAAACTGGCCCGCAATGTACACCTGGGCCACCATCGCGACATTATCGGCAAAGGGATTGAGCGGTTTAGCGGGGCCGTCGACTGGATCGTCCGCCGCAATCGCATGATTACCGTATTTGCGGTCCTGGCCACGGTCCTTTGCGCGGTCGTTGCGCTACAACTGCGGCCGGACGGCCGCCGCAGGAACGTGCTCCCGCCCGACAGTGAAGCCGCACGGACGCTGGCGCATTGCGACGAAGTGTTCGGCGGCATTGAATACTGCCGTGTCGTGGTCGAGTGGCCCGAGAGGCTGTCGGCGACCGCGCCGGAGATTCTCGAAGCCGTCCAGGACGTGGAAGGCGTGCTCGCCAACGAGCCGCTGCTCCGCCATCCGCTTTCCATTCGCAACATCGTCGAGTCGTTTCCCGGCGATCAATCCGAGCCGGCCGCGCGGATGCCGTTTTTACATCTGATGCCCCCCGACTTACAGCGTTTTCTTTACAATCCCCAGCAGCGCCGCACGTTGGTTACCATGCGCGTGCAAGACATCGGGCTGGCAAAATATAATCCCGTCTTCGACCGCGTCGATGAACAGTTAGAAAAACTCAAAACACGGCATCCCGGTTTCGATTTCAAATTAACGGGCGATTTCGTCGTCGGCGGGCGGAATCTTACGCAGATCGTTTATGACTTGGCGGCAAGTCTCGGAACCGCGTCGCTGATCATCTTTATGGTGATCACGATCGTTTACCGATCGGTACGGATTGGACTGATCACGGTCGTGCCGAATATGTTCCCCTTGGTTTTAACCGCAGCACTTCTGTACGCATTCGGCGGGTCGCTGACGGTCGTGACCATCTGCGCGTTTACTATCTGTATTGGTATTGCCGTGGACGACACCATCCATTTTTTGACTCGATTTCAATACGAGTTGTCGGATACCGACGACGTCAAGGCGGCAATTCGCCACGCGTTTCTAGGAGTCGGCAAGGCGCTAGTCATGACAACAATCATCCTGGTCACCGGTTTTGCCACAGTGCTCAGCAGCGAATTGCCGGCGCATCGCACGTTTGCCGCGATGGCCTGCGCGACAATTGCCGCGGCACTGTTGGCCGATTTACTGTTCTTTCCCGCCATGCTGGCGTGTTTCGCAAGAGAGAAAGGACCTCCGCAAGAGCCGAAAACCGCGACAGCAGGGCAAACGCCCGAAATTGTTTGACCGCTCGCGTTATGGCGTCCGTTGCGCCGGCTCGGTCCCTGCCCGCCCCCCATCCGCCATGGCCGTGCATTCAGCGGCGGAGCCTGGGAACCAGCGGGTGTGCTGTTAAAATATTTCTCGGGTGCATTTACGAGTTTTCGCTGTGGAGCACAACAATGGCAGGCGCCGCACGGGTGGGCTTCTTCGTTCTTCTGCTGTTTGCTGCCGATACGCTGAAAGCTGCCCGACCAAACTTCGTCTTCATCCTAGTCGACGATCTCGGCTACATGGATGTCGGCGCTAACAACCCGGATACCTTCTACGAAACGCCCAACATCGATCGCCTGGCGAAACAGGGCGTGCGGTTCACGAACGGTTACGCAGCAAACCCGGTTTGCAGTCCGACACGGTTCAGCATTATGACCGGCAAGTATCCGTCCCGTGCGGACGCGACGAATTTCTTTTCGGGACGGCGCGGCGGGAGATTCTTACCCGCGCCGCTGCATGACCGCATGCCTCTGTCCGAAACGACTCTCGCCGAAGCGCTAAAAGAATCCGGTTACCGCACGGCGTTCGTCGGCAAATGGCATCTCGGTCCGACCGAACAGTATTGGCCCGAGGCGCAAGGGTTCGATCTCAACATCGGCGGCTATTCGCGCGGGATGCCGGCGGCTGGATTTTTTTCTCCCTACAAGAACCCGCGATTGAGTGACGGCATAAAGGGCGAGTACCTGACGACGCGACTCACCGACGAATCGCTCAAGATTATCGACCAATTCAAAGATGATCCCTTTCTCTTGTATTTGTCGTTTTACACGGTCCACATTCCGATTCAGGCGCCCGCCGAGATCGTGGCAAAATACAAAAAAAAGGCCGCGGCGATGGACATTATCGGCGGAAAAGAATTTGCCGAAGAGGAACAAGCCTTGCCGACCAATCAGCCGCGCCGCGTGCGGATATTACAAAACCACCCGACCTACGCCGCCATGGTCGAGATGATGGACACCAGTATCGGCCGCGTGCTTGCCCGGTTGAAGCGACTCGGGCTCGATAAGAACACGGTCGTTTGTTTTATGTCGGACAATGGCGGACTGTCCACCTCCGAAGGCCTACCTACGTCGAACCTGCCTCTCCGCGGGGGCAAGGGCTGGCTGTACGAGGGCGGCATCCGCGAGCCTTTCGTCATCAAGGTACCCGGCTACAGCGGTGTCCGCGACGAAGCGGTCGTCAGCACGGACTTCTACCCGACGATACTCGAGTTGGCCGGGCTACCGCCGAAACCCCGTCAGCATCTCGATGGCGTCAGTCTGGTGAAGTTGATCCAGCAAAATAAAGCTCCGCAGCGAGACGCGATTTACTGGCATTATCCGCACTACAGCAATCAAGGCGGCATTCCCGGCGGCGCGATTCGGGTTGGCGATCTCAAGCTCATTGAACGGTTCGAAGACGGCCGCGTACACTTGTACAATGTCAAAGAGGACATCGGCGAAAGAAACGACCTGGCAGCGGAAATGCCTGGCCGCGTCAAACAAATGCGTGCAAAATTGCACGATTGGTATAAGGAGGTAGACGCCAAGTTTTTGCAAGCCAAGCCGAACGGGCCGAAACCCTGGCGACCACCGACCTAGAGAACCTACATCTATCTGTTTTCAAATTTATGATCCTCTCAAGCAGGAGCTAGCGAACATGACCCACCACGCACGAGTGCGGCGGCGCGAATTTGTGAAAGGCACGACGGCGGCCATGTCCGGATTGGGAATTGGATTCTGGAGCGGCGCCGAGGCCGCGGCACCCGAATCAGCCAACGAAAAACTCAATATCGGCTGCATCGCCGTTGGCGGCAAAGGCTGGACCGATATGAACGGCGTCGCCAGCGAGAACATCGCCGCCATTTGCGATGTCGATGAAGTCAGATTGGCGAAAGCCGCGCAGACATTTCCGAAAGCGGCAAAGTTCGCTGACTTTCGCAAATTACTCGAGCGCAAAGATATCGACGCGGTAACCGTTAGCACACCCGACCACACGCACGCCGTCGCCAGCATCGCCGCCATGCAGCTTGGCAAGCATGTTTATTGTCAGAAACCCCTGACGCACAACATACAAGAAGCCCGCTTAATGACCGAAACCGCGAGAAAGCAGCGGGTGGCTACCCAGATGGGCAACCAAGGTCACAGTGAAGCCGGAACTCGGCGTATGGTCGAATGGATTCAGGCAGGAGGCCTGGGCGCGGTCCGCGACGTGCACGTTTGGACGGATCGGCCGATTTGGCCGCAAGGCATGGGGCGGCCCAAAGGCTCGAAGCCGGTGCCGCCCACGCTGAACTGGGATCTTTGGCTCGGTCCGGCCCCCGAACGGCCCTATAACAGCGGTTACCATCCATTCGTCTGGCGGGGATTCTGGGATTTCGGGACCGGCGCGCTGGGAGACATGGCGTGCCACAACATGGACACGGCATTTTGGGCGCTAAAACTCGGCAGTCCGAAGGCCGTTTACGCCGAGTCATCCGGACTGAGTCCGGAGACCGCGCCGCAGTGGTCGATTATTCGCTACGAGTTTCCCGCCCGCGGCGGCCTGCCGCCGGTCAAGCTGACTTGGTACGACGGCAAGAAAAAGCCGCCGGCCGATCTGGCGCCGGGTCAACAATTGGCGGGCAACGGGTCGCTATTTATCGGTGATTCAGGAACACTTTACGTCCCGCATTATTGGGGCGAAGGAAAGATCATCAAAGGCGAGGTGGCGGCGAGGCCCGAACCGTCGATCCCTGATTCACCCGGTCACTACCTGGAATGGATCCGCGCCTGCAAGGGCGGCCCCGCTGCCTTGTCGAATTTCGACTTCGCCGGTCCGTTGACCGAAATGGTCCTGCTGGGCAACTTGGCGCTGCGACTGGGCGAACCGATCCTGTGGGACAGTGAAAACCTCAAAGCCAAGGGGCTACCGGCAGCCGATCCGCTGATTCGCGGGAGCTATCGCAAGGGTTGGTCCCTTTGACCCCGCCTCGTGGGAAGTTCCACTGATGAACCGATCGTATTTAAACGCCTTAACCTTGTTGATCGCTGCCGCGCATACCCCCGTGTGTATGGTCGCGGATGAGGTAGACATGTCACGAACCGGATACAGCCGCCCGGGCCGCTTTCCACACCAGAGTCGCTCGGTCGTGATCGCCCAAAACGGCATGGTCGCCGCCAGCCAACCGCTTGCCGCGCAGGCTGGCCTAGACGTGCTCAAACGAGGCGGCAACGCGGTGGATGCGGCCATCGCGGCAAATGCGGTCCTCTGCGTTGTGGAGCCGATGAGTTGCGGCATTGGCGGCGATCTGTTCGCGATCGTTTGGAACAACACCGAGAAAAAACTTTATGGACTCAACGCCAGCGGCCGTAGCCCTTACGCCATCAATCGAAAAGTGTTCGAGCAGCGGGGCCTGAAGCAGATACCAACGGAGGGGCCGCTCGGCTGGTCCGTACCGGGCTGCGTCGCCGGATGGGATGACCTGCGGAGACGGTTCGGCACGATGGCGTTCGCAAAAATGCTCGCCCCGGCGATCGATTACGCCGGGAACGGATTTCCGGTGAGCGAAATTATCGCCAATTCGTGGCGCGGCGCGGAAAAATCACTGTCCCGTTGGCCCGATTCGGCAAAGACTTTTCTGATCGACGGCCGCGCTCCCCGCGAAGGCGACATTTTTCGCAATCCCCATTTTTCCCGCACGCTTCAAGCCATTGCCAAAGATGGCCGCGACGCGTTCTATAAAGGCCACATCGCCAAAACGATCGTCTCGTTCAGTGAGTCAAACGGGGGGTTTTTTTCGCTGAGGGACTTTGCCGACCACAAAAGCCTGTGGGTCGAGCCCGTCTCGACCAATTACCGCGGTTACGACGTCTGGGAATTGCCGCCCAATGGACAGGGCATCGCCGCGCTGCAAATGCTGAACCTGCTGGAGCCGTACGATCTCCGAGCGATGGGACCGGGCAGCGCCGACTACCTGCATTTGTTTGTCGAAGCGAAGAAACTCGCATTCGCTGACCGAGCGCGTTTCTATGCGGATCCGACCGTACAGTTTCTGCCGACGGCCGAATTGATTTCCAAGCTGTATGCCGAGAAACGAGGCAAGTTGATCGACACGAATCGCGCGGCCGGCGACGTGGCCGCGGGAGATCCGAAACTGCAGAAAGGCGATACGATCTATTTGACGGTGGTCGATAAAGACCGCAATTGCTGCTCGCTGATCCAAAGCACGTACTATGGTTTCGGTTCGCAGGTGGTCCCCGGCGGTGTCGGCTTTGCTCTGCAAAGCCGCGGGGCGCTGTTTGCTTTGGATGATGAACATCTAAATCGCTTGGAACCACACAAACTGCCGTTCCACACAATCATTCCCGCCATGGTCACGCGCGACGATCAACCCGTTTTTACTTTTGGCGTAATGGGTGGCGACATGCAACCGCAAGGGCACGTTCAGGTACTGGTCAACCTGATCGATTTCGGCATGAACGTACAGCACGCGGGAGATTTCGCGAGGGCCCGGCACTTCGGTAGTGGGACACCGACCGGATCGGCCGCTGCGGGAGGGGGAACCGTTTCCCTTGAGCCGGGAATTAATAAATCGGTCCGCGAAGCACTCCGCCAAAGAGGCCATCGGGTCGAAGTCGCCGGCGACGGTTTCGGCGGCTACCAGGGCATTTGGATCGACTGGAGGAAAGACACGCTGCACGGCGCGACCGAAGCCCGCAAAGACGGCTGCGCGGTGGGCTACTGACGCGCCGCCTTTGTGGTGCGGCAGCCGCCAGCGGTCCGATGACTTCAATTGCGGTTCCGACTATCTCTTTTTCTTTTTCTTTTTCTTTTTCTTCGCTTGCG
>JAYGDO010000001.1:0-4205 GCA_046582885.1 Pirellulales bacterium | reverse complement strand
GCGTCGGCTCCGGCCGGCTTCCAGGACCAGGGATCGTTCTGGCAGAACCTGGGCGGCCCCTACGAAATTACGGCTGCGGGCGGTGAGATCGTCGTCATGCTGACCAACCCGTCTAGCGCGAATGGCTTTGTGATCGCCGACGCGATGCGTGTTGAGCGTCTGGTCGCTCCGGCGGCGGAATTGCTATTGTTGGGTTCCAGTAACGCCGGCCAGGATCAGGTGTTGCTGCCCGGTAGCGTCGTCGATTTTGGCGTGACCGATTTGGGCGTGCCACTGGAGCGAACCTTCCGGCTTCGCAATCTGGGACAACGCCCGCTGCTACTGGGCGACGCGCCGCTGAAGTTCTTCAGGGTTGCAGGGAACACCGCCTTCACCACCATCCCAGTCGGCGGCAGCCGGGACTTCACCATTCGACACGACGCCAGCCAACTAGGCGCGTTCCGTGAAGAGTTTTCGCTGGCCAGCGACTCCAGCCGGGATTTGTCGATGATCCTGACGTTGGCGGTTGGCCTGCAGACGATCGACAATGGCGGCATCGGCTATAACTCGGCGGGCTTCCCGTTCGAGCAAGTGGCGGGCGACGTGTACGAAGGCGACATCGCCTGGAACAACTCAACCGCTCCGCAGCAGATGGCCAGTTGGACGTTCACGAATCTCGAGCCGGGCGAATACTCGGTGGCCAGCACCTGGCGCGGGCAGTCCAATCTGGGCGTGGCGAATTACCAACTGTTTGACGGTGGCCGGCTGGCCGGTGGGGTAGATATCATCCAGCAGCTGGGTCCGGATGACTTTTCAACCGGCGGCGTCGATTGGGAGAACCTGGGCCTCGTGGTCGTGACCGACGGCGGCAACGGCAGCGGTTCGTTGGAAGTCCGATTGGATGCGGCCGTCAATGGCGGGTACGTGTTCGCCGACGCGATGCGGATTCAAGGGTTATCCGGTCCGGAGATCGGGCTGAACGATCTGTCGGGCGGTGGCGGAAATGTAAACCATGGCGGCACGATCGACTTTGGCAGCTTCGCCCCGGGCATGCCCGCCGCGCGGAACCTGCAGATCCGTAACGACAGCGGCAGCGGGCCGCTAAGCATTACGGAAATTGGTGTTCCGGACGGTTTCAGCCTGCTAACGCCGGCCCCCGATGCCAATCATCCGCTGGTGATCGACCCCAATACGGCCGCGGCGCTGGCGATCCGATTCGACGGTTTTGACGGCCGGCGTCAGTACGAGCCGGGCACGCTGCTCGGGGGCCAGTTTTCCTTGATCAGCAACGATACGGACGAAAGCCCGTTCGTGTTTAATGTGGAGGCTTCACTGGATCAGCCGGTGAGGATCATCGACAACGCAAATCAGGGATTTTCGCAAACGAGATTTACGGCGTTTGCGCCGCAGGGGTATCGCGGCCCGGACGGTATTTCGGACGTCCATTATGCCGGGGCCAACGGTGGCGGAATCGCCACCTGGACGTTCGATTTGGCTTCTTTGGGACTTCCCAACAACGAAGTTTACAACGTGGCGGCGACCTGGACGGCGTTCGCCAACCGGGCGACGAATGCCCCATTTGAGATTTACGATGGTGGATCACGGCAAGCCACGGCCACGATCAACCAGGAACTGGAACCGAACGATTTCAGCGACCGGGGCGTGAGTTGGGAGGAGTTGGGCGGCGTGCGGATCAGCTCCGGCACGCTGGTGGTGAAGTTGTCGGCTGCGGCCAACGAATTCGTGATCGCCGACGCGATCCGGATCGAGCAGTCGGACTCCCCGGAAATCGAGGTGGCTGTGGGCGGCATGAATCTGGACGACGGTGACGGCGGTATCAATTACGGCATTACGGCCCAAGGTGTGCCGGTGACCCAGACGGTGCAAGTGACCAACGTTGGCGCGGGCACGCTGAACCTGGACGCTTTAACCCTGTCTGCGGGATTCAGTACTTCGAACTTTTCCACGGCGGCGCTGGCTCTTGGCGATTCGGCCACCTTCGACATCACTTTTGACGGGGCCGCTTTGGGCGTAATGAACGGGCAGGCAACGTTGGACAACAACGACGGCAACGGTGATGAATCCCCCTTTAACATTGCCTTGATCGGTGAAGTTTCAGGCACCGGAACGTTCATTATTGATGATGCTCGCACCGGGATCGACTCCCGTTACGACCGGGGCGGCTTCCGGGAATTTTCTGGTCAGGGCTTTGAAAATGACGTGCACTTCGCCGCCAAGGGCCATGCGGGCAATGCCACGTATGACTTCGGCGCCCTGCCCGCCGGTATCTACGATCTCTCGGCCACCTGGTCGGCCTTCGCCAATCGGGCGACGAACGCCCCGTACACGATCAGCGGCCCGACCTTTAACGGCGGTGTGCCGGTGACGGTTTCCGTCAATCAAGAAATCGCACCGAACGACTTCACCGATCAAGGCAGCTCCTGGGAGCGGATCTTGCCCTTTATAGAGTTGACTGCGCCGGGGAACGTGACGGTCACGATCAATGGGGTTGGCGCGAATGAGTTTGTGATTTCTGATGCCGTCCGTCTCGACCTGATTACCGATGCGGAGATTTCGGTGCAGACGGATGGCGGCGAGTTAGTAATTGGTGACACGATTGCGATGGGAGCATTCTTCGAGCAGCTGCCGGGCACGAGCAGCGGTCAGGTTGTCACGATCCAGAATGTGGGCGTGGGCAATCTCCAAATCGACAGTGTTTCGATCGTGGGCGACGCCGCTTTCTCGCTGAAATCCGATCCGATCGCCGACATCGCGTCGCTGAATGCGGCCGATTTTACGGTGTCGCTCGCCACCGACAGGCCGGGAGAGTACTTAGCGACCGTTATCATCAACAGTAACGATCTGGACGAAGGGGCCTACAGCTTCTACATCACCGGCTCGGTAACCAACCTGGCGATGGTGGACGACGGCGATGCGGGTTTCTCGACGGTCGATCCGACCATTCCGAGCGGTTGGACGCGATTCGTCGGCCAGGGTGCGAACAACGACGTGACGTTCCATTCGCCGGCTAGCGGCACCGTCTTCGCCGCCTGGAACGCGCCAAATCTGACGGACGGCGTCTATAACGTCTACACGACCTGGACGCCGTACGCCAATCGTTCTCAGGCCGTGCCGTACACGGTCTTCGATGGCGCCAAGAATGGTACACGAGTTAGTCAGGCGGTCGTCAACCAGGAGACCAGCCCCGACACCGGCGGCGATTCGTTTACCGACGGCAACGGCTTGCAGTGGCGGGTCATTGCTTCGGCGGTTTCTGTCAGTAGCGGCGAAGTGACGGTCGTCATGGACACCGCCCTGGACGATTATGTAATCGCCGACGCGGTACTGGTCGAGAGGCTGTTGCCGCTGCGGGCGGCGGCAGCGGCGGTCACGGGGACAGACGCCGGCGACCTGGCTGCCGGAGAGTTCGACCAGCTGGTCGAAGGGGCGGCCGCACGGTGGGCTGCCGTCGATCCGGCGGTGGCGGATTTATTCGCCGCGGTTGATGTCCGCGTGTCCGATCTGCCGGGGGCCGTGTTGGGACTCGCCTCGCCGGCCACCCGGACGATTTGGCTCGATCGAAATGCGGCCGGATATGGCTGGCATATTGGGATGACCGCCTCGGAGCAGCCGACCCGCCAGTTCGATTTGTTTTCCGTTCTTTCACACGAATTCGGCCACCTGCTGGGCCTGCCCGATCTCGATCACGAACTCCATCCGGGTAGCGTCATGTCGGCCCAGCTGGAAACGGGCCTCCGCAGGCTGCCGAGCAAACCGGCGCAGCTCGCCGGCCCGTTCGCGGAACCTTTGGCGGACCGTATGTTTGACTTTGTCGGACGAGTGGGGCCGCCGGTTGCGGCAGTTGACGAACCGCACGACGAAGACGACCTGCAGGCGGCCTGGGCCCAGATTGACTTGGAAGCCGATGAACTGGCGGCACTTAAGCCGCTGGCCATCCATGAAGACGACGACAACTCGCGCGAGAAAGAGTTGTCGGCCGTCGACGAAGTCTTCGCCGAACTGTTTGACGAAATGCTCGAGTCGTCGCGTTGAATTTCGCGGGTTACCCTTGCATTGGCTGCGTCTGCACGTAGAATCCCCAGGTTCACGGGGGCGTAGCTCAGTTGGGAGAGCATCGCGTTTGCAACGCGAGGGTCGTCGGTTCGAGTCCGATCGTCTCCACTTCCCGCAAGTCACGCTGGGATCACATCTTAGAACAGGTGTCG
>JAYGDO010000602.1:0-5965 GCA_046582885.1 Pirellulales bacterium | reverse complement strand
ATGAAAGACCAGGTTGATGCGCTGCAAAACTGCGGCGTTCCGGCGGCGGCGATTCACAGCATGGTCCCGTACGAAGAGAAACGCCGGATCGCCGGCAAAATTCGCGCAGGCCGCTTGCGATTGCTGTATGTCGCTCCGGAGCGGCTGGTACGCGATCAGACCATTCAGTTTTTGAAACGGACCGGTGTTTCCTTTTTCGCCATCGACGAAGCCCATTGCATCAGCTCCTGGGGCCATGATTTTCGTCCCGAATATCGCGAACTGCAGATTCTGAAAAAGGCGTTTCCGGACATCGCTGTTCACGCGTTTACCGCCACGGCCACCGACCGCGTGCGAATGGACATCGCCGAACAACTCGGGCTGAACGACCCCGCGATGCTGGTGGGGCCGTTCGACCGGCCTAACCTGATTTACACAGTGCAGCGCCGCAACAACCTTTCCTCCCAGATTCAAGCAGTCCTGGACCGGCATCCCGGCCAATCGGGCGTCATCTACTGCATCTCCCGCAAGGAAGTTGACCGCATGAGTGCCGAGTTGTGCGAGCACGGATATCGGGCGCTGCCTTATCATGCGGGCATGGAAGACGGCGACCGCCGCAGCAATCAGGAAGCGTTCATCGAAGAGCGTGTTGATGTTCTCGTCGCTACCGTGGCCTTCGGCATGGGAATCGACAAATCGAACGTACGGTACGTGATACACGCGGGTATGCCCAAGTCACTCGAACATTACCAGCAAGAAAGCGGCCGCGCCGGGCGCGACGGCCTGCCGGCGGAATGCTGCCTGATTTTCTCCGGCCAGGATTTCATGACCTGGAAACGCATCCTTTCCGACTCGGACGCCGGCGTCCAAGAAGCCGCGTTGCAGTCACTTTCGGCAACGTACAATTTCTGCAACAGCGTAACTTGCCGCCACCGAACGCTGGTCGAACACTTTGGCCAGCGGCTCGCCGCAGAAAACTGCGGCGCCTGCGACGTCTGCCTCGGACAACTCGATCAAGTCGAAAACCCCCTCAACGTCGGGAAGCAAATTATTTCCTGCGTCGTGCGGCTCCAACAGCGATACGGGGCGGACTATACGTCCATGGTGCTTGGCGGTTCTCGCGATCAGCGGATCGTCGAACAGGGCCACGATCAGCTGAGTAGTTGGGGGATGCTTTCCAACGAAAACAAAAGGACCATCCGGGACTGGATTGAGCAGCTCGTCGGGCAACAGTTCCTGGAGAAAACTGGCGAATTCAACGTTTTACAAGTGACCGATCCGGGACACCAACTGCTGCGTGGAGAACGAACGCCACGGCTACTCCGCGGCGCCAAGCGGCCCGAAAAAAAATCCGCCGCTGGCAGATCGGTGGAAGCCGATTCCTGGGAGGGGGTCGACCACGAACTGTTTGAAGAACTTCGCCTGTTGCGGCGGCAAAACTCCGAGGCGCGGCGGGTGCCGCCGTATGTGATCTTCAGCGACACCACCTTGCGGGCGATGGCTCGCTGCCGGCCGTCTAACCTGCACGCTTTCCGGCAAATCAAAGGGGTGGGCGACAAGAAACTGGCAGACTACGGAGAAGAATTTATTGCCGCCATCGTCGACTACTGCCAACGCGTGCAACTGCCGATGGATGTCGAGCTCTCGCCAGGCGATTGATACCGATGCCGGGGCACTGTACCCGACCGCGTGTTTCGTTACGATGATGGCGGCCTTGGGGCGGCGAACGCCTTGCAATCGACAACGGGCCGCCTCAGTTGACGACACCGGAAGATCAAGGAATCGAGATTAATGAGCGACGCAAAAGTTCGCGGCAATGTCCATCTGATCGAGGAAACGAAAACGTACGGTAAGAACGATTTCCGCAAGCGGGTTATCGTACTGGAACAGGACAAGGGGCGATTCATCAACTACATCCCCGTTGAATTCGTTCACGACAGTTGTGACGCAGCGGACGAATTGAAGGTCGGCGACGATGTGGAAGTCGCCTACCGGCTGAGCGGACGCCGCTGGCAAAAAGATCCCGGCAGTGAAGTAAAGTTTTTTGTGAATGTCGAGGCGACCGAATTCAAAGTCCTAACATCACCCGCAGCAGTCGCCGGCGAGACCGCCGGCGGACCTCCACCGGATGAATCCGAAGCGCCGTCCGACGAGGATGTCCCATTTTGAGGTCCGCCGAATCCGCGCAGACCCGACGGTCATTGTCACTTGCTACCAATGCAAAATAGATGCTCGGCACCGCGAATCAGCAGGCGGTTGGCCACGGGCACCGGTGAAGCAATCAACCGCTCGCCCATGTCGTTTTCCGAAACCAATTTGAATTCGCCTTTGATGCCGGCGACAAACACCACTCCATCCTCCCGCGCCGCGTAAAGATGGTCGCCGGCGACAACGGGCGACGCGTAGTATTTGGCGCGATGTTTGGGCAGGGCGTCTTTCCATAGCGTCTTGCCCGTTTTGGGATCAATGCATTCGACTTCACCGCGGTCGCGCAACACGTAAACCCTGCCGTTGTGCACCAGCGGGGTCGGCACGAACGAGCCGGTATCTTTGCGCGTCCACAAGCGGTGAGTTTCAGTGACGTCGCCTTCGCCACCAAGCTTGATTCCCGCCAATCGCGATCCTCGGCCGTAAGGCACAATCGCAATGTCGCCTGCGATTACGTGCGAACCAACGGCGACCCAATTGCCGCGACCATCCGGATTAAATCCACCGCATGACCAAATCAACTCGCCGTTAACCGCATCATGGGCCGTCAGGTGCTCGGCTCCCCAGACGAGGATCGATTCCATCCCCATGTGGTCGGTCACGATGGGCGTCGCGTAACTGTGATCGCCCTCAACCGGAGTCTTGTAATTTCGTGATACGTACCACTTTTGCTTGCCGGTACCTTTTTCGTAGGCGACCAGAAAAGACTCGCCGTTGTGCATGACCGCCACGACGAGGCACTGCTTCGTCGTAATCGGCGACGTGCCCAGGTCCCAAAAGAGCGTGTCTTTGGCGAACTTCTTGAGATTGGTTTGCCAAACGATTTTTCCGGACGGATCGAGTTCGGCTAGGTTGCCGCTTTTAAAATAGGCGAACAGGCGATCGTCATCGATCACGACGGACGGATTACTGCCGGAGCCATTGCGGTGTTTTCCCGGAATCTGCGACCCAATTTCAGCGCGCCATTTTACCTTGCCGTCCCAGTCGAAATTGATCACCGTGTCCTGACCATCGGCCGGACAGGTCAACAGGATATTTCCCTTCGACACGGTCGGTGTCGAGCACCCCGTACCCGGCAGGCTGGTCTTCCACAAAACGTTTTTCGACGCATTGAATTCCGTCGAATACGAACCCACCGTGGTGCTGCCGTTGTCCTGCGGACCGCGCCAGCGGGGCCACTGGGCATTCGCCGCTATTTCGCCGGCTGGGGAGAGAGCGGCCTGGGAACAGACCAGTACTGCGATGGCAAACGCGAATCTCGTGATCATTCTAAAAAACCCTCTAGCGGTGACGGCGTCTGCAAGAATCAGCCAAACATCATTTGATTGAAATCAACTCAATCACAAAGTGAAGTGTCGCGTTGGGCGGAACCACGTTGCCCGCACCCCTCTTTCCGTAGCCAAGTTCGGAGGGAATCTCCAATTCAATTTTGCCGCCGACACCGACCAACTGCACGCCTTCGGTCCAGCCCGGTATGACACGATTGAGCGGAAAGGTTGCCGGCGCTTTACGTTTATAGGAACTGTCGAATTCCTGCTTGTTGTCGAGCCAACCGCGATAGTGGACTGTTACCGTATCGCTGGCGGCCGGTCTTTTGCCTTTTGATTCGCGGAGGATGCGGTACTTCAAGCCGGATTTCGTCTTCGTGAACTTTGGCGGGTCTTTAGCTTTGTCTTCTGCTGCCGGACTCCAACAGGCAAGAACGGTGCCCAGCCAAAGCAAGGCCAAGACAGCCGACGTCGCCTGTCGACGGATTTGAAAGTTCATCCCGAGGTTCCTTTCGAATTTAATTGGCGGTGGGCGATCCGAGTAGCGTATAACATTAACTAACGCGCATCGACATGTAAACTCTTAAACGCTGGTTTGCACCAGATGACCGCTGCCCAGGTGTGGTCCCAACCGGTCCGTGGTTCAACGAGCGGGGAATCTCAAACAGGACGAAAAATGACGAGGCGATTGATTTTATTGAACACGGCCGTCATTCTAATTCTCTTGGGATTTATTGATCGCGCCGCCGCCCAGCAGCCGGGGAAAAGTCCACTCAAAGTTTTCGTTCTCGCCGGACAATCTAACATGCAGGGCGCCGGCGCAGTCACCGCCAACCCAAACCGCAACGGTGGCCGGGGGAGTCTCCAGCACCTCGTCAACAGCTCGCCAGAGAAAGAGCGGTTTCGGCACACTGTCGACGACAACGGTGATTGGCTCATCCGCGACGATGTGTGGATTTGGTATTTGGGCCGCAAGGGCGGCCTGTCGGTTGGATACGGAGCGCGGGCGTCAACCATCGGTCCCGAGTTTCAATTCGGCCACGTCCTCGGCGCCCACTTCGACAATCAGGTGCTGTTGATCAAGACCGCCTGGGGAGGCAAGTCACTGGTCACCGATTTTCGACCGCCAAGTTCAGCGGGAAAAGTGGGGCCGTTTTACACTCAAATGATTTCGCACGTAAAAGAAGTGCTGGCCGAGCTCAAACAAAACTTTCCGGAATACGACGGCCGCGGTTTTGAAATCGCCGGCTTCGGCTGGCATCAGGGATGGAATGACGGCCTGAAGAAAGAATGGGTGAGCGAGTACGAAGACAATCTCGCGAATTTGATCAACGATCTGCGGAAGGAATTTGCCGTCCCGGACTTGCCGGTCGTCATCGCCAACAGCGGTTTTGGCGGTCGCAAACAAAAAATCGATCGCAGGCTGGGCATCATCAACGCGCAGCTCGGCGTCGCCCGGCGGCCCGAGTTTCAAGGGACCGTCTTCACCGTCGAGACGCGCGATTTTTTCCGCCCGGCCGAAGTCTCGCCGTCGCGACAGGGATACCACTGGAACAGCAATGCCGAAACGTATTTTCTAATCGGCGACGCGATGGGCAAAGCGATGATCAAGCTCCTCGGCGACTGAAGGTGGCCAGAGACTCGATAAGCTGGTCGATCATGGCATCGGTGTGACCGCATGAAAGGCTCACCCGCAGCAGCGATTCGCCCTCGGGCACGGATGGGGGCCGGATGCCGGGCACAAAGATCCCGGCCTCGCTTAGGTGCGCCGACAGCTGCATGGCGAGATTCGCACTGCCGACACAAATTGGAATGATCTGGCTGGCCGACCCGCCGACGTCCCATCCGCCCGCCGCCAACCGTTCCCGCAGTTGTGCGGCGCGGCTGAGCAACGCGAGCCGGCGGTCCGGTTCGTCTTCGACAATTTGCAACGCAGCGACCGCCGCGGCCGCTCCGGCGTCGGGCTGCGCCGTTGAAAACACATAGGACCGGGCGCGATTGAAAAGCCAATCGACAAGTTTGCGGCTGCCGCACACAAATCCGCCCGCACAGCCGAGCGCCTTGCTGAGCGTACCTATTTTAATGTCGATTCGGCCCTCGACACCAAGGTGCTCGCCGACGCCACGACCGCTTTCACCGAAAACGCCGGTCGCGTGCGCCTCGTCGACCAGCAGCATGCATCCGAATCGATCTCGGAACTCGACCAGCCGCTCCAACGGAGCCAGGTCGCCGTCCATGCTGAACAAACTATCCGTCACAATCATCCGCCGCCGCGCGGGCGGTGCCTCGTCTAACAGCCGCTCGAGATGGTCGCAGTCTCGGTGCTGATAGATCTGCACGTCGGCCCGGGAAAGCCGGCAGCCGTCGATTAGGCTGGCGTGATTTCTGGCATCTGCAAACACCGCATCGCTGCGGCCGACCAGAGCGGCAACCGCGCCCACGTTTGCCGCAAATCCGGATGAAAACAGCAGGGCCGCTTGAGTTTTTTCAAAATTGGCGATCGCCTCTTC
>JAYGDO010000601.1:0-1767 GCA_046582885.1 Pirellulales bacterium | reverse complement strand
GCCGTCAAGTTGGGACGTGCCGCAAGACTTCCGCGATCGGCTCGGCTCGACGGCGGGCCGTCAGCGGGCGATGTTCGCCGACGAACACCTGCTGCTCGTGTTGCACGCGCCGCCGATGGCTGAGGAAACGGCGCGGGAAGGGCGTTTTTTCTGGCGGAAACCTGACGGCACCTGGGTCAGTAACACACTGGGTGCGGGGCCGGCGGCACTGGCGAAGCATGTTGAAGAATATGATGCGCAGATCGAGGCGTTAGAGAGTTGTTCTGAGCAAGCTCTCTCGTCGGTCGATCACTTCGCTGTGATCGACGCACTCGCGCCTCTGCAGCGGGCTGCGGGAAATTTACACACGGTGCTGCAGGAAGCGCGCAGACTCTGCTCCAGCGATCGTCGAATCATCGACGCCCGTGATCATGCTTATACGATTGAGCGTGCCGCAGAACTGCTTAGCAGTCACACAAAAAGCTCGCTTGATTTTGCCATCGCGCGCCAAGCCGAAGCGCAAGCAAGGTCAAGCGGTCATATGGCAACGGCCGCACATCGTTTGAATCTGCTGGTGGCGTTTTTCTTTCCGCTCGCTACACTGTGTGCGGTCTTCGGCATGGATGTGCGTCACAATTTTTTCGAAATCAGGCCACTGTATTTGTTCGTCGGGATCATCTTAGCGGGGCTGTTGTTTGGGTTTGTGTTGACGTTGTTCGTGACTCGGCGGTCCCGGCAGGAAGACTAGTCTGCGATTGTCGCGGCGTACTAGGTTGCTTGCCAATTGCATCACCTGTTGCGACAATGGCCCGCGTTGCAGTCGTCAATTGTCCCGTTGGCTGCTCGGGTGGCTGACGGGTTGACGACCGCAACCAAAACTGCCGCAAAAGCGCGGACAGCGCGAATCATAGTTACATGCAAATCATGGAGAATCAAAGTGATCGAGTCGCTGTTCGGAGTGCCAATTTTGAAAACGAGATTGCCGGATCACGACGAAATCAAGCAGGCATTTCTTCCTGTTCTCGACAACAATGAGTATTTTAGCCAAGTGCCGTCTTGGCGGAGCAATTGCTATTCAACCTATAGCAAGTTTCGAAAAGAGATTCCGTGGGAGCCCTTCACGAAGGAAGCAACCAAACTCGTAAATACCTACCTGGCGCAGTTTAATCCCGTTCGACCGTTGAAATACGGAATTCAGGTCTGGCTAAATCGGTACGAAAAGGGGCAGTACCAGGAAGTCCATAACCATGTCATGGACAAAAGTGTTGTCAGCTGCGCGTACATGCTTGAATTACCACCCAACAGCGGCAACTTCACATTTTTCCAAGAAGCGAACGATTTCTGGCACGGTGTGGGGCTTTCGAAAATCTGCGCACGACCGTTTCCCATTAACAGCAGTTACGCGCCCGCGCTCACTGAGGGTGATGTTATCTTCTTTCCCAGCTACCTCTGCCATTATGTAACCTTCAACGAATCTGAGCTTCGGCGATCGACCATCAGCGCAAATTTTTGCCTGACATAACGGAACATAAATGCAACACGCTTTTAATACCTTCCGGCGGCCAACGCAACTTGCCGGCAACGTGGCCGACGGCCATCGCCGCGTCGTTTCTTTGAGGCAATCCGATTCTGCTGCAATTCGTAGCGGATCAATGTCGTCCGCTTTAATGGGGGGCGGCGACCGACCAGTTAACTGGAGGCCGTCGTGATGAACCAGTCGTTGTTAGCGCGTCGCAGATTTGTTCAATCCACTTTTGCTACAACGGTACTCGGCACACTCGCAATTCC
>JAYGDO010000597.1:0-9164 GCA_046582885.1 Pirellulales bacterium | reverse complement strand
CGAAACGTCTCATCGCGATAAAACTCCCAAACACCGGCCGGCACGGCAACCGAGCCATCCAATATCGCGCCGTTACCCGAAATCGTGAAAGGCAGCGAGGTGGTCCCGCTATGGCGAGTGCCGGTCAGCGTGATACTCTCGCGATAAGGTTCGCCGGTGTCCTGAATAATGATGCGGTCGCCCCGCCGGGCGATTTCTAAGGCCCGTGTGATCGTTTGCACAGGGCCGGTCACATTGTTGTGGGCAAACGGCCTGCGGCCGTCAAAGCTGTCACGACCCATCGTGTTGCTAACGTAAATGTCACCAGCCGGCAGCGTGCCGGCAGCAGCAACCAGCATTGCGAAAACAATAAAAGCAGCAGCGCGTATCATAGCGATTTACAGAAAGGGGTTCGTGCGCGGATATCGGAGACCAGCATCCATTCTAACAAGCAATCCTCGCGGCTGTGAAAAATCGCTACAATGGCGGGCCGAGTTCGTGAATCGTCAAAACAGACGGCGGGTTGCATAATGCGGGCAATCGTTAACGGGCAAACAATTGAATTGCACCAAGGAGACATTACCGAGCAGCAAGTTACGGCAATCGTGAATGCGGCCAACAGCCAATTGGCGGGCGGCGGCGGCGTGGACGGCGCGATTCATCGCCGCGGTGGCCCGACGATCCTGGAAGAGACCGATCGGCGATACCCCGATGGCTGCCTCACGGGCAGCGCGGTAATTTCCAGCGGCGGCGAACTGCCGTGTCAATATGTCATCCATGCGGTCGGGCCGGTATGGAACGGCGGCCACCGCGGCGAGCAGCAGCAATTGGCGGCCGCGTACCGGCAAAGTTTGGAATTGGCGGTTCAACACGACTGTAACAGCATTGCCTTTCCCGCCCTGAGCACCGGTGCGTACCGCTATCCGATGGACCTCGCCGCTCGAACGGCGCTGAGTACCACGATCGGATTCCTCAACGAGTACGGCCAGCCAGACCTAGTACGCTTTGTCCTGTTTAGCGACGGCGGCTACGGCGCATTTTCCGCAGCGTTGGAAGAGTTGATGCAAGCGGACGCGTAGCTTTCGATGCCCCCCCCGATGTCCGCCGCTATCCCTGCCCTCTGTCTCCTGTCCGCTCACTAGCACTATCTGCTTTCTCTTCGGCTGCGCTTTTACGAAAGTACTGCGGCGTTAATTTCCAAAGATCGTCACGCAGGCCGGAATTGAACTTGGCGAACGCGAGTTGTCCAACACATGCTGCGCGCGGTTGCCAGAATCTGGGGTCGTGGGTACGAATCCCTTCAGGTAAACGCGCAACAAGTTTCGCAATGGCCGGGCCCGTCACTACGTCGCCCGGGGAGAGTTGATCGAGCCAGATTTCGATGTCGATAATATGTGTGGCCCTGATCGTTTCAACTTCGATACCACGACGCACGAATATGGCGGCAAAAAGCTGTTGCCGCTGCGCTTCCAGGACCGTCCACCACGGACCGATTTCTTCGGGCGACCCGACTGCGATCGCTTCTAATGTGTTGACGCTCAAGACCTCTGCGCCGGTCGCATAGGCCAGTGTCTTGGCGACAGTTACCCCCACCCGCAGCCCGGTAAACGAACCGGGGCCGCTCGCCACAGCAATTAAATCGAGATCCTTCGGCACGAGTTTGTTTTCACACATCAGCTCGCGGAGGCAGACGGTAATGGACGCCGCGCTTCGCAGATTGCTGTCCAAGTCGCGCTCGGCAACGACCGTGTCGCCCTCAAGCAACGCCAGTGAGCCGCAGCGAGTCGTTGTTTCGATTGCTAGTGATTTCATGTCAATTTCGCCGCCAATTGCCAACGCGGCCTCGCGGCCCGAACAGCCGTTAAATGCAGTGTTTTCAGCCCTCTCCTGCCTTGACCCTTGCCAGGAAGGCCTCTAAATTGCGGGATTGCCCATAGCAGGCTGTGCGGGGCCATTTTACGGTGCGGACAGCTCTCAGCCGTCTGCAACGAGAAGGCCCCCCACCCCGATTTTGTTTTTTCAGATCCGACCGCTGCCAGTTCTACAGGAACCCCTTCGCCGTGAAGCGCGCCATTATCAGCGACGTGCATAGCAACCTGGAAGGCCTCCGGGCGGTGCTGGCCGACATTAAGGGTCAAGGTATCAGCGAGATTTACTGCCTCGGTGACATTATCGGCTACGGTCCGAGTCCGTGCGAGTGCATCGACGAGGTGATGAACTGTGATATGTGTCTGTTGGGCAACCACGACCAGGGCGCACTGTTCGACCCCGAAGGCTTCAATTCGGGAGCCGAGCGGGCAATTTTTTGGACGCGCGAACAACTTGAGGACCCCAAGGCCAATCGCGACGATTCCGCACGGCGTTGGGATTTTCTTGGCGAATTACCCCGTAACCGACGCGAAGAGGGACGATTGTTCGTACACGGATCGGCGCGTAATCCGCTGAATGAGTATGTTTTTCCCGAAGATATCTACAATCAACGGAAGATGGAGAAGATATTCAGCCTGATTGAGCGAACCTGTTTTCAAGGGCATACCCATGTACCCGGTGTGTTTACAGAGGGCCTAAAGTTCTTCAGCCCCGAGGACACCGATTACGAATATCAGCTGACCGACGAAAAAATCATGGTCAACGTCGGTTCCGTCGGTCAGCCCCGCGATGGCGATCCGAGGGCGTGCTATGTCGTCCTTGAAGATGACCTGTTAAGATTCCGCCGCGTTGAATACGACGTCGACAACACCATTCAAAAAATCTACGACATACCCGACCTGGACAATTTCCTCGGCGACCGTCTGCGGGAAGGTCGGTGAGAATCCGGCGATCGATGACTGTCACTTTCGTAACCCGACGCATCGGCAGAATATTTGCTGCTCGTTTTCCGCGCTGACACTTCAGGCCACAGTTAACAAAGGGGCCAAACCCTTGGACAACCGGCGATTCATTCTCTTCATCGTCCTCTCGACGGTGATAATGATCGGGTACACGCAGGTTATCAATATTCTGTTTCCGCCCGAACAGCGCCAAAATGTGGCCGGCAAGGACGAAGAAGAAAAGGGCGTAAAGCAGAACGATAAAAACAACGACGGGGAAGAAAAAACAAAACGAGACGCTCCTGAAGCCGATCCCGACGGCCAACAGAATCCCGAGGAACCCAAGGACCCTCCGGCGGTCGTCGCCCAACCCGCACCGGCCGTTCCCCTCCAACGGGTAACGCTCGGTTCGCTCGATCCGGCCAGCGACACGCGAATGGCCGTCACGCTCACGAATCGCGGCGCGGCAGTCGAACGGATTGAACTGAATAATCCGCGCTATGTCGATGAGGATGACGAGCGGGGATATCTCGGGCATCTATCTTTGACCGACGGTTGCATCATCCAAGTGGTGACCCCCGGCTCGCCCGCCGCGAATGCTGATTTGCAAGTCGGCGACACGATTACCCGCTTCGACGGTTCAGCGGTCGAGACCAGAGACGATGTATACAAAGCGCTGAATGCTTCCAAGCCCGGCGATTCGGTGCAAATCAAAATCACCCGCGGAAACGGCGACGCCACCAAAACATTGACAGCTACGCTCGCCCGCCGGCCTTTAGAAGTGGTCCGGCCGGAACTGGCCACCGAACCTCTCGAGTCCTACGATCCGCGCACGGCCGACCAACTTTCGTTCCTGATGACATTGGATCAACTCGACGACGAGGAATTGGATCGCGGTGACTCGGAACTTGAGGGAGTTTCGCTGCGAGAGGAAAATTGGGAAATCACCAAGCTGACCAGTCACGAAGTCGAATTTACGCGCCGCATTTCACAGCGTCAAATCGCAGTCGTCAAACGATACCGGATTGCGCAGGTTCCGCCGGAAGAGGCGGAGAACGACGATTTCAGGGCTTACCATTTGAAGTTTGATCTTGAGATCATCAACGAGTCGTCCCGCGACAAGAAGGTCGCCTATCGGCTCGACGGACCGACCGGACTCCCGAACGAAAACTGGTGGTTCACCCGAAAGATCGGCCGGACGTGGACCGGCATGCGACTGCGGGACGTCGTGCTGCACACCGAGCGCAACGGTGCGGTGATGTTCGACAGTGGCACGGTGGTGAATGAAGAAGAGGACAACAAGCAGCCCAAGCGAAACTCGCTGGAGTCCCCCGACGGTGACACGAACAGGCTGGCTTATATTGGAGTCGAAACTCAGTATTTTGCCGCAGTACTGATTCCGCAAGGCGAAAAAGACCGTCAGCGGTATGTCGCTTGGGAAGGACTCAAAACCGGTGCGGTCCCCAACATCGGAAATGGGGACAACGACAAGAAGAGAATCCATTTGACGAACGTAACATCGCGCGTCGTCAGCAAGGACGCGACCATCAAGGCTGACGAACGGCTCAGACACTCGTTCGTCATTTTCGCCGGCCCCAAGCGACCCCCTCTGTTGACCGCCTACGCACCGCCCGCTGAATCAGAGTATCCGGACAACATCACGCTTAACGAACTGTTGTATTACGGCTGGGCAATCTGGGGCTGGTTTGCCAAGCCGCTGTCGGGGCTGCTGCACTTTTTCCATCACGTACTGCATTTGAATTATGGGCTCGCCATCATCCTGCTGACCGTCGTCGTACGACTGTGCATGTTCCCGCTCAGTAAAAAACAAGCGCTGAACGCGCAAAAGATGAGCGAGTTGCAGCCCGAGATGAAACGCATCTCCGAGAAGTACAAAAAAGACCTCGAAAAGCGCAGCAAGGTGATGCAGGATCTATACCGCAAACACAGTTACAACCCACTGGCCGGTTGTTTGCCACTGTTTATTCAACTGCCGATTTTCATCGGGCTGTACCGCGCGCTGATGGTCGATATTGAACTGCGGGGCGCCGCGCTGATTTCCGGTCTGCAGTGGTGCAGCAACCTCGCCGCGCCCGACATGCTGTTCCGCTGGGACAACTTCATGCCCGAATTCATGGCGGCAAAAACGGGGTGGCTCGGTCCCTATTTCAATGTGCTGCCGATCATCACCGTCTTTCTGTTCATCGTTCAGCAAAAAATGTTCATGCCGCCGCCGACAGATGAACAGCAGGCGATGCAGCAGAAGATGATGAAGTTCATGATGATCTTCTTCGGGTTTCTGTTCTTCACCGTGCCCAGCGGCCTTTGTATTTACTTCATCGTTTCCAGCATGTGGGGCCTCGGCGAGCGCAAGTTTCTTCCCAAGAAAAACCCGCAACCAGGCGACACGGGCGACCCAAAAGTCAAACCCGCACCGGCAAAGCCGCAGAACAAAAAGCAGCCCTCGCAGTCGGGTAACGGGGCGGCCGCAAAGCGAAAGAAAAATCGCAAAAAGCAAAAGCGGTAACAATATTTGGCGGCCGCAGACCGCCCTGCAATGGCTTATTATCTGGACGACACGATCGTTGCTCTCGCAACGGCCCCACAAGCCGCGATGCGGGCGATTGTGCGGATTGCCGGGCCGGCCGTTATTTCGTGCCTCGACGCCTGTTTTCTGGCGGCCGATGCAACTCCCGACGGCACTCGACTTGACCGGGTGACTAGGCCGAGCGTCATCGCGGGGCACTTTCGGCTGCCCGACGGCGACCGAAAATTGCCATGCGACATTCATCTTTGGCCGGACCGCCGCAGCTATACCCGTACGCCGCTCGCGGAAGTTCATACGATCGGATCGCCCCCGCTGGTCGATGTCATTTTACGAACGCTTTGCCAGCATGGTGCGCGGTTGGCCGAGCCGGGTGAATTCACGCTACGCGCATTTCTCGGGGGCCGGATCGATCTGACACAGGCCGAAGCGGTGCTCGGCGTGATCGACTCACGCAGCGACGCGGATTTGAATGTCGCTTTGCGGCAGATGGCGGGTGGACTCAGCAGGCCGCTCAATGAACTCCGCAATCGGCTACTGGATTTGTTGGCGCATCTCGAAGCGGGACTGGATTTCGTGGAAGAAGATATCGCGTTCATATCAACCGGCGATTTGTTACAGCAACTTGGCGACGCACAGCGTAAAATCGAACAATTGACCGACCAAATGAAGTCCCGAAGTGAGGCAACACACGCGGCCCGCGCCGTACTGCTGGGTGCCGTAAACGTTGGAAAAAGCAGCCTGTTCAATGCCTTGGCCGAAGATTCCTCTGCAATCGTCTCCGACGTCCCTGGAACGACCCGCGATTACCTTTCGGCGCGGCTTGAGTTGGAGGGTACACCGCTCGAGTTGATCGATACGGCTGGTCTCGAGGATACCCGGCAAGCGACGATTGCCGCCGCCGCACAGTTGGCGACGTCCGAGCAGCAACAATCCGCCCAGATTCAAGTTTTGTGCCTCGACTCGACTGGCGACATTAACCAACAGCTTGCGGCGTTCAACGAATCGCCGAGGAACGCAACGATTGCTGTTTTGACCAAATGTGATTTGCCACACGGCGGGCCGTCGACCGCCGAACTGGAATCGACCTTTGGCTACCGCTTCACTCAAACCAGCAGCAAAACCGGCAAAGGACTGCACCAACTTCGCGAACAGTTGCGGCGGCTCACGGTCAGCCGAGTGGCGGACGACACAAATATTGTAGCCGTCACTGCGACACGCTGTCGCGAGAGTCTTCGCCGCGCGGCGGCTTATTTGCAGGTTGCGATTTCCATCGCTCAATCAGCAGTCGGCGAGGAACTTGTTGCCGCCGAAATCCGTTCTGCGCTCGATGAAATCGGCAAAGTCGCCGGCACGGTCTATACGGACGATATCCTCGACCGCATCTTTAGCCGATTCTGCATCGGAAAATAGGACCGGATTCCTCGCGTTGAATGACGCGACTGAACGGAATCCCGCTCTACCGCAACGGCAACTCGTAGCAGGCGGCTTCGAGATAGTTGCGCACCAGCAAATATTTTCCCGACAACGCCGGGTTGTTCCATGCTTTCCCATTCAGTGCTTCGATCCGGGCTACTTCGCGCCGGTGCCGGGGTGTTGCTTCCACCAACACCAGATCGCCTTCTTCAGTCAGCACGAGGATCGTCTCGCCGACCAGCATGATTTGCCCGTGCCCGTAACGGCCGCCTTTCCACATGCGTTTGAATTCTCGCGGGCGGTAACCCTTTTGCTTGAACTGGCGCGCATCGACCTTGTCGATCTGAATGCAATCCAGAATCCCGCCGCTCAGCCCGAAAATAAAGTCGTCCTTGACGACAACGTTGGTCATTTTAGTCTGCATCTTGGTTTTTGATCGCTGCACATCCCATACTTGGAAGTCGCCGTGTCGATTCCTGTCGACTGCAATCAGAGCACAACCGTGCCCGTAGCCTTTGGACAGAAAGATAAATTGACCATCGATAACAACCGGGTTCGAAGTGCTGGCGGTCGCGTCACTGTTGCTGGGCCACGCGTAGCTCCACAAAATCTCACCGTCGCTGGCACGATGGCCGCGGACCCAACCTTCGTTGACCGTGAGTACGTGCGGCACTTCATCCAGCACCGCATAAACGGGGGAAGCATATGCGGATCGGTCGTTGCCGGCTTTCCAAATCACTTCACCGGTGAGTTTGTCGTAAGAGACCAACGAATTGCCGCTCGTGCCTCCAGCGCTAACGATCACTTTGTCGTCCACGATCAGCGGCGAACCGCTGCGGCCCCAGACAATGTAATCTGCGTCGTGCTCATCAATGATGTTCGTGGACCAGATCACATTACCCGTCTGTCCGTCCAAACAATTCAGCATGCCAAACGCACCCTGCGAGTAAACTCTTCCTTCGTCTATCGTCGGAGTCGCGCACGGGCCCACACCACCTAACGAATCGCGGTGGCGGCCTTTGTCCGAATGCCTCCAGAGCATATCGCCGCTGAGCAAATCGTAACAAACAACGTATTCAAACTCGCCACGCTGTTCCTGCGTTACCGCGTAGTCACCCACAATCGAGAATGCGGACCAGCCCGCGCCAATTTTCCTCCGCCAAACCTCCCGCGGTAACCATCGATTCCAATCCGTTTCCAGTTCGATCCCCGTCACGGTTGCACGGCCGTCGGCACCTAAAAACCGGGGGTAATCGTTCCGCGTCGGTTGAGGCGATTGCGACAGATTAACTTCCTTACCGACGGCGGACACCTGCGGAGGTGCTAGAAGTTCGTCGGGATCCTTCGTGAAACGGCATCCAAATTCGATCCGGAAGTCTCCCGTCACGTTCGTGATTTTTCCAAACAAAACCACGGCGCCGACGATACCGGCCGGAAGTATCGCTTTCCAATACCAAACAACACCGCTGCCGAACCAATACAAACCACCAATCAGCAGGACGCCAAGAAGAACAACGATGTAGGAAAAAAAGTTTTTGTAGTCGTAGCTGATGTGATCGGGCGGCGACATCCAAACGGCCGTCAGGACTGTGACGATGATGCCGATGGTGCCGATCGTGACATTCAAGGCGGAGAGTTTCAGTCGCTTCACCGGCAAGGGCTCAACTGCGGGGTCCGTTTGAGGTTCATCGGACGGATTCGGTTCGCTGCATATCGGTGGCCACGGACCCGCACTTTCGCCCGTATGGTAAGCCCGGATTTGCAACGGGGCAAGCATTGCTCGGCCGCGCATCGACACGGTCGCCCTGAATCTGTTTGCGAATAGGCACTCGCCCGGGAGAGCCCTGCTCAACGAACGACGCCTTTGAGATGCTCGTTTCGCTCGACGATCGGTTATAATTAGGGTGGACCGCAAGCTCTTGTAAAATATGAGACCCAATGTCGTCGAGAATCCTCCATTTTACCGCATTCTGTTGCCTTTTTGCGCTGGCTTCGACAGCCGTCGCCAATGGCCCGGTCACGTGGGACGACATTCGAGATTTAAAACGCGCAAAGAAAACGTATGCGGAAATCGTCCGGGCCATGCAGGATCGCGGACTGGCGTTTACGATCGACAGCCAGGAAGAACGGCGGCTGCGGGCCTACGGCTTCACTCGCCGTCACATTGCTGAAATACGCAAGATCGGGGTCAAAGTGACCAACATCCACAGCGGCGGTGATGCCACTAAATTTAAGCCCGATCTGACACCGTTACCGCCCATCGAACCGGCCCGGCTGAAACTGGACGACGACACCGAGGACGCTCATCGGCGACTGGCAAACCAGGTCGACCGGATTATCGAGGCGAGCGAAATCTTGATCCAGAAGACTCCAACGGTACACGTCACACTAATCGCCAACAAGGAAATCACCGC
>JAYGDO010000492.1:0-16435 GCA_046582885.1 Pirellulales bacterium | reverse complement strand
GAACTGGCCGAACAGGCCGCCGATAAAAAGCCGAAAGAAGTCGCCGCGAATGACCGGCCGGCCGCACCAACCGACGACGGCTCGGACCCGTGGCTAGGCTGGCGTCTGGCGGACCGCAGCGTGGTGTCGAAGTTGGATGCGGCGCGCATTCTAATTGACCGGAAAGACTACTCGCAGGCAATCGGACTGCTTGGTGGCATCTTGGCCGCCGAGGAGGATTTCATTTTCCGGGGGACCGGCGAAGGCGCCAGCGTTTATCGCGCGCTCAAATCATCGGCCGAAAGCCTGATGAACGAGATTCCGGTTGCCGAGCTGGCCAACTACGAACTCAGATACGGCATCAAAGCGCGTCGCGGGTTGCAACGGGCACTGGCCGTCGGCGATCCTGAGGCCGTCGCCGCCGTGGCCGACGCTTATTTTTTTACGAATGCCGGCGCGGAAGCGCAGTTTTTGCTGGGCTGCATGTACTTGGATCACGGCGAGTTCCTCCACGCGGCGTTTCAGTTCAAACGCATGTGGAACCGACCGCACGTCGCCGCATCGTTCGAACCGGCGCTGTCGTTAAAACTGGCGACCTGCTGGCACCAGGCTGCCCTTCCACACAAAGCCCTGGAGGTGCTGACTCAACTGAAAGCCAAGCATCGTGCAACAACCGTTGCCATTGGCGGATTGCAAATCAAAATATTCGCCAGTGATTCGGATGCGTTGCCCTGGCTCGAGAAACACATCATCATGGCATCGCAATCAGCGCCCGCCCCGGCACCGGCGCCGCTTGACGAAGGGGCCGAACCATCGCGACTAATCCCGTTTCTCAGCGGAGAACCACTCGGCCAAGTCGCCAACGACTACGTGTTGAAAGAAGTGCTGGGAAAAATCCAATCGGAAGAAAAGTCCCTGCGGATCGCCGTTGTACCGAGCCTGCGGCCATTGATTGCAGGCGAAGCGATCATCTTTCGAACGTTAACCGGCTTGCGCGCAGTTTCTCGGGACGGTAAGGCGTTGCTGTGGCAGACACCGCTGCTGGGCGGCATCGAACAATTCATGCGGCAACACCCCGCCGAAAAGCAATCGCAGCAAGCCGAGTTTCTGATCTCCGGACTGCGGACGCGACTGCGGGATAACAACGCATTTGGTTCGCTATCGACAGACGGTCGCTACGTTTTTCTGATCGAAAACTTGGGATTCGAATTCGGCGGCAATTACCAGGCAATCGGAATTCAACCGGATGGTCGACGGTCGTTGCTAAACGACATGGAAAACTCGCCGCAGGTTCTCTCGGCCTGGGATATCGAAACCGGCAAGCTGATGTGGGAAACGAGTGACACCCTGGCCGAATCTCCGTCACCGTTGGCCAACGTGTCGTTTCTCGGCGCACCACTGGTCTTCGGTAATCGACTGTGTGCGGTCGCCGAGGTCGGCCAACAGATTTGCCTGCTCATGCTGGACAGCGATTCGGGCAATCTGCAGTGGCAATGTACGCTGGCGGTCAACGAAAACAGCACCAGCCGTACAAAACTGCTCGGCGTATCGTGGATTCCGGGACTCCTTCGGCCCCTGCGCCGATTTGGTAGCCGACCGGTGCTGGCCGATGAGACGCTCGTTTGCTACGCCGGCGACAACCGTTTCGCCGC
The DNA here is from genome assembly GCA_046582885.1 of Pirellulales bacterium. Taxonomy (GTDB): domain Bacteria; phylum Planctomycetota; class Planctomycetia; order Pirellulales; family UBA7805; genus JAYZEI01. The sequence continues at coordinate 14,804 of JAYGDO010000492.1, read as the reverse complement.
GGTGGACCTAGTCAAACGCCGCGTGGCGTGGGTTTATGAGGAACAACAAGGATCGCCCCTGGGCAGGGCTCCCGGTCGCAATGTCTGGCAGTGGCAGCAGATGTTTGCCAAACGCCTGCGACAACGTGATCGCTGGGTTGATCCAACACCAATCGCGGTCAAAGACGCCATCCTCTTGACGTTGCCCGCGACGGACACGTTGGTCTGTTTAAATTTGGCCGATGGTTCGGTGCGATGGCAAACGGACCGCGAAGATGGATTGTACGTTGCCGCCATCGAAAATCATCGGGCGTTGGTGGTTGGTCGCAGCGGACTTCGCGCCTTGTCGCTCGAAAGCGGAGCACCGGTGTGGTCGCCCGTCAAAACCCCCATTCTCAACGGCGGCGCGCCAAGCGGCCGCGGCTATCTTTACGAAGGCGTCTACTACCTGCCGCTCAGCAGCGCGGAAGTGGCGGCGGTCGACGTAGCCACCGGCCGATGGGAATTTGTCTCACGATCGCTTGCGGGAATCGTACCCGGCAACTTGTCAATCGACGGCGACACCATTGTCTCCCAGGATAGAAGTTTTGTCCATCAGTTCGAAGGGCTCGCCAAGCGTGCCCGCACACTAGCGGGCAAGCTGTCAGCTCACCCGGACGACCCTCAGGTTTTGTTGCAGCTTGCAGAGACCTACTTATACGACGGCCAAATCCAGCGAGCGCTGGATCACGTCACCCAAGCAATACAGGCGGCGGCGGATGACAAGAGCAAATCCCTACTCAGCCGCACGCTGGCAGCCGGGCTCCGCAGCAATGACGCGAAATTTGTTCTCGCAGCGACGAAGTTTGAATCATTGCTCGACGGCGAGCCGCTCGCCGCGATGCTCTTCGAATTGGGCCGGCGCTACCAGCGCGACAATCAGCCGCTTGCCGCTTTTCAGGCCTATGTTCGCCTTGTCGATACTGGTTCCGATCTCGCCAAACTGAACCAGCGAACGTCGGCCTGGAAAGTTCGCAACGATCGATCATTAATCGGCCGTTTGTCAGAAATCTACGCACGGATCGATGAACCGCTAGGTAGCGAGATCAACCGTCTGGTCGCCGAGCAACAAAAAGCATTGCCGGCTGCCCAATTCGTTGCCGTCTTTGGTTTTCACCCAACGGCCGGCCTGTCGCGACTGCAATTGGCCCAGGAACTGGCGGCCAACAAGCACTTTCTGCCCGCCGAGCGGACGTTGCGGCAAGTGATTGAATACGGCGACGACGCACTTAAAGGTCAGGCAATCGCACAACTTGCCGCAGTTTTGCAACAGCAAGGCAAAACGGACGCGACGGCGTTGTGTTATCAACAGCTCGCCGGACCGCATGCCGAGCAAATCTGCCGCGGCAATCAAACAGGAATCCAGCTTTTTAATGCGTTGCCCCCCGAATCGGCTGTTCGCAACTGGTTCCAACCCCGTTCACTCTGGCCGGCCGGCACGATCACGGCAAAACACCACCGCCGCGATCGCAAGAAACTGGCACAAATCCAGCCAACCTACCCCATCACGGTCGTACGGCAGGCAGTCGAATTTGATACTCCGTTGAGTGTCGCCATGGATTTCATGAACAACGGCAAACTGGTCGTCCGGAATTCTCTCGGCCAACAAATCGCCAAAGTCGACCTCCCCAAGGGCAACCCTAGCCTCAACACCGTCCGCTATGGCCGAGGCCGCGCCGCCGTCCAAGGCAATTTGATCGTCTGCTGGTTGGGAGATCGCCTTTGTGGGTTAGATATTTCTCAAGACAAAGGCAAGCTGCTCTGGACATTGCCAGGCTACCTGCCCAACCCGTCCAATCTTCCAGGACTGCAAATCCGTATGAACCTTCGCATGCCGCTGCAGGCCACCGCATTACGCGATTCGGTCGCACTGCCATTCAAATCGACGCTCGACTACGTCTGCTATCAGCTCGGCCAAACGTTGCGCGTTGTGGAACCATTGTCCGGCGACCTGCTTTGGGAGCGAGATGACGTTCCCGCCGAATGTGACATATTCGGCGACGACGAGTTAATTTTCGTGACCGGATCCGCCGCGGAGCAAGCCGAAGTCTTCAGCGCCGTTGACGGGCGCCGACTGGGCCGGCGGCCCGTGCCACAGCACGCGATCCGCATTGCCGTGATTGGCCGGAGAATATTGACTTGGGAGGTTAAAAACGAAATCGCGGTGATTTCTCTCATCGATCCGTGGGAACAGCGAACCGTTTGGCGAGCAGAATTTAACGAGAACGCACAACCGTGGCTGGTCGATGATTCAAAAGTTGCCGTGCTGACGCCCGACGGTCAATTTGCCGTCATCCACACCGAGGACGGCAGCCGCGTCATCGAAACTAAAGTGGAAGCGACCGAAGAACTGAAGAGCATTTACGTCAGGCACTGGTCCGACCGTTACATCCTGATAACCAACCGGCCGGAGACGGAGCCGGTTCGGCACCGCATGCCAAAACACTTCGTCGCGGCCAACGGCAGCGTCTACGCGCTGGATGAAAAGGACGGCCGGCTGCATTGGAAAGCGAATGTTGAGGGACAGCACACACTTCAGTCCAGCCCCGCGAACTTGCCGACACTAATATTTTACAGCCGGCATCAACAGGCAAAGCAACTCGCCAACGGCGGTATCTCTTACGGCACGCCCAATACCAAAATCTGCTGTTTCAATCTACGTAACGGCAAACGACTCCACGAGAGCGAAACGCAAGGCGGATACGACTATTATTACGAGCTTGAGACCGACCCGGCCAAGGGCACCATCGAACTGCGGACGCGGCTTGAGTCCCTGACACTGACGTCCGCAAAACAGTAGTGTGACGCGAACCCCGCGTCGTGCCTCGGTAAACCGCAAGCAAAAACGTCACCACCAGCGAAACTGCCGACGCGGGCTCACTACGCCGGACAGCTCAGATTGAGCGGATGTGAAATCCGCCGTCGATGTTGATTCGCTCGCCGGTGCTAAATGGAAATTGGTTGGTGACAATCGCCTCGACGGCGGACGCGACATCTGCCGGCTGTCCCCACCGGCGTATGGGAGTCAACCCTTCTGCTATCAACCCATCGTACATTTCACGAACCGGCGCGGTCATGTCACTAGCAATAACACCCGGGCAAAGTTCGATAACTTGAATCTGGTGTTCGGCCAACCTTGCAGCAAACAGCTTGGTCATCATGCCCATCGCCGCTTTGCTGATGCAGTAGTCCCCGCGGTTAGTCGAGACCGTGTAGGCAGACAGCGAGGAGATGTTAACGATTTTCCCCCCCGTCATAACGCCGGCGCGGATGCGGTCTATCATGGCACTCGCTGTGAGTTGTGACAGGAAAAACGGCCCCTTTAAGTTCGTATCAAAGACGCGGTCCCAACTCGCTTCGGTAGCCTCCAACAGGTCCTTGCGACCCTGCGATGTAATACCTGCATTATTGACTAGAACGTCAAGACGGGAAAATTGCTCGAGCGCGGTATCGACGAGCCGCTCCCGGTCCGCCCCGCAGCCAACGTCCCCTTGCACCGCCACGGCGCGGCCGCCGGTTTCGGCAATTTCGGACACGAGCGATTCTGCCTCGTCCTTGCTGCGGACATAATTGACGACCACGAAATAATTTAGTTCACCCAACCGTCGCGCAATCGCCCGGCCAATGCCACGCGAAGCGCCTGTGACCAGCGCCGCAGGATTTTCAGACATCGGTTCGCCTTTTTGTCGGACACTCAGTCGTACAAGCTGACTGAGCGGCCATTGTGATCGGTCATCCGCTGATGGTATCGATACCGTCTTTTTTGCCGCACAGTTGCGGCCAGCGGCCATAATTACTCGGCCATAATTGCAAGGGGGGAGACCGCTACAAGATAAACTTGCTCAAATCCTCGTCCTGACTGACCTTGTCGAGACGTTCACTGACATAGGCTGCATTAACTTCGACTTTGCCCATTTTCATGTCCGGCGATTCGAACGACAGTTCTTCCAACACCCGTTCCATGATTGTGTACAACCGCCTCGCGCCAATATTTTGCGAGGTTTGATTGACGCTAAAGGCGTAACTAGCCAGGGCATCGATCGCATCTTCATTGAATGTCAGGGTGACGCCTTCGGTCTTCATGAGTGCGGTGTATTGCTTGGTTAGCGCACCTTTCGGTTCGGTGAGGATGCGGACAAAATCTTCCTTCTTCAAGTCGTCTAATTCGACACGGATCGGAAATCGTCCCTGAAACTCAGGCATCAGATCGCTCGGACTGGCGCGGTGAAACGCGCCCGCGGCGACAAACAGGATATGATCCGTGCGAACGACGCCGTACCTAGTTTGGACGGTCGTCCCCTCGACAATCGGCAACAAGTCGCGCTGGACGCCCTGGCGCGACACATCCGCGCCGCGGGAACCTTCGCTAGCCACGACTTTGTCGATCTCGTCCAAGAATACAATGCCGACGTCTTCGGCCAATTCGATCGCCAGCGAGTTCACTTTCTCATGATTGATCAGAGATTCGCATTCTTCCTCGAACAGCACTTTACGGGCTTCAGCCACGGTTAATTCACGGCGGACGCTGTTGCGCGGCATGATCTTCTCGAACATACCCTGCAGGTCGAAGTCCATTTGCTCCGCGCCCATGTTCGTGAACATCATCGGCGCGGCCTTTTGCTCGGTGACGATTTCGATCTTGCGCTGCTCGAGTTCGCCGGCGATCAGCATCGCGCGAAATTTCTGCCGTGTTCGCTCGAATCGCTCCGGAGTTTCCGCCGCTTCATCGTCCACATCGATCGGGGGCGTCGGCGCAAGCAGGCTAACGAGTCGTTCCTCGACGCGCCGCTTGGCTTCTTCTTCAACCGATTTCCGTTCGCGTTCGCGCACCAATCCGATCGCGTTTTCGACCAGGTCACGGATCATGCTTTCGACATCACGTCCGTAGTAGCCGACCTCGGTGTACTTGCTGGCCTCCACTTTAATAAACGGGGCACCGGTCAGTTTCGCCAGGCGACGCGCGATTTCGGTTTTGCCGACGCCGGTGGGGCCGATCATCAGGATATTCTTTGGGTTGACTTCGCCCCGCATATCTTCGCTAACTTGCTGACGCCGCCAACGATTACGAATGGCGATGGCGATGGCGCGCTTCGCATCATCTTGCCCGACGATGTGGCGGTCAAGCTGCTCGACAATTTCCCGCGGCGTGAGGCATTTACCGTTGTCCGTCACGTTGTGCTCTCCAGTTCTTCAACGGTGATATTCTGGTTCGTGTAGATATCGATGCCGCTGGCGATCTCCAGTGAGGTCCGGACAATTTCGGCCGCCGAAAGGTCCGAATGTGCGACGAGGGCCCTGGCGGCCGCCACGGAGTAATCGCCACCGGAACCAATCCCCAGAATGCCGTCGGTCGGCTGAATGACGTCGCCGATTCCCGTTACCAACAGCGTGTGATCGGCGCTAACCACCACAATCATCGCTTCTAGGCGGCGTAAAGCTCGGTCCGTTCGCCATTCCTTGGCCAGTTCGGTGGCCGCCCGCGGGACGTTGCCCGGAAAATCCTTTAGCTTTGTTTCAAATCGCTCCAACAGGGCGAAGGCGTCCGCGCTGCCACCCGCGAATCCCGTGATGACTTTGCCGTCCAACAGCTTGCGAATCTTGGTCGCGTCCCCCTTCATAATCGACGAGCCGAGGGTCACCTGGCCGTCGCCGCCGACAGCCACTTTTCCATTTTGCCTGACTGTAAGGATAGTGGTCGAACGCAACTTCATTGTTAAACCAGATTTATGTGTTGAAACTCGAACCGGACCTCCCCCGTCACCCCGGAGAACCCCGCACCCAATTGTTGCCAAAAGCCTGACCGCAGACCAGGGGCGGACCCATTAGCGGATTCAGCCCGAATGTATTATTCTGCGGACTATGAGTGAAAACAATGATGGTCGCAGTCCTCATTTGATGTCCAAGACGGACACTGCGCTGTTGGTGATTGACGTCCAGGAAAAACGCATCCCGTTGGTCGGCGAGCGCGAACAAGTTTTGTGCAATATAGGGCGACTGATAGACGCCGGCAAACTGCTCGGGCTACCGGTTCTTGCTACGGAACAATCCCCACAGGTTTGGGGAGCCACGGTGGGCGAATTGGCGGACCGACTGGCAACTCCCTTGGAAAAGTCATGTTTTAGTTGCGCCGAGTCGGCCGATTTTTTGGAGAAACTCGCTACCGCGAACGTCAGCAAAGTGCTGGTCGCAGGCATCGAAGCTCATGTATGCGTTCTGCAGACGGCCTTGGATTTACTCGCCAAAGGTTACGCGATATTCGTGGCTGTTGACGCCGTCGGCTCACGAGAGCAAGTCGACCGAGAAACCGCAGTTCGGCGACTTGAATCGGCCGGAGCGACGCTGACGACGACCGAAACGGCCTTATTCGAGTGGTGTGAAGGGTGCGGAACACCCGAATTCGAACAAATAAGCCAACTAGTTCGCGAACCTTTCCCGCAAGAAGGTCGCTAGGATTCCCAGATTCGCAGCGGAGCACTAGTAAATTGCTTGATTTTTAGGATTTGAAATTATATGATTCAGGCATTCGAATACTACACGGCTGGCACATATCGCGCGAGCGAAAGGTTCGATAAGCTAATTTACACGAGCTGATGTTTAGGTAGATCGGTCTATGTTGGTGCTGTCCAGAAAAGTTGGGCAACGGATACTGATCGGAGACCAGATTTCTGTGACGGTCGTCCGCATCGGGCAGGGTGGTGTACGCCTGGGTATCGAAGCACCTGACGACTTTGAAGTAGTTCGCGAAGAATTAAAACATCCGAAACTTTCCGAGGACGCGGCCCCCCCCGCCGAGAATTCTCGCATCGGCGCGGCGAAGTGACCTCTCCGTGAGGACGCAACGCGGCAGCGCGTGTGGCCTGCCGACTTGCAGGCTGTCCCCTTCGCGTTTGGAATTTGGATTACCGCACCGTCTTGCGGTCGGTTCTGCGGCGCGCCGTTTGGCCCCCGCTGGCACTCGCCGGATTGAACCCGAACCCCTCCAAGTCGCCATTCCGGTCGATGTACCGTTTTAACCGTTCATGTTTTGCCTTTGCCGACGGTTCGTCAGCGCGGTCATCGAGGTATTGCCTCCCCCAAAAAATCCGCGTACCGGCGCTGGTAACCAACTCGAATGTAAAAACGTCGTCTTCGTCGGCGATCGGCAGCGCGGACGGGACAATTTCCGTAAATCCGAATTCGTGCCAGGTACCAGCCAAAACGGTGGCGATCGCTGCCCCAGCCGCGACTCGCGAATCGCTCCATAATCCCCCGGCGACGGGCGAACTGCCCAGACGATCGCCACTGATTTTTGGAAACTGGAGCAGACGGTACGGAGCGAAATTTTTGATCGGCAGCAGCACGCCCTCTTGATCCACAGGCAAGAGCCGCTCACCCACCGCGACGACGGCAACCGGATCACGATAGACGACCGTCACTTCTACTCGGGCGGGGTGAAATTTTTCGACGCGACGGACCTCTCGCACCCAAGGGTGCGCCTTGAACGCCAGCGCGACGCGTTCAGCGAGATTGTCGTCTAAAATCGAAACCGGCTCATCAAGACTTGCATCTCGCATCACCTCCGCCTTGAGATTCTGCGATTCGACCCACTCGCTCTCCGTCGTAATGAAGATGTCGTCCGCATCGACACGATATTGATTATCGTTGAGGCCCCGCTGCTGCAAGAGTTGCCAGCCCCAATACGACCCGCCGACGACAATTACCAATAACATGACGGCCAACGCCAAAACCTCGAAGTGGCGCGACGTTCCGCGCACCACCCGCCGTACCCGCGACACAACAATGGAATTTGGCTTCTTCTTTCGACCGGTCATACCGCGGTTCCTTGGCACATGCATACGCGAGCTAGGTGCTCGCATAATTCGGGCATCGCTATACCCATTTGTTCGGCCATTATTGGTATCAAACTTTGCTTCGTCAGTCCGGGAATCGTGTTTAGTTCCAGGACCCACGTAGACCCGGTGTCTCCGCGGATCATGTCGATCCGTACGAGTCCCCCTGCTCCCAGGGCGTCGGCAGCCTTGATAGCGATTTCAATCAATTCAGTTGTATCGCGCTGGCCGGAAAAAACATGGTCAACCGCGGCACTACCAAATTTTGAATCGAAGTCGAAAACCGGTCTGGAACGTACAATCTCAAGCGGTGAAAGCGGCTGCCGATCGAGCAGACCCACCGTATATTCGTGTCCGCAAACGAATTGCTCGGCCAGCAATTGCTGTTCGAAACGCCGCGCCTTGGCAATACACTGATCGATATCCCGCTCACGACGGGCAATCGAGACGCCAAGACTGCAGCCCTGGCCGTCCGGTTTGATGATCCAGGGAAATGGAATCGGTCGCATTCGATCAACGACATCAGCGGCACACTCGCTGGCGTCGAACGAGATTCCTGGCGGCGTGGGGACACGGCACTGATGGAATCGCCGCTTCGCTGCACGCTTACTCATCGCCAGCCGCGAGGCCGTCGGGCCGCTACCCGTATAGGGCACACCCAGCGCAGCTAATTCAGATTGAATACGGCCATCCTCTCCGGATCCGCCGTGAAGCGCGATGAAGCAGACGTCGATAGCGTCCCAATCCACGTCGAACAAATCGACTTCCGCCGGATCAATCGGCTCGACACCGTGGCCCCGGCGACGAAGCGCATCGACAACGCAGTGACCACTCGCCAGGCTGATATCACGCTCGGAAGACTGCCCGCCGAGCAACACCGCGACACGAAGCGGCGCAGCGCAGTCATCAAACAGCAAAACGTTGTCGTCGAACATGGCTATCCTCCGTGACGAGCCACGCGTTTACCAGATTTCGATTTCCGTCTCCAACTCGACACCCAAACGTTCGGCCACGCCCGCCCGGATTTGATCGATTAGCTGCAACACATCTTTACTGCTCGCGCCCGCCTCGGCGACGATAAAATTCGCGTGCCGGTCACTAACCTCCACATCCCCGATTTTTACACCTTTTAATCCAGCCTGCTCGATCAGCAGCGCGGCGCTCATCCCGCGCGGGTTTTTGAAAATGCATCCAGCGCTCTGATGGGCCAGCGGTTGATCGGCCTTTTTAACGATCCACTGTTTTTGCATCTTCTTAGTCAGTTCCTGTGGATCGTCCTCCTCCAACTCGAACACCGCTTCAATGATCGCCAACTCGTCCAGACTGCTTTCGCGGTAACCAAAAACGAGGTCTTGGCGGTCGCGCTGACAGATTTCGCCGCTGCGCGTCACAACGGTCGCCTGGCAGGTCCACTGCCCGATGTCACCACCGCGACCGCCCGCGTTGCCGTGCAAACCGCCCCCAACCGTGCCCGGAATACCGACCAGCGGCTCCAGTCCGGCGAGCCCGGCGCGGACGGCGGACGAAATCACATGCCCCAGCTTGGCCCCGCCGCCGGCGACGACTCGGTTGCCATCGACCTCGATCTTCTGAAATTCGTCGGCCATCAACCTGACGACAATCCCCGCGACTCCTTCGTCCCGCACAAGTACGTTTGAGCCGCCCCCTAGGAGTCGGATTGCGATGCCATCTTCGTGCGCTCGCCGCACGAGCGCACCGAATTGTTCGACGGTCTGCGGATCGGCCAGAAACTCGGCCGGGCCACCCAAATTAAACCAGGTAAACTCGGCAAGTGGCGAGCCGGCTTGCACAATTTCTTCGAATTCAGTCTGCAAAGGCATGGCTTATCTTCCAAATGTCTCCGGCCCCCAATGTAGCGAGCACATCGCCGGTGCAACAGACCAGCTTAAGCACGGATCGAATACTGTGAAAGTCGCGGCAGGCGAAGCTTGGTGTCCCGCAACGGCTTACGCACGAGGCCAAATCTCGCGCCGTGATTTCCCCCGCTTGGCTGTGTCGTTCGCGCGCTCGGAAGATCGGTGCAATCAACACGAGATCCGCCAATTGCAACGATTCCACGAAGTCGGCGAACAGGGCGGTCGTTCGCGAGACTTGATGCGGCTGAAAAATACAAATGATGCGAGATGTTGAATGAATTTGCCGCAGTGTATCTAGCGTCGATCGAATCTCGGTCGGATGGTGTGCGTAGTCGTCCCAGATGTGTAACCCCAGGAATTCACCGAGTCGCTGCAGCCGCCGCCGCAGTCCGACGAAACCGGCAAGCCCTGCTGTCACGTCGCTCGGGCGGGCACCGCAGTGCATGGCGATGGCCGCCGCAGCAACCGCGTTCATCGCGTTGTGCCGACCGGGAACCTGCAGCTTCACTTTAGCAAGATTCCGCCGGCGGAACCGCAGCTGCAACTCGGCATAACCATCGCGCCATTGGCGAACATCGGCACTCCAATCCGACTTTGCCCGTAACCCAAATGTTTCGATCCGACAGCGCGCCGTACGCGCGGCATCCATCGTCGCCGAGCATTCATGGCCTGCGACAAGCACTCCCGTACGATCGATGCGCTCGGCAAACCGCCGAAAGCTTTCGGCAAGCTGACTGGATGTTTCGAAAAAATCGAAGTGGTCCGGCTCGATGTTTGTAATGGCAGCCACGTTTGCCGGAAGTTTCAAAAAATTATCTCGATACTCGCACGCCTCTACAACCACCAGATCGTTCCGGCCGCGGCGGCCGCCGGTTGAGGACCAACCGCCGCGGGGTACGGCTCCACAGATGATCGTTGGATCTAACCGGGCGTTCGTTAGAATTTCCGCGGCCATCGCGGTCGTCGTCGATTTGCCGTGTGTCCCGGCAATCGCCACCCGCGTTTGACCGGTTAGCTGTCGACCGACCGCGGCGGCATAGCTTTGGACTGCGAGCCCCTGTCTTGCTGCAGCGCGACGGACCGGATCGTCCGCCGGAATCGCGTCGCTACAGACGACCAGGTCGACTTCAGACAGATCGACAGGCTGTGAAGTCGGCGAGATGGACCAACCATGGCCAGCGAGTTCCTCGCACATCGCACGGGAACCGTCCGACCCACTGATACTCACATCCGTACCGTCCATAACAGATGCCAGCGCACGCATACCCGCCCCGCCAACGCCGCGAAAATGAACGAGAACCGGCTGAGTTGCTGCTCGCTGGAGCAAATTTTCCGTCCTCCATGACCAGATGCGGATCGCGATCTTAGGTCAGTTCGCGTTGCGGATCAAGCGAAAGTGTCGCGGGATCGGCTCGCTCGTGAGTCCTCACAAAAAAATGAATCTTCCCGGACTTCGAAAACTACGACGGGAGTGTGAACCGAAAGAACGAAAAAGGTGTTGCCCGGCCGTAATGTCATCTGAGTAACCCGGCCAGAGTCGGAAGATGATTTGCCCCCTGCTGAGCTACAACTCCGCCAGCGGCCCCACTGCAACGGCGGTCGATTTCGACAACGGAAACTGCTTCAGCACCGCGAGAAGTTCGGCGGCGGTCACCGCATTATAAGCGTCCATGTCGTCCTTGACGCTGCGGTACTCGCCACGACGAAGCCAGTTGAGGCCGACGGAAATCATGCGGTTTTGAGGCCGCTCGCTCCCCAATACCATCCGCGAGTTAAATTTGGTCTTTGCGCGGACCAGTTCTTCTTCGGTAAAGCCCTCCTGTTCGGCAGCAACGTACACTTCGCGGATGCACCGGAGGTTTTCGGCCGTCGTCTCGGGTTCGCAACAGAGCCAGGTGACGAACATTCCCGCGCCGTCGAATTCGTGATATTGCGTGCTGACTTGCTCGCAGTGCCCCGGATGCAGCAACTCCCAGTAAAGCCGGCTTCCGGAACTGTCGCCCAGCAAACTGACCAGCAAGTAGGCGGCGAACCGCCGCTGGTCTTCGGCGGCGGGCGCGTTGCAGAGTTGGATGACGTATTCCTGCGTCGCTGACGCCTTTTCCATCACTTCCATGCCCGTATGTTCGCGGGGCGGCGGGCATTGCCGCTGGGGAGCGAACCGTTCCCAGGCCGCACAGTGCTGCTGGGCCGATGCCACCAGCGCGTCAAAATCGACTTTTCCGGCGGCCGCCAGCACCATGTTTGATGGACTGTAACGCGATTGAAAATACCCGCGCATCATGTCAGCCGTCAGGGCCGATACACTCTCAACCGTGCCGAGTACCCGATTTGCCAGCGGGTGATCGCCGTAGTGTGCGATTTCAACAGTTTCATCCGCACCGAAGGGAGGTTGATCTTCGTACATGCGAATCTCTTCGATGATGACTTGTTTTTCCGTATCAAAGTCACCCTCCCGCAGCGACGGTCGCATCAGGTCGGACCACAGTTCAACGATTTCGTTTTGATACTCCGGTAAAACTACCGCGTAATAAACGGTATTCTCCTTGCTCGTCCAGGCATTATATTCCGCGCCAACCCGGTCGAAGCAAAGATTGACTTCGTCTGCCGAACGGCTCGGCGTCCCTTTAAATACCATGTGCTCTAGAAAATGGCTCGCGCCGGCCACGTCCACCATCTCGTCCCGCGAGCCCGTGTTGACACAGAATGCGACCGCCGTCGTCACCGCGTCGGGATTACATTCGGCGACCACCTGCAGGCCGTTCTTCAATTCATGACTGCGGAATTCCATTCGGCACCTCCAGCGGATTCGGTCCGAGCGTAACAACCGTAAAGTCTCTTGGCGGATGGTCCGCCAGATAGGCGTTGATGGTCGCCGGCGACAGCGAATCGACGATTTCGCCAATTTCGTCGAGCGTCCGCACGCGACCGAGGTAGTACCAGTCCCGCGCAATGGCGCCGCTGCGGGCTGCGCTCGACTCCTGGGCCATAATCAGCGAGCTTTTCATATGCGCTTTCAGGCAATCCAATTCGTCCTGCTGAATTCCGTCGGCGAGGCGGGTCAGTTCCTGCAACGTAACGTCCAATGTCTCCTGCGCGCGATCGGCGCTGGTGCCCGCGTAACAAAACACGCTGCCACAGGTTCGCAGCGACCGCGGTGACGCGCTGATCGAGTAGCACAGCCCACGCTTCTCGCGGACTTCGGAAAAAAGCCGTGAACTGAATCCGTTGCTCAGCACACCGACAGAACCCCAGGCCTGGAAGTACTCCGGATCGCTATAAGCGGCGCTGCGGTAGGCGATCGCAATTTGTGTTTGATTGGTGTCGCTCTCGATATGGCGGTGCGCTACGTTTAAATTGCCGATCGGCGGTTCGTCGAGTTCCCTCTGCGGCCAGTCGCCAAAAAGTCGGCCGATCCGCTCGACTAATTCGTTCCAATCGAACCGGCCGGCCACACCTAGTATCGTGCCATTGGGCCGGTATGAGTTTTCGAAATGCGCGCGGATATCGTCAATCGTGATCGCCTGAATTCCTGCTAAGTCGCCCTGATGGGGCAGGTTCCAGGGATGCGGATAATGTGCTCGCCGCAATTCGAGCATTACTTTTTGCGCGGGCTCATCTTCAACGGAGCGGATTTCCTGAATCGCCACCTGCCGCCCCTGCTCCAATTCGTCCTCCGGTAACATCGGCCGCCGCAACAGATCGGCGTAAATCTCCATCGCCGGAAACAAATTTTCCGCCAGCGTCGCGCCGCGGTAACTACTCTGCGAAACCGATACCGACTCGCCGCTCTCGATACCCAAACTCTCCAGTGCCTCGACAAACTGGCGACTGTCCAGCCCGCCGCATCCGCGAAGCACCATTTCGCACGTCAGATTGCTCAATCCCGCGAGTTCGGACGGATCATAGACCGCGCCGACCGGAACCAGAAAAGAAAATGCCACCGATTCCAGCGACAACATCGGTTGGCCGAGCAATACGAGCCCATTTTCAAACTGATGAGAGTGAATTCTCATAAAAATCGCGATTAGTCGGGGAGGAACCGCCTAAGTGTATCGGGCACTGGCATCAACGACAACGGCGGCAACGTATAGAATGGTGGGGGACATCGCCGTTTTGGACGGAGCTTCAGATTCATGAAATACCTCGCCCTCTTGCCGCTGTTTGTTGCCACATTAACAACGGAACAGGCCCGCGGGGACAAGACAGATGCGATCGTTCACCAGTGGCAGTTCGACAACGGCCATTTCAAAAACGGTGCATTTCTTCCTCAAGCGGGAACTCTTAAATCCGAGGTCGTTGGTCCGCTGCAATTCGCCGAACCGTCACCACGAGCAGTAATGCTGGATGGTAATTCGAAAGCGGGACATCGCATCCGGGTCAAAGACCGCTTGGCGGCCGACGAGCTGCCCGGCCAGGCGGTCTCTGTCGAAGCCTGGGCGTTGGTCGATCGACCGGAAAAGTGGGGCGGCATTGTCAGCGCACTACAGGACAACGGCGATTTCGAGCGCGGATGGATTCTCGGCTACCACGAAACGCAGTTTTACTTCGGGCTGGCCAGCGACACGCGCAAACGATTTACCTTTTTAAATTCGACCCGCCTTTTTCAGACGGGCTACTGGTACCACGTCGTGGGCACATACGACGGGACAACGCAGCGAATCTACCTTGACGGGCGGCTCCAGGGTGAATCAACCGACCAGAACGGCAAGATCCTGTACGCGCCCGAGACATTTTTTTCGATCGGCGCGTACAAGGACGATAACGAGATTTACAGCATGGCCGGCCAAGTCGAGCAGGTCAGTATCTGGAACCGAGCGTTGACAGCCTCCGAAGTCCGCGCGCGATTCGAACAGCGCAAATCGCGGTTCCCGGGAATCGATCCTGTCCGCCCCGAAACCGACGATTGGCCGACCTATCTGCATGACAACCAGCGAACCGGCACGGCCGGCAAGCCGCTGCCCATGCCGCTCAAGCTGGCCTGGCGCTATCGCGCCCGCAGGGCCCCGCGGCCGGCCTGGCCGCAACCGGCCAACCAGGACTTCTGGCACCAGAAGCACGGACTGAAAGCCCGCGTGAC
>JAYGDO010000405.1:0-6757 GCA_046582885.1 Pirellulales bacterium | reverse complement strand
TTTGCAGTCCAGATGTCGACGCCGCCAGCATTCGCCGATACTCGTCCCCTCGAACCAACCACGCGCCGTACGGTGCCGGCTTGGATTTCATCCACCGTGTTGCACATGGCATTGGTGCTGCTGCTGGCAATCACGATCGAGGCCGTTCCTCGCAATCCGGACACGACGGCAACCCGCACCACTGGCATCGTGCTGAAACATGTGGACGACGAAGGCGAATTCTACGAGGGCGAGCAAGACAACATCGCCGCAGCAGCCGAATTCGCCGGTTCGGAAAACAATACCGGCGATGCGATTGCCGCTTTGCCCGCCGCCAGCGAGCGGCCGGCGGACGTCAGCAATTTTCTGCCGAGCGCCGATGAAGGACTTGGCCCGCCGGCCGGCGAAATTGTCGGTGGCGGTAATATCGATTTCAGCGACGCGGGGCCCGGCAACCGAAATATCGAGGGAGGCAAAGCCCGCACGGGCGTCTTTGGACTGTCGGGAGAGGGGCACAACTTTGTTTACGTCTTCGATTCATCGGCCAGCATGAGTTCCAACAGCGGTCGCCCCTTGGCAGCCGCCAAACACGAGTTATTGGCAAGCCTTCAGCACTTGGGCCGCACGCACCAGTTTCACATCGTGTTTTACAACGAACATTGCCGAGTGTTTAATCCGACCGGAATCACCGGTAAACTGTTTTTTGCCACGGATGAAAACAAAAAATCTGCGGTACGGTTTGTACGATCCATCGAAGCGCAATTATCCACGCGGCATTTGCCTCCGCTGCTGATGGCAATCGGCATGGGGCCTGACGTCATCTTCTTTTTGACCGATGGCGAGGATCCGGCACTGTCCAGCGCGGATTTGCATAAGATTGCACGGCGAAACGCGGGGCGATCGACCATCCACGTCATTCAGTTCGGCACGCAGCAACCGACGCAGAACAATTGGCTGACGAAACTCGCAACGGAAAACAGCGGCCAGTACAAATTCTTCAATGTTCGCCAGCTAAGTCCGCGGCGTTGATGCAGAGGCGCACAGATGCCAAAAATCTCAGAGGACGTTACAGGAAAGATATTTTCCCCTGTGGCTTGGCGTCGAATCCTGCCGGCGGTTATCACGGTAATATTCATCAGCCGCGTTCTTCTGGCCGAGGATGTCGTCGTCACGTCGGGCAAGGACGGCACGGGACAACTTAAGCGCAAAGGCGAGATCCTCGACTACAACGGGCGGGGGGTTCGTGTTCGCGGCATCTCGGGCCGCAGCAAGACGATCCCGCTGGACGAAGTGATCCGTGTTGAGACGCAGCTTTGCAATTCACACGAACTGGGCAACGCCGCGATGGCTGCTGGAAAGTACGAAAAGGCTGTCGAGTACTTTGAAACCGCCGTTCGCGACAGCGAAGAATCGCGAAGCTGGGTGCGGCGACGCATCCTGGCGTCTGTAATCCAATGCCAACACTCTTTGGGCAACCACGATGTTGCTTGTCACTATTTTGTCGGCCTGCTGCGCAACGACGTGGACACGCCGCATTTTGATGTGATTCCACTGGCATGGCTGCCGAACCAGCGGCTGAGCGAACGAAATTCCGAACGTTGGATCGCCGACAAAGTGCCTGCGGCCCGAGTGCTGGCGGCCAGCTATCTGCTGTCGACCGGTTTGCGGGACCAGGCCATCCAAGTGCTGCAAACAATCTCACAGGCCGACAAGTCCCGTACCGGTCTGCTGGCCGAAGCGCAATTGTGGCGAACTGGCATCTCGACCGCTTCGCGTGAAGCGGTCGAGCAGTGGGCAGGCCGTGTCGCGAAATTTCCGCAAACATTGCGCGGCGGCCCGTATTACGTTGTTGGGCAAGCGCGGGCGAAGTTGGGCGATCACGACCAAGCAGCGATTGCGTTCATGCATGTGCCGATTCTGTTCCCGCACCAAACCGGACTGTCCGCCGAAGCGCTGCTGGCAAGCGGGCGCTCGCTGGCGCGCAGCGACCGAACCAACGACGCCGCGAGGCTCCTGCGCGAAGTCATCCACAATTATCCCAAATCAGGCGCTGCGGCCGAGGCACAGCAGAGACTCGAGGCACTTCAGGAGGCACTTCAGAAAGCTCCCTAACATGGACGGTTCTTCACGACCACACTATGCGTGCGCTGCCGCATTGATCGTGCTGAGTTTTTTCGGCGGGACAGCAACCGCGATTGCGCAGACCGATTCCGCGCCCGCCAAAACTTCACAGGAGTCGGCGGACGACTCAAAAGCAATAAGCGGCTTTTTTCAAATCGTGTTTTCCGGCGGCGTCACGGGATTTCTGATCATCATGTTCTTACTGGCGCTATCGATGGCTACCGCGGCGCTGGTGTTTGAGCACATCCTGTCGATCCGTGCTCGCGTGTTGATGCCGCCGGGTTTGGCCGAGGAAGTTCAAACACAGTTAACCTCCGGCAAGGCCACGGCCGCGGAAGCGCTTTGTCGGCAAAAACCGAGTTTTCTTGCCTTCGTGTTACAGGCCGGTATTTCGGAAATCGACGGCGGCTGGACGGCGGTGGAAAAGGGAATGGAAAACGCCGCCGCCGAACAGTCGGCCCGGCTGTTTCGCAAAATAGAATACCTATCGGTCATCGCCAACATTGCGCCGATGGTCGGCCTACTGGGCACGGTGGTCGGCATGATCTTCGCTTTCCAAGAAGTCGCCGACAGCGAAGGCCGCGCGCTGGCCGGCGATTTGGCACGGGGAATCTACCAAGCGCTGGTCACGACGGTGGGCGGATTGATCGTCGCCATTCCATCGCTGGGCGCATTCGCGGTGTTTCGCAATCGGGTCGATCAACTGGTCGCCGAAGGCTCATACATGGCGCAACACGTGTTCGCACCGCTCAAACGCCGCCGCGGGCAACAGCGGCGAGCAGACGGTTCCGCCCCCGTTCAAAAGAGTTCGTCGCCCGCACCGCCACCGCCACCTTCGGAGTAACCCATGCGGGTCCCTGTAAGCCGACGCCGCAAGCGCCTGGAAATGAACATGACGCCAATGATCGACGTCGTGTTTCTGCTGATCATTTTTTTCCTGGTCTCCAGCCACCTCGCCAAACAAGAAGTTCAAGCCGAACTGACGCTGCCGACAGCCACCAAGGGTAACGATCAAACCGATACCGCAGCGGCACGAATTACAATCAACATCTCCGATGAAAACGGAGCGCCGCTCATTCAATTTGGCGCAATGCCGGTGACTCGCGCAGAAGTATCGTCAAAACTACAACGAGAAATGACCAAGGCCGGCGAGAAATTAGAAATCCGCATCCGCGCGGATAGGCGGGTTCCGTTCGGCACCGTCAAACCAGTCATGGCCGCCTGTGCGAAGCTTGGAATTTGGAACGTCAAGCTCATGGTAAAGCCGGAGCAGTAGCCCATGATCCGCACAAGGCGATTTCTGTTCGACCCAACAGCCGACCGGTTCCGAACGGACCAACCGCGGACCGGCGACCACTAATCCAATGCGAATTCCCTCACACCACGACGACGGTTCCGGTCGCCCGGATGCAACGATGACGCCAATGATTGACGTCGTATTCTTGCTGCTCATTTTCTTTGTCTGCACGGCCAGTTTTCAAATCGCCGAACAGTTTTTGCCCAACAGCGTGTTCCTCGAATCGCTTAAAGGCCAGGGGCAACAGGCCGTTCAACCGGAGTCGGAAGACCTGCCGAAAAAGATCGTGCTCAAAATCCACTGGGCCGGCGACAAGCCGACGTGGGAGTCGATCGTGCTGTGGAAGAATGTCTCCATCAAGGGGGCTCGAGCCGGAAAGTCCTTCATGGCGCTGTCGGATGTGCGCCAAGAGCTGTCGCGGTATTTAACTTTAAATCTGGATCTGCCGTTGATTGTGGATCCGGCGTCCGGTGTCCCTTACGGCACAGCGATCCAAACCTACGACGCCTGCCACCAAGTTGGGTTTTCTGCAAAGAACATTCATTTTGCCGCTGAAGATGGATAACTCGCGACTTTACGCTGCTGCTGAAGCTCCAAAACTTCGGCCAACCGCCGGCTTTTTGCGAATTCAGCTGCGCGGTTTGCGGTTCGTCATTTTGATTGCTTGCTCGATGCAGTTCAGCATGACCGCTTGGGCTACGCCTAATTCGGTCGAGCACCGCATGGTCAACGGCCTACTCCGGCGGCGGCTGTTTGCATTGGCCGAACGATATTGCCGTGACCAACTCGCTGTTTTAGATCTTTCCGCTTTGAAACGCGCAGAATTGACGGTCGAGTTGTCGCGAGTTTTCGCCGAACGCGCTCTGCACAGCGGCCCCGGCACCCGCGAAGAGCATTGGAAGAAGGGGCACGAAGTCATTGCCGAGTATTTAAAACAGGCCGGCAGCAGGCCGTTATCGGTGCTTACGCGGCGGCAACGGGCATTGATCTGGCTAGCTCGTGGCGAACTGGCCCGACATGAAAGCGAGGTGGTTGCGGCTGCCGGCCCTCTGTTGGACCTGGCGAGACGCGAGCTGCGCGCAGCTATCTCCGAACTGAACGATCTGGATGACGCTCTAGAAAAAGAACTGATTGCAGCAGCACAAAACAACTCGGCGGAAGCAGCGGTGCTCAACCCCGACCGCTTGCGATTTATACAAAACGACGTTCGTTCTCAACTCGCCCGAGCGCTCATGAATCAGGCGCTCTGCTATCCGGCCGACACCGCCGACCGTATCAACTCGCTGAACCGTGCCGTACGGCAATATAAGCCGCTGGCCGAGGTCGATGTTCCCATCGATTGGAAAAGTCGTATTGGGCTATTGGCATGCCTACGGCACCTGAAAGACAACACAAATTGGCAGCGGCTGTCGCGGCTATACTCAGCCGAGTCGCCAATGGCGGTTGAAGCGGAATTGAAACTGGAACGCGCACACTACTATCTCGATCTGGGGACGGCGAACGAAGCACTCGATCTACTGGGGAAAAAACCCGCATTAGCGGCGGCGGTTGCCGCGCGATGGGATTACGCGAAACTGCTGGCGCTGATGGCCCTGTGGCAAGCAGAAAAGGACTCGGACCGCGCGGCATCGCTGCATCAACGAACGATGCGGCAAGTTGAATTGCTCGAAGCCAATCACGGTCCGTATTGGATGCGGCGAGCGGAGGGACTACTGGCTCGGTACGTTGCCAGCAAGCCGATCGCGAGTGATTTGATGCTCCTCGCTCGCGCGGCCGCCAGTTATTATCGCGCAGGAAAGTTATCCGACGCCTTGGCGGCTTACGAACGCGCTTGGCGGCACGCCAAACAATCCGGGGACAAGCAGCAGGAATTCGAATTAGCAAAAAAGTCGGCGGCGGTCCTGCAGCAGCTCGGCCGGTTTTCTGATGCGAGCGCACGGTTTCGCGAGATCGCTACGGGCAATCCGGAACATGCCGACGCGGCCCAATCGCATTTACTCTCGGCTTACAACGCAGCAGAGGCATTGCGGAGGTCCGCCAGTCCCGACGTCAAAGCGTACGCTGCACTACTTGCAGAACACATCGAGCGGTGGCCCGCATCTACGACATCGAGTACAGCATCATGGTGGCTGGCCCGCGTGTATATGTCGCAAAAACTCTGGAGCGATGCAATTTCTGTGCTGCAAAAAATTGATCCGACGTTCGAATCGTACGCGGCATCCCTTGAGGCACTGGCCACCTGTTACCGGCAACAACTGGCAAAACTGGACCGCTCCGATAAGCAATTCGCCGCGATCGCCGACCAAGCGGCCGTGTTTTTCGAAAAAGTTTTCCATCATGCGGCAGAGAATTCAGCCACCGCGGGCCTATCTCAAGTAGCGGTCCTCCACGCCACGCGTTTCCACCTGTACTTCTCGCAGACGAAGATCGATGAATCGGCGGCGGCGTTGCGGACCGCACTGGCGACACACACCGGCGCGAGCGACGCGTGGAAAGCAAGTGCACGGTTGCTGTTGGTTTATGCACTGGCTGCGCAGCCCGACAAACTTTCGAACGCCCACCAGCAGTTTGTGGGACTCGCCGCTGCGACGCCGGCCGATTTGCTCGATCTCATCGATGGTCTCGGCACGCTGATTGCCGGTGCACCGCCAACCGCACGCTCTCGACTGGCCGAATTGTCGTTGCAAGCGGCAACCTTGTTGAATAATTCTCACCCAAAACTCTCTCCGACCACACGATACCGACTTGATCGATCGATTGCCGGAGCACTACTCGCCGCCGGTCAACGTGCCGAGGCGGTTGCCAAATACGAACAGCTGACAAAAGAGCATCCAAACGACGAACGCGTTCAGGTCGCGTACGCACAGCTGCTGCTCGATGGAACCGACGCCAAGGACTGGCAGGCGGCACTTTCAAGGTGGCGGCAAAATGAAAAGAAAAGTCGGAGGGCGTCCACGATGTGGTTCCGCGCTAAGTATTCGCAGGCGGTGGCCCATCACAAACTCGGCGAACCCGCGCAGGCTGCAAAGATAATCAGGGTGACGCAGACGATTTATCCAGAATTAGGCGGTGGGCAACTGCAAATGCAATTTCTCGAATTGCTTCGTCGCTGCGAGCGGCGGTTGCGAACTGATCAAATGTAAAACGGATCCTTGTCCGTAGAGAGCGGTCGAAGCGAACCGCCCACGGCAACCATCGCGATCATTCCACCGATAAACAGCAATGTGAACGGTTCGAACATTTCGGACTCCTTTCCCACACGAGATACGGGCATTAAGGTGCTGACGGGATATTATGCACCAACCGTGCCAGAAGCGAGAAATCAGCCGGATGGCGGGCAGATAACTCACAGGAAATAAA
>JAYGDO010000368.1:0-4329 GCA_046582885.1 Pirellulales bacterium | reverse complement strand
GACGTCGCGCGTCTTTGGCGACCTGGATTACGCGGCCTGGGAATCCGTTGACCGCACGCGTGATCGTCAACCGCGTTTGGCAGTATCACTTCGGGCAAGGACTTTCGCGGACACCTAGCGATTTGGGGACGATGGGTGATGAACCCTCGCATCCTAAGCTGCTCGACTGGTTGGCCACCGAATTGATTGAGCAAAAATGGGGTTTGAAGTCGCTCCACCGGTTGATCCTGACATCGGCAACGTACCGTCGAGCGAGCGGCCGCAGCCCGAGCGAGTCGTCGCAATCTTCTGCGGCGGACATTTTAGCGAAGAATCGTGAGGCGGACCCCGAGAACCGTCTGCTCGGGCGAATGAATAGGCGGAGACTCGAGGGGGAGGCGATCCGCGATTCGATGCTTTCCGTGTCCGGGTTGCTGTACCGGCAGATGGGGGGGAAAAGTATCCGCCCGCCACTGCCGCCGGAGGTCGTGTCAACATTGCTGCGGCCGAACCACTGGCAGGTCAGCCCTAAGCCGTCCGATCAGTTTCGCCGCAGCGTTTACGTCTTTGTCCGTCGAAACCTTCACTTTCCGATATTTGCGACTTTTGATCGGCCGGACGGCAACACCAGCTGCGCCCAGCGAGACCGGTCCACCACAGCCACACAATCGCTCGTGCTGCTGAATTCGCCGCTGACCTTGCTTGCCGCTAGGCATTTGTCGGGCCGGACGCTTGTCGCTGCGGGAGAGACGTTCGAAGGGCGTCTGACGCTGCTATTTCAGAACGCTTTGGGACGCGCACCAATGCAGGAGGAGCTGCAGCGATGCCGCCAGTTCCACCACAAACACGTGGCCGCAATTCGCGAAAAGCGGCGGTCGCCGAAATCGCTGGCACTGCCGATTCCGCTGCCGGATTCAACCACCCCAGAAGAAGCCGCGACCTGGACGGATTTCGCACTGGCTGTGCTGAACCTGAGCGAGTTCATTTATATCGACTAAACGGCGGTGCTGCTGGACGGAGATGCTGCTGTGTTTTCGTAGGGCAACCGGCGCCGCGGCGGCATGTGCCGGGGTTCCCTATTTTCGTCCGCCGAAATGGCGTTGCCCAGACCTTCTGGCGTTACTAAACTCACGCCCCGGACTCGAGGGAAGCTGCCGACGGCCGGATTCGGCGAAGGATCGCCATGCACCAAATTTACAAACATCATTTGTTGCTTGTCGCAGCGGCGGGTTTGGTGTTTCTGTCGAACCTGGGCGCGGCGCAATTGTTTGATGAAGACGAGCCTAAAAACGCTGCATGCGCGTATGAAATGCAGCAGCGTGGCGATTGGATCACGCCGACGTTCAACGGCGAACTGCGAACCGACAAGCCGATCCTGCTCTATTGGTTCATGTTGGCCGCCTATCACATTTTTGGCGTCGGCGAGTTTTCTGCCCGCCTGGCTTCGGCGGTGGCTGGAGTTGGTACGGTGGTGCTGACGTATCACATCGGGCGGCGGGTTTTCAACGCGGAAGTTGGTCTGTGGGCGGGCTTGTTGCTCTGCTGCAGTTTGATGTTCGCCGTCGCCGCGCGGGCGGCAACGCCCGACGGGCTGTTGATTTTCTTTTCGACCCTCGCTATCTGGCTGTTTGTTGCCGGCAGTTTCCCGGTACATGAGGATGCGGAGGTGGGCGCGAAAGGCCTGCCGGTCAAGCGACGGGCGTTTTGGGCGATGTACGCGGCAATGGGTGTGGCGGTGTTGGCGAAAGGGCCCATCGGCGTGCTACTGCCAATGATGGTGATCGGCGCGTACTTGCTTTGTCTGAATACAGGGGCCCGTGCCGCGGCCAACGGCACGACGCGCGCGGAGCGAACATTAATCGGTGCGATGTCGTGGCTCGTGCAGACGTTTTGGCCGACTCGAATCTGGAGATATGGACTGCGGATGCGCCCGCTGACGGCGCTGATCGTTGTCGCCGCCGTGGCGCTGCCTTGGTACGTCGCGGTCGGTGTGCAGACCGGCGGTGAATGGCCGGCGGGGTTTCTTTTCAAGCACAATCTCGGTCGCTACATGTCGCCGATGGAGGGTCACGGCGGGCCGCCGTTTTATCACGTGATGTCGATCTTTGTCGGCTTCTTTCCAGCGTCGGTGTTCTTGGTCCCGGCCATCTTCAGTGCCGGCCGCTGTCTGCGCGAAGGCGACGACAATGGTGCGGGATATCTGCTCATGCTCTGTTGGATTCTGGTTTACGTCGTTTTCTTTTCGTTGGCGGGAACGAAGCTTCCAAGTTATGTAACACCCACCCATCCGGCGCTGGCGGTTGTCACCGCCGCCTTTTTCTGCCGCTGGTCGGGGGAGCCGTCGCGGGTCCGCGCCGCTTGGCAGCGACTTCCGGTTGTGATTCTGGGAGTCGTCTCCGTCGGACTTATTGCCGGGCTGATGTGGGTCGGGAGCACGTTTATGAACGGAGAAATCAAGCTGGGGCTGATCGGGTTGATTCCGCTGCTCGCGGCCGTTGCCTGCTTTGTGCTAATCGCCCGCGGACAGGTCGGCCGGGCTGTTGGTTTGTTTGTCGCGCTTTCGATCGCATTTCTCGCTTGTGGTTTTGGCTGGGTGACCAAACAGATCGAGCCTTATCAAATAGCGGGCGATCTTTTGGAGACGATCGATACAACCGCCGATCGAGATATTCAGGTATCGGCCTATCGGGCATTCCGGCCGAGTTGGGTGTTTTATGCGCGGCAGCCGGTTGAATTATTGAGGGAGCCGGAGCAGGTCGCATCACTGTTTCGGCGTGGCCGGAAAACGTTTGTCATTACCGATGCCCGCAAGGTTGATGAATTGCGGCCTCATCTTCCGGAAAACGTCGAGGTTCTCTCCCGTCACCGGCGGTTCATGCGGGAGGGAGAAATCGTTGTGTTGGGGCTCGCCGAGTGGAAGTCGCGGTCGGCGATTCCGCGGGACAGGACCGCTCGCAGGCCGCAGAGGCAGTAGTTTCGGCCCTGTAGCAGCTCGTAGCAGACCGGCGGCGGCGGGATCGGATCGGCGAACCGGCCTGTTACAATGCGGTTACAGTCAGCGACGGTAACGTCTCGTAGACTATATGGATGTATTTTGCGCGGCGAGATTACGACCGCCAACGTAGGAGTGATCGGGATCGGAGAGCGAATTGATGGCAACGGCGACGATATTAACGGTGGAGGATGACGCGGCGATCCGCCAAGGCATTGTCGACGCATTGACGTTCGCCGGATTCGGAGTGATCGAATCCGGCCATGGCGACACGGGATTGGAAATGGCTGTGTCGCGCGACTACGATCTGCTGCTGTTGGATCTCGTGTTGCCCGGCACGAGCGGACTGGACATCCTCCGCAAGCTGCGCGCATCGCGACCCACGCAGCCGGTCATTATTCTCACGGCGCTCGGCCAGGAGTCGGATCGCGTTGAAGGCCTGGAATTGGGGGCGGACGATTACGTTGTAAAGCCCTTCAGCGTGAAGGAATTGCTGGCCCGTGTCGAGGCAGTCCTGCGGCGCAGCCCAGGCCGCCCGAGCGACGTACATCAGGTGAGCGTTCCGGGCGGCAGCGCGGACTTTGCTCGACAGCAAGTTTGTTTTGACGACGGTGAACAAACCGATCTGTCGTCGCGCGAGATCGAACTGCTGCGATATTTGGCGACGAATCACGGCCGTGCTATCTCGCGAGATGAATTGCTGGCGAACGTTTGGCGAATCAGCCCTAAGGGAGTTACCACGCGGACGATCGATATGCACGTGGCGCGGCTTCGCGAGAAATTGCGAGACGACCCGGAGCAGCCGTCAGTCATTGTGACCGTGCGGGGTAAAGGTTATATGTTTGCGAACCAGACGAACGGATCATGAAACGACCATTGCACGTTTGGGCGATTTTCGGCGGCTTCCTGCTGGTCGCGTTTGCCGGCATGGGCTGGCTGACGATGAAGGCCACGGAGCTGGAGCGCAATCAAGAGGCGCTGTTTCTGCAGGCCGATTTCGAGGGCGACGTGCGGCTCGCACTGCGGCGGATGGACCGCTACCTCGTCGAATTGTTTGCAGAAGAAAGTGCGTGGCCGTATTTCGCTTACGAACCCTTTTACGTGCCGCAGATTGCCATTGACGATCGTGAAGACAAGCAGCCGGATCGCGATCTGAAGCTGCCCATGCCGATTGCGTCGCCGTTGCTCAAACCGAATTCAAACCGGGTTTGTCTGTACGTTCAGCGTGATCGGAAGTTGAAGCAGTGGTGTTCTCCAAATTTTCCGTCGGACCAGCAACGGGATTTGGCGGTTCGAAATGGCTTGGATGAGAAACAGCTTAGTCGCAACGGCGAGCTGCTAACCCAGTGGCAGTCGCT
>JAYGDO010000164.1:0-8110 GCA_046582885.1 Pirellulales bacterium | reverse complement strand
AATCGAGACCATCTGTTGCTGGCTGCGGTACTGGAGATGATTCATTTGGCCACGTTGGTGCACGACGACGTGCTCGATGAAGCGACCGTCCGCCGCCATCACGAGACGTTGAATGTGCGCGCTGGAAATCAGGCCAGCGTGTTGGTTGGTGATTTTCTTTTTTCGCATTCATTTTATTTAGCGAGTACGCTGGAAAGCACTCACGCCTGCCAACGGATCGGCCGTACGACGAACATTGTCTGTGAAGGAGAGATGAGCCAGATACAAAGTTCCGGCGATTTCGACATCAGCGAGCAACGATATTTCGAAATCATCGGCGGCAAGACCGCCGAACTATGTGCGTGTTGCTGCGAACTGGGCGCTTTTTACGCCGACGCCAATTCTACAACCGTCTTCCAACTGCGCGAGTTCGGGCAACATATCGGGATCGCGTTTCAAATTGCAGATGACTTACTCGACCTGTTGGGCGAAGAACATCAGGCGGGAAAGTCGCTGGGCACGGATCTGGATCAAGCGAAATTGACGCTACCGCTGATCCACCTGTTAGCGAACGTCGAATCGAGCCAGCGGCAACAGATTCAAGCACTGCTCAAGCAGCCGAATGCCTCTCGGGCGACCTTGTTGCAGAGGATGTGCGAAACCGGGTCGCTGGAATACGCGAGGGATTGCGCTAGTCAACGCACGCAAGCCGCCCGCGACTGCCTGTCAAACCTGCCGACGTCGGCGGCAACGCAATCGCTGAATTCACTAACCCAATTCGTTTTGACGCGAGAACACTAGTGAGCACTGACGCCGAAAAGAGAAGTTATCGGACTGCCGATTTTTCGCAGATTGCCGGCGTCTCCTGCCCGTGCGGAACCGCGCGTCGAGCATTCGCCGACATTGACGAGTTTCCCGGCACGATCCACGTCACGGATATCGTCGAAGACGCCAAACTGCACTACCACAAGCGACTGACCGAGACCTACTACATTCTGGAATGCCTCGACGGCGCGCAAATGCAACTGGACGACGACTTGATTCCCGTCCGCCAGGGAACGAGCATCGTCATTCCTCCCGGCGTCCGCCACCGCGCGATCGGAAAAATGAAAGTTCTGATCGTCGTGCTGCCGAATTTCGATCCGGCCGATGAATGGTTTGACTAGAGGAGACCACGCAGATGCACCTCGACACATTGCGCTAACACGTCAGGGTTGTAACCGCCTTCCAACACGCTAACCAACCGGCCGGCGGCGTACTGGTCGGCAACGCCTAGCACAAATTTGGTCAACTGCTCGAAGTCTTCAACCTCCAGGCCCAGCGACCCGACCGGATCTTCTCGATGGCTGTCAAATCCGGCGCTGACCAGGACTAGCTGCGGCTTGACGCGCGATGCAAAGTCGATCAGTTCCGTTTCGAATCGCTGCAGATACGCGCTGCGCGACGTGCCAAATTCCACGGGCAGATTACGCGTGGCGCCAAGTCCGCGGGCCGCACCGGTTTCGTCCGCACTGCCGCTGCCGGGATAAAACGGCCAGCGGTGAATCGAAAAAAAAGCGACCTGCTCGTTCTCCCAAAACATGTCCTGCGTGCCGTTGCCGTGGTGGACATCCCAGTCGATGACGAGCACGCGGTCAAGCTGCAGTTCACGGACCGCCTGCAACGCGCCGACCGCGATGTTATTCAGCAGGCAAAATCCCATTGCACTCGCGGGCAGCGCGTGATGTCCCGGCGGTCGCACCAGGCATAAGGCATGCCGATGCTCCCCGCCAACGACGCGGTCGACGGCATCGCAAACCGCGCCGGCGGCCCGCTGCGCAACAGCGTACGAAGCGGGAGCGACGACCGTGTCCCGCTCAATGCGGCCCCCACCGTCGGCGGCGAATTGACGGACAGACCTTACATAATCCAGGTCGTGCACCCGAGCGAGTTGCCGGTCGTTGGCCGATGCCCAATCGACGCGATCGCACCGCCCCAGCAATCCGGTTTCGCGGAGACGGCCGATCACACTGCGCAGCCGCAAACCGCGTTCGGGATGACGCCCGGTGTCGTGTTTCAAAAACGTGTCGTCGTAGTACAGCAGGGTCATCAACGAGAGGCTTTTCGGGGAAACTTGTCCCTAAATCGCAGTAATAGAAAGGGCTTTCCTTGACAACGTCGCCGGCAAGATAGTAGCTTGGTATCATACGGTCGAGTGTACACTGGCACTATCGTGTTTTGCCGATCAAATCTCGTCAATCGCCGCTTTTCTTGCGGCGGCGGTTTATCCGAGCATTGGACTGGAACGATTAGGAGGCTTCGCCCATGACTTCGCGCCAATTCTTGTCGTCGAGTCGCGTATCGCAGCGGTGCTGCATGGCATTTGCCTTGCTTTGCACCTGCACGTTCCCGGCTTTGCGGTCGTCGGGCCAGGAAGAGAAACCTGCCGCCAAAGCACCGGCAGAGGGAGCCGTAGCGGCGACCGAGCCTAAGTACCTGGAACTGGTGATGGACGACAGAGCTAGACGCAAAGGAAATACGACGATACCGGGAATCCTGAGAGGAAGCGCCAACTACCCGCTAGAGAGTAATCTGCAGGTGTTTTCCGATTACTACTTGAAACACGTCTTCGCCCGAATGACGTCCGTGAAGAATTTGAGCACCGTCGCGAAACTGCGGGACGAGTTCTTTGAGGATTTTGACAAGTGCGCGAAGTCGCCAGAAATCACCGCTCATCTCAATAAGCTGACAACCGACATGATGTTCGCCGTTGTCTATGGTCCCCGACGCGCGGTTGCGCAGGGTGGGGAGCGTATCATTATGAGAGTTGGAACCCAATATCGCGGTCTGGACGGCCGGCCGGTAAATATTCCCCCGGGCACTAAATTTGAAAATGACAAAGATTTTCATCCGGCGGCAAAATACAACGCCATTCTGATACTCGGCATGCTCAACAGCGAGGCGGCACGGGCCGGCAAACCGGCAAAACCATATTCGGACGTGCGACTTCCCCTGATTCAGAAAATCGCCGAACCGCCAAACGTCCCGATCTACTTGCGCGTGGCCGCTCTGATCGGAATCGCACGGCACATAAAAGAAGGACCGACCGCCGGTGTTGAACTCGATGCCGGGACACAAGCGCTGACTGCCGCAGCGATGCTAAAAATTATCGCAGAGAAACCAAAACTCGGACAGGAAGCCGGCTACCTCTGGCTGCAAAAACAGGCCGTCGGTATTCTCGGCACGCTGCATTTTCTTGGCAATAACGGATCGGTGGTCGAGCAACTGACGGCCGTGATTGCGGATTCCAAACGACCGCTTGATCTAAAAGTTGCGGTCTGCGATGCGCTCGGCCAACTCAAGCTCTCCGCGCCGCCAAAAAACGGTGCAAAACAACTGGTTGACCAACTCGCCATGCTGGCGGTCGACGCTTGTCGGGAGGAGATTTACATGGCCAGCAGCCCCGGCCAGAGTGTTTCCCGCGGCCGCGTTGTGGCCCGAGTGAACAGCGTCATGACCGGAATCTACGGGAGTGGTGACGAAGGGGGCGGAGTCGGTGCGACCGACGCGGCGTTGAACGGTTACGTGCAGCGGTTGCACAAGAAGTTAACGGAAGTCAAGAAGGGATTCTCGACCGGCCAAATTTCCGAGACGAAATTAAAAACCGGCGCCGACACGATTGAGGCCTTCATCAGTTCGGGCGATACCGCCGACCCGGACGACGCCGACTTGCTGGTCGATCCGGACGCGAAGGCGCCGCCGAAAGGCCCCCCAGCCGGCAAAACGAACAATTAACGCGAAAGCGTCGAAAGCCGGTGGCTTGTCTTCTTAACGAACGGCCTCTTCTTAACTAGCGACGGGCCACAAGTGTCTCGGTCCGGGTCGCAGTGATACACCGCCGTGCAAGGAAATAGCTGCCAAAGATCGCGGACGTGCAAAGTACGTCTCCGGCGAGCGTGTACTGGTAGAACGGGGCCGCTTGAACGTAACACTCAACTAAACCGGCCGACGTGTGCGGATAAACCCCGTTGAAGGCCCAGACCGCGAAATTTGTTGTCACAAAAAAGACCATCGACGGCGCGGCCGCGCAAACGCCAAATCCCAGCCGGCTCAATTTCCGATTCTCAAACGCCCCCTCCCGCAGATGGTGGCTCAACACCGCGGGAAACACAAACGCGGCGTAAATAACGAGCATTTCACCCGCCGAATCATAAGAATCAAGGGTCAGATTGCTCAGGGCCATCACCAGCACCGGCACGAGGAGTGCCGTGGACCGCTTGGAAAGATAGAACCCCGCAAAAACCGCGACAGCCGCGGTTGCCGAAAAATTCGGCGTCTCCAAAAACAGAAACCGTCCGACGACACCGATACTAACAAGCCCGACGACGACGAATGCCTGACGGATGATCTTTCGGTTCAATTTTTGGTCTCCAAAAAAACTGGATGATTGCAGTCCGCCCGCACGGGCTATTCTACTTCGTCAGTATATTTCCACAATACGACGTCGTCCGGTTTTAAAACGAAGACTCCCGCACCCGCGGTCGCCTTGTGGTCGTTCACGAAATATATCCAGTTTTTGTTGGCCGCGCTATTTTCGAAACCGTCAATCGCTTCGACAAATGCTGTCGGGCCGCCGCCGCGTGTGCGAGTTTTCAGCCCCCGCGATTTGAGTGCTTCCAAGGCATCCAGCGCCGTCATTCCCTGCGACCAGCCGACAATCTCGGCGTCCGCGATTGCCTTGTCGTCGCCACGATCGACGATGACCGCAACCGTCGCCTCAGCCACCGCAGCCGCCGTCGGTTTGCCCGCTGGGTGATCGGAGCAGCCCAATCCCAATACCGCGACCCAGACGACCAGCATGGCCCCGGACCGCTGGCAAGGGTAACTGCGACCGTAAAACATCCTGGGCAGAATACTTGATTTTACCCCGAGCAGGTAGCCGCCTGCGGACTTCGCCACAGCACGGCTACCTTTTTCGTTACTACAGCAAGCAGGGATTTTCCAATTCCTGCGCCAGCCGCTTGCGGGCCACGTGTAGTCGACGTTTGATCGTACCGATCGGCGACTCGAACTCATCGCTCATTTCGATCAGCGATTGTCCTCGGACGTAAAACGCCTCCAACGTTTCGCGGTCTAGCACACGCAACCGGCCGAGGCCGGCGCGAACCTCCGCGGCGCGCTCGCGCTGAAGCACGTTGTCGAGAGGCGTGGCGGGCGAAATGCAGGTATTTTCTAAGATCGCCGGCTCGGTGACGGCAACCGGCTTGCGCCGCGTTGCGCGGTTAATCGCCATGCGGTTGGTAATGCTACGCAGCCAGCCGCCAAACCGTACAGGCTCGCGCAACTGGTACAGCCGCTGCATGGCCTTCACAAATACCTCCTGGGTCAACTCTTGCGCTTCGGCGTGGTTGCCCAATCGGCGCAAGGCGATGCCGTAGACCGTTCGTTCGAACCGCACCACCAATTGGCCAAACGCCTCACGGTCATCACCCTGGGCCGCGATTACTAGCTCGGCCAAAGTTTGCTCGTGCAGTTGTTTTTCTTCCGGAACAAGAGTAACCATCGTTTTTCTCCAAATCCAAATGTTTCAAGCTCTGCGGTCCTTCGCGGAAAACCGTCGAGAGGACCGAAAACACCGTGGGAACCGCCACCGACTGGGGACGTGCCGCAAAGAAGCCGAGCCCTTTGCCGCAGATGGCTTCCGCGACAGACCTCGGCTCGCCTTTCCCTTTTCGCTTGTTTCAATTCACTTGTTTTCGGGTACAAGTGGACTGGGTCTAGCGAGAGGGCCGGAGGTGCCAGCCGGGCCGCAGACGACTTGAACACACATGCTCAAGTCCCGCCGCGGCGAGCCCGGGCATCCGTTTAATGCCCGCCTCGGGCATGCGGATTGCGCCAGGCGCACCGGCTCGGGCCATCGATTGGCCGGTCGGATGCGGCCGCGAGCTCGAATGCCATGAGCGGAGATGATCACGGACGACGCGGGAGACGTTCTGGACGCTAAGGTCGCCAAAACCGAAATCGCGTGTACGGCTCGTGAAAACTGCCATGACATCACTCCCTGCGCTGCCGCGCGGTTGGAGAGAAAAACGAAAAAATATGTAATGACGACCGCAAACGGTACAGGCCGACCCGGCCGTCACCTACAATCTACCGCCATTGCCCATTATATCGTCGAGAAGTACTTCGCGACAGAGAAGAGATCGCACCCCCTCCGCGAAACAACCGACGCCCACAGGACACCGGGACTACCGGAAGGTTCGCTGTTTTTATCGAAAAATCGCAAATAACGCGGCGGTCGCAGCGTACCTCAAAGCGGTGCTTGACCTCGCAAACAGCAAATTAGAAACTGCTGCTGACGAGAACGTTTGGCTATTACCCTTTCAAAGGCAACAACGATGCCAGGAATATTTCGTAAATTGATCGCCGAGAACCGGCTGATTCGCGTGTTTTCAGTTGGCCGTGTGCCGCATCCGGTACTGGTCGAGATGGTTGGATTGGCCGAAGGATACGACGGTATCTGGCTGGACCAAGAACATGCAGGGCTGACCGTCGAGCAGATCACGGTCGCCAATCTCGCTTGCCGCGCCCGTGGCCTGGGCTGTTTCGTTCGGCTGCCGACAACACACTATTCGCTGGTCAATCAGGCACTGGAATCCGGGATCGACGGCGTGATGGCCGCGCGGGTTGAGACGGTGGCCGATGCCGAACAGTTCATACGCTGGTGCAAATTCGCCCCGGACGGTTTGCGAGGGGTAAACAGCGGCGGCGCAGATGCGAATTTTACCTTCAAACCGATCGGCGAACTGACCGAAGACGCAAACCGCGATCAATTCGTGGCAATCCAAATCGAAACAGTGTCCAGCTTGCATGACGCAGAAGCAATCGCAGCATTGGACCAGGTGGACATGTTATTCGTTGGCCCCGCCGATCTGTCTCAGGAGTTGGGAGTAACCGGCCAGTTTCACCACGAAAAACTCTGGAAGGCAATCGGCCAGGTTCAAGTGGCCTGCCAGCGTCATGGAAAATGCTGGGGCACGGTATCGGCAGACCCTGAATTCTCCACCCGCGCGGTCGATAACGACTGCCGTCTGCTAACCTTCGGCGGCGACGTCGGCGCGATTCGATTGGGATTGCAGTGCCTCAAGCAGCAGTACCGCGAATTCTTCTAGAGGGCCATCCGTGTTGCTTATCGCTGCACCACACCCCAAAGAGTGATGTGTCACCAACCACGATTCCAAGCGGACTTCCCTCGGGATCACCGAGAAATGAGCGATAATTTGCGAGCCACGTAATCAAAAGCTACAATTCGAATAAGACTTGCGAATTCACACTCAACCCAATTGGTCGCCCATGTCCGATGACCCTACCGCACAATCGGTCCGCCCCGGCGCGTTCGGCATGGCCACATCGGCCGCCAAGTCGATGGCGCAGTTTGCGGCGGCGGGATTCCAGACAACCACTGCCGAAGTGCAAGCGGCGCGGTTGGAAAAGTGCAAAGGTTGCGAACACCACGAAGGCATACGCTGCCAAATGTGCGGCTGCTTCACAGACCTGAAGGCCAAAATGCCGCACGAGGATTGCCCGATCGGGAAATGGCCCGCCTAAGAGGGGTTACTTTTAATTCTCCTTCGTTTCCCCTTTTTTAGCGGTCTATTCTTCCGCGGCCGCATCGTCAGCGACCGCCTTTTCGCCAGTTTCCCCGCGGACAACGACCAGCAGTTGCCTAACGTTTGCCACGATCCGGTCAGCGAATGGATCGAGCAGCGTAATTCCCGGTTGTTGTTCCGTCGGTACTTGCGCCATGAATTGCTGCATTTCTTGAAGTATCGGCTGCAACGGCGCGGCGGCAGCAAGCGATTTTTCCAGACCGAAATCTTTGAATTGCTGCAACAGCGAGGCTATCACCTCGATCACTTTCTTCACCGGATATCGTGCGCCGGGCAGGTTCACATTCAGGTTAGGAAAGCCGACCATGCTGGTGGCGAGTAGAATGGAGATAGTCCCGATACCGTTGAGATATTCGAGATTCATCCCCAGCTTGATGTACTGATACAGCGTCTTTTGGTCCATGAGAAGTTCTCCGATAGATTGGCTTTACCGCGCGAGGGTCTATGATAACGGAGTGTCCAAGAATTTGAAGCGCTCGATT
>JAYGDO010000264.1:0-2054 GCA_046582885.1 Pirellulales bacterium | reverse complement strand
CATCGAGTGACATTCTGCCCGCCTCTGCTGTCGTGCCGGGAGAAAAAGTCCCCGGGGGACTTTTTTCGACGGGAGTGTGCGGGACGCCATTGAATACTGGTGCCGCCACCGCGGGTTGTATCACGGAAGGTGGCGACACGTTTCGATTTGGTCTCATCCGGCCTCGGCGATTCGACCGCCATTGGTATATTAGCTGTGGTACGCTGATCGGTTTTATTGATTTCGGTTGACGACCATGCGCTCGAATTGAAGGCCGCCATGTCCCCGAAGCTAAATCCTGTTTACGCGTTCGCCTGCTCGCTCGGCGTTTTTTTCGGTGCCGCGGCAGGGTTGGTTCCGGGCGCCGGCATGGCGGCAGAGATGCCCGGAGATGCAGAGATCCCCGGTGATGTTGAATCGCTGTGGGCGGATTACGATCCTCGGCAGGAACCGTTAGATGCCAAAGTCATCCGGCAGTGGGATCGTGATGGTATCACATTTCAATACGTCACCTTTACGATTGGCAAGTTCCACCAAACGCGTTCGCGGATGGCGGCGTTTTACGGATTTCGCCGGGGCCAGCAGCGGCTGCCGGGATTGCTGCATCTGCATGGCGGCGGCCAGCGCGCATTTCTCCACGCCGTCGAGTACTACGCCCGCCGCGGATACGCGTGCCTGTCGATCAACTGGGGCGGCCGCGAAATGGAGCATGCCGAACGGAATGACCCCAACACCGACTGGGGCGCCGTCGATCCGACGCAAAATAACGTTTCCGGTTATTCCAACTTATTGCCGGGAAAAAAGTACCTCGACGACCGGCCGTCGCCCCGCAACAACAATTGGTATTTGCTGACGATCGCCGCCCGCCGCGGACTGACCTTTTTAGAGCGCCAGCGGGAAGTCGATCCCGAACGGTTGGGTGTCTACGGTCATTCGATGGGCGGAAATCTAACGATCTATGTGGCCGGCACCGATCGCCGCGTCAAAGTCGCGGCGCCGTCGGTCGGCGGATCCGGATTTCGGACGTACCGGTGGCCGTTGCTGCCGCAACAAAAAAAACAGGTGCCGAAGGGAGATCTTAATTTATTTCGTTCGACGCTGGCATTTCAGTCCTATGCGCCCCGCATCAAGTGCCCGCTTCTGTGGCTCGGTGCGACGAACGACTTTCACGGGATCATGGACGACACGTATCGTACCGGTGAACTGATTGCTGGCCGAGACGTGCGATACGCTTTTGCGCCGCACTTAAATCATCGCTTTACGCCCCCCTTTTCGATCGCCCGGCCGTTGTGGATCGACCAGCACCGGAAAAAGGGGGTACCGTTTCCCGCTACGCCTCGATCGCAGCTGAAGCTAAACACAGAGCATCGGCAGCCCGAATTCCTCGTTGTGGCGGACGGCTCAATGCCGATAAGCCACGCCCGCGTGTATTACTCGATCGACGCGGATCCGCAGGCGCGTTTTTGGCGATCGGCCGAAACCTTGCGGCGAGAGAACGGCTGGTCCGCCAAACTGCCGGTGATGTCGACAGACGATCCTCTGTTTGTGTTTGCCAACATTCATTATCGCCTGGCCAAGGCCCAGATTCCGCCGTTCGCACAGTCGACGGACACCTTTGCCATCAGCAGCAAGTTGCGGGTGGCGACGCCGGATCAACTGAACGAGGCGAACGTCCGGGCGACCGACGGGCCGGAAAGGGTGATTGACGACTTCGCCAATGACTGGCGCGACTGGTACCGGCTGAATCGCGGCAATCCGCACCATTGGCAGTTCTGGACCCGGAAGATCAGCGACCGCAAATGGCGAGGCCGGGAAGGTGACAGGCTGTCGATGAGCCTTACCGTAGAGGAAGCGAATCCGCTGGTCGTGGTCGTTACGGAAAACTTCTTTCGATCCTATCGCGGCAAACAACGGAGTTTTACCGCCGCCGTCGAGTTGCGCGGCGGCGGGAAACCGCAAAGCATCGAGCTGGCGCCGTCGGATTTTGTGGCCGGCGACGGTCGGCAGCGGTTGGCATCGTGGCGGCACGCCGACCTGTTGGGATTTGTCCCGTATTATCGCACCCGGGACAAACC
>JAYGDO010000207.1:0-1820 GCA_046582885.1 Pirellulales bacterium | reverse complement strand
ACTGGGTGCCAAGGGCTTGAGGCTCGGCGAACTCTCACACCAGCGGCAGGAGTCGCTGCAATATGATTCAGAAGTTCTCAGCGACGATGACCGCGCCGCGCACGATCGGCCGATTTCGGAGTTGAACCTTTCGGTCCGCGCCCGTAAGTGCATGGTTCGGCTGGGGATCAGTTCGTTTGGCGAGTTGCTCCGGCGCACCGGCGACGAGCTGCTGGAATGCAAAAATTTCGGCGTGACGAGCTTGAACGAAGTCCGTGAAAAGCTGACGCCACTCGACTTGAAGTTGCGTGGCGATTGAGCCGGAGATGCAAGCCGCCGGTTTCGAGTTTCGTGTAGAACATCTCGACACGGGTACTGCGGCCCGTCGCAGCACGCTGGTGACGCCGCACGGCTCGGTGCGTATGCCGGCCTTCATGCCGGTCGGAACGCTGGGCACCGTCAAGGGCCTGACGGTCGATCAGATCGTGGAAACCGGCGCGGAAATGGTGCTGGCCAATGCCTACCATCTTGCGCTGCGGCCCGGCGCGGAGTTAGTGCGGGATTTGGGCGGGCTCCACGAATTCATGGGCTGGCGAGGGCCGATCCTTACAGACAGTGGCGGGTTTCAGCTGTTCAGTTTGGCGCAGATGGCCACGGTCACGGAGGAAGGCGCTTCGTTTCAGTCTCACATTGACGGATCGCGGTTGTTTCTTACACCGGAACGGGCCGTCGAAATTCAGCAGCACTTGGGTCCCGATGTGGCGATGGCACTGGATCATGTGGTCAGCCTGCCGAACGATCCTGATGCGATTTCAGACGCCAACGAACGCACGATTCGCTGGGCCGCCCGTTGTCGTGATGTGAAGCCGCGTGCCGGGCAGGCGCTGTTTGGGATCGTTCAAGGCGGCCTAGACCACTCCGCCCGCCTGCGTTGCGCCCAGGCCCTGGCTAAGATGGGCTTCGACGGATATGCGGTGGGCGGCTTGAGTGTCGGTGAAAGCCACGACGAAATGGTAGAGACGCTTCAGGGCACACTGGCGGCGTTGCCGGTT
Source organism: Pirellulales bacterium (assembly GCA_046582885.1). GTDB lineage: Bacteria > Planctomycetota > Planctomycetia > Pirellulales > UBA7805 > JAYZEI01. The sequence goes on along the minus strand of JAYGDO010000207.1, from coordinate 789 downwards.
GACCGTCCCCGATATTTAATGGGAGTCGGCCGCCCGGAAGACCTGCTGGCGTCGATCGCTGAGGGAGTCGATTTGTTCGACTGCGTCATGCCGACCCGTAATGGCCGCAACGCACAGGCGTTCACCGGCGAAGGCGTCATACGTCTGCGCAACGCGTGTTATGCCAGTGACCAGCGGCCGCTTCAAGCCGACTGCCCCTGTGCCGCCTGCGGTCACAGTCGGGCTTATTTGCGGCACCTGTTTGTCGCCGGAGAGATGCTGGGACCGGTACTGCTCTCGATTCATAACCTGACCTACTATCAGGGGCTGTTGGCCGGCGCTCGTCTCGCCATTGAAAGGGGGCTATTCTCGCAATTTTGGCGAGACAACCTGGCCAATTGGTCATCCGCTTCTCGAGATACCTCAACCGACGGCGAAGCAAAGTAGAAAGCCCGCAAGTCGGGCGTCGGCGGCCGTGCCGAGCGTTTCGCCGAGCCGCCCTTGCCCGTTGTGGCGCAAAGATTTATGATCGTCCGCTACAAATTCGCCCGGAGCCCGCGGATCGCTGGCGGCTACGGCGTCCGTCCCCGGTAGTTGCGGCTGACGCGGTGGCCTTTCTCGTGATCGGGAACAGGGGGTTGTCCCGGTTGGTGATGTTCCACTTGGCTATGATGTTCCACTTGGCTATGGAGTACGGCTGTGCCGCTTCAATCGCAATTGTGCCTGTTACCGTTGGCAGAAGGCGGCGGTCCGGGCGGTCTCGGCGTTTTATTTCCATTTATTGTAATTGGCGTGCTGTTTTACTTCATG